>JBBTKA010000001.1:0-8003 GCA_038059145.1 Pseudomonadota bacterium
ATCCACCCGCGTCATAGTCGGTATGTCCGGTGGCGTCGACTCTTCAGTGGCGGCACTTCTGCTGATCGAACAGGGCTATCAGGTTGAGGGCCTGTTCATGAAAAACTGGGAGGAGGACGACGACACCGAGTATTGCACCGCCAAGGCCGATCTTGCGGATGCGGAGTCGGTATGCAAGACGCTTGGCATCCACCTGCACACCGCCAACTTCGCTGCAGAATACTGGGACAACGTCTTCGAGCATTTCATTCAGGAGTATCGTGCCGGGCGTACTCCCAACCCGGATATCCTGTGCAACCGTGAGATCAAGTTCAAGGCGTTCCTGGACTATGCCAGCGAGCTGGGAGCCGACCTGATTGCTACCGGACACTATGCACGGCGAGCAACCAGACAGACTGCGAATGGCGCGCAAACCCTCCTTCTCAAAGGCCTCGACAACAACAAGGATCAGAGCTATTTCCTGAGCGCAGTTAACGAGGCGGCTCTGGAGCGCAGCCTGTTTCCGGTTGGCGAGCTGGGAAAGCCTGAGGTCCGGGATATTGCGGCGCGTCATGGTTTCATCACCCACGACAAGAAGGACAGCACTGGCATCTGCTTTATCGGTGAGCGAAAATTCAAAGACTTCCTGCAGCGCTACCTGCCAGCGACCCCGGGTGTCATCGAAACCGTGGACGGCGAAGTTGTGGGTCAACATCATGGCCTGATGTATCACACTTACGGTCAGCGCCAGGGCCTCGGTATCGGAGGCCTGCAGAAGCACAGTGAAGCACCGTGGTATGTCGTTGGCAAAGATCTGCAGCGCAACGTGCTGCTGGTCGCACAAGGCAACGACAACCCCTGGTTGTTCTCGTCTGCGTTACGTGCGACGCAAGTGTCCTGGATCAACCGACTCCCTCCGACACTGCCACTGAGCTGCACGGCGAAGATACGCTACCGGCAGGCCGACCAGGCCTGTTTCGTGGAGCACGATGGAGAGCAGGATGGAGAGCAAGCAGTGCGCGTCACTTTCACGGCCCCCCAGCGCGCGGTGACACCGGGGCAGACAATTGTTTTCTACGACGGAGAGGTGTGTCTTGGAGGGGCGGTCATTGAACAGTACTACAGATAACACCGGAGATAACGCCGGCACTAGCGCGGGAGTTCGCTTCAGCGATTGGGAGTACCGCAATATTGCGCTGGCAGTGGTGGCTCAGTGCGCACAACTGGTCCATGCGCTGGCTTTCACCGGGCGTGCCAACCAGCAGCAGATTGACGCCTGTATCGCTCCCCTGCTCATACTGAATCCGGCGACTACCAGTGACGTGTACCCGGATGTCGGCCGTTTCGTCAGCGGGCTCGACTTCCTGCAGAAATCCTTGACCAGCGCCGGTGCGCGCGAATATGGGGAGCCGATCAAGTACGTGCTGGGCATGACGGTCTTGCAGCAACAACTGATGAAGGTGCCGGAGATGCAGGCGCAAATCCGTCGTCGCCTGCCATTACTGCCTCTTCGCCACTTCTACGCACAGAGCAGCAGCGACGAATCAGGACAGACCTCCGCCGAGGCGGTCAATCCCGGAGAGTCAATCACCCCTGCTCCGCTCTCTGAATTCAATCTCAATGCGCTGGCCACGCTTTATCAGGACACCATCAGCAAGCTGACTTTTCGCATTCACGTGAAAGGCAACATCGAGTTCCTGAAGGACCCACGTGTGGCGGACAGCATCCGCGCCCTGCTGCTGGCGGGAATTCGTTCCTCGTTGCTCTGGCACCAGCTGGGCGGCAGGCGCTGGCACCTGATTGTTTACAAAAAGCGAATTCGCGATTGCGTGAGCCAGGTGCGACGCAAACTGATGACCATTCATTGACCGTTTTGATCACCCCCATTTGATTGCCCCTACATCAACGACATACGCAGGAACCGACTCATGACAGCAGGCCAGACGCCATCCCTCCCTTTCAGCAGCCTGACGGCGATCTCCCCCATCGATGGTCGTTATCGCAGCAAGGCCGACTCTCTGAGCGCCTACTTCAGCGAATTTGCACTGATCCGCTATCGTGTGATCGTGGAGATCCGCTGGCTGCAACAGCTGGCCGCGCATCCGCAAATCAGCGAAGCGCCACCGCTGAGCGCCGCAGGCAACGCCGTACTGGAGCGCATCATCAGCGATTTTTCGATCGCCGATGCCCAGCGCGTCAAGGACATTGAGGCCACCACCAATCACGACGTCAAGGCGGTCGAATACTTCCTCAAGGAAAAAGTGCTGAGCCACCCGGATCTGGCTCGGCAGATGGAGTTCGTGCACTTCGCCTGCACTTCTGAGGACATCAACAACCTGTCCTACGCGCTCATGCTGCGCGATGGCCGCGATCAGGTCATGCTGCCCCTGATGCAGCAGGTCATCGACACCCTGCGCACGCTTGCGCACGCGCAGGCAGACCAGCCACAACTGTCGCGAACCCATGGTCAGACCGCCTCCCCGACCACCGTCGGCAAGGAGATCGCCAACGTCGTTGCCCGTCTGGAGCGCCAGTTCGCGCAGTTCCGCGACAACGAGATCCTCGGCAAGATCAACGGTGCCGTCGGCAACTATAACGCCCACCTGTCGGCTTATCCGGACATCGACTGGCAGGCCAATGCCAAGGCGTTCGTGGAGAGCCTCGGACTGACCTGGAATCCCTACACCACCCAGATCGAGCCACACGATTACATCGCCGAGCTGTTCTCTGCGATCGGCCGCTTCAACACCATCCTGATCGATCTGGATCGCGACGTGTGGGGTTATATCTCGCTGGGCTACTTCAAACAGCGCACCATCGCTGGCGAAGTGGGCTCCTCCACCATGCCGCACAAGGTCAATCCGATCGACTTCGAGAACTCCGAAGGCAACCTCGGCATCGCCAATGCGGTCATGCAGCACATGGCCGAGAAGCTGCCGATCTCGCGCTGGCAGCGTGACCTCACCGATTCCACCGTATTGCGCAACATCGGTGTCGGTTTCGCACACAGCGTCATCGCCTACCACGCCACGCTCAAGGGGCTGAGCAAACTGTCGGTGAATGCAGACGCGCTGCTGGCCGATCTGGACGACAGCTGGGAGGTGCTCGCCGAGCCAATCCAGACGGTGATGCGCCGCTTCAATGTCGATCAACCCTACGAGAAGCTGAAGGCGTTGACCCGTGGCCAGAAGATCAATCAGCAGGTGCTGAGCGAGTTCGTAGAAAACCTGGATATTCCCGAGGAAGGCAAGGCGCTGCTGCGCCAGTTGCGCCCGGAGAACTACATAGGCAATGCCGCGGAACAGGCTCGCAAAGTCTGAATATCAGCGCTACAAAAGGATGGGGAATCGTTTGAATTTCAAAGTATTACCAGAGACTTTTGATGAAGAGGATTTCCTGCGCAATTACTGGCAGAAGAAACCGCTGCTCATTCGCGGCAACGGCAAGCCGTTTGTCGACCCCGTCGCACCAGAAGAGCTGGCGGGTTTCGCCTGCGAAGACTTCATCGAGTCGCGGTTGATCCAGTCACACCCCGCCAATGGCGCCAGACAGTGGACTTTGCGCAACGGCCCGTTTACCGAGCAGGACTTTGGCCGCCTGCCGGAGACCCACTGGAGCCTGCTGATTCAGGCTGTTGACCAGTGGCACGAAGGCGTCAGAGCAATGCTGGACGACTTCCGCTTCATCCCGAGTTGGCGCATCGACGACATCATGATCAGTTATGCGACCGACGGCGGCGGTGTCGGCCCCCATTTCGACTACTACGATGTCTTCCTGATTCAGGGCCTGGGCAAGAAACGCTGGCGGCTCGGCGGCCACGTCGACAGCAACAGTGCGCTTATCCCGGACACGCCATTGCGTCTGCTGGCAGACTTCAAAACTGAAGAGGACTGGATTGTAGAGCCTGGCGACATTCTCTATCTGCCGCCCAATCTGGCCCATTACGGCATTGCCATCGGCGACAGCATGACCTACTCGATTGGCTTCCGCACCCCCTCCATCGCCGGGATCATTGACGACCTGAGCAGCGAGATCATGCAGGAACTGCGCGAAGACCAGCGCTACGTCGATACCGCCCCCCGTGTGCCGTCCCGCACCGGTGAGATCGATGCGCACGTTGCAGACCAGCTGATCGGCCTGCTGCAGGAACGCCTGCTGGACCCCGGCAAGGTCTCGCGCTGGTTCGGCCGCTACATGACGACACCAAAATATCCCGACCTGGTGCCGGTTGCGGAGACTCAGCTCGACCCTGACACGCTGCGACTGGCGCTCGCAGAGGGACTGCAACTCGTGAAGAATCCCTCCTCACGCTTTGCATTCACGGAGCGCGCCGGCAAAGCGGAGCTTTACGTGGATGGCCACGCCATCGCCTGTCCGGCCAGTCTGGCCGGGCTGCTGCCACCATTATGTGAAACCGGCATTGTCAGTGCGCCCCTGACAATGATCTGTGAGTCGCTGCTACGCGCAGGCGATGACGGTGCCGCCTTGCTCGCAAGACTCTATAATCAGGGCAGCCTGCTCCCTGATCTGGAAGATGATGAGGACGACGAATGAATGCCCTTGCCTGCCGAGTTCATGTGACCTGGTGCCACCTCTGCGCGTGGCTGTCAGCAAAACCGCGCGTGACACTGATGATAGCCGCTGCCCTCACGACGGCCATGAGCCTGAACGTGGCGGCACAGACGCCGAGCGGTGAGCGAGCCGTGATCGAGATCGTGCGCCTGCAGCATCGGGATCCCGCCCCGATCAGGCAGGCGATCGAGCCGCTGCTGGATGAGCGCGGGGCCATCAGCCAGATCGACAATAACCTCGTGATCAGCACCACCCGCTCCAACCTTACGGAACTGCAGGAATTAATCAGCGAACTCGATGTTCCGCGCCGCCAATTGCGCGTGAGCGTTGATTTCCGCTATGGCCGTCCCGCTGCCGCTATGTCGTCGCCCGGAGCAGATGGCAGCAGCGTGACGACTGTCGCGACGCAGGATCCAAGCGACTATTCCGTGCAGAGCATTGTCCTGAGCGAGGGCGAATTCGCGTACTTCAGTCTTGCGAGCAGCACCCCGCGTACCGGATTACGTTTCACCGAGCTTGGCGCTGTGCTCAGTCAGGACAGCGGCCAACAAAGCAATCAGACTGCCAGCAGCCTTGCCATCGGTGCCGAACTGCGAGGGTCGCGTGCGGTCCTCACTATCGCCGCTACCCAGCGTCAACCAGCCTTAGGCGGTGTCGAGAGCAGCGGTGTCAAAAGCAGTGTCGTCAACAGCACGCTGGAGGTCGATTTCAACACCTGGCAGATCGTCAGCAGCGTCGCTGACAATCCCTCGGCATTATCGACCGTTTCGGCACAGACTCAGATATTGGCGACCACCAATTCGCCTGAGTCAGTGGCTGTGCGAGTGGAATTACTTCCTTGACGATTGCGCTCTTGAACCCCAGATCGTTTCTGTCACGCACGAGGCTGTCATGAGCAAGTACTTCTTGCAGGAGCTGCCCTATGCCCGCGACAGCGCTGCCCTGCTGAGATGTCTGGCGCCTCTGCCCGGGCTGGTGTTTCTGGACAGCGGACTGGGAAACGCGCCGCACGTCCGCTACGACATCCTCAGCGCACTGCCCGATTTGGAGATTCTTGAAGACGCGGGAGCTGTCCGTCTGCGCGCCGGGGATTCGGAATCGCCATACGACGGCGATGTGTTTGCGGCCGTCGCCGAGGCTCTGCGTCAGCACGCGCCAGACGCCAAAATCGTTGCACGGGAAGCGCTTGCAACGCTGCCCTTCAAGGGTGGCGCGATCGGCTGCTTTGGCTATGAGCGCCGTTCGCAGATTGGCATCTACAGCTGGGCTGTGGTCGTCGATCACCAGCTCGCGCGCTGCTGGCTGTTCGCGCTGCCCGGCTGCAGCGCAGACACCTTGCGACGAGTACACGAAGCATTACAGACACCCCCCCACGCGCCGAGGCAGTTCAGGCTTGAACAGCCCTTCGTCTCCAATTTCACCGCCGAAGCCTACAAGGCCGCCTTCGACCGGATTCAGGACTACATTCACGCGGGTGACTGCTATCAGGTCAACCTCGCGCAGCGCTTTAGCGCCCGCTATGAGGGCGACCCACTGAGCGCCTACCTGCAGCTGCGCAAGCACATTCACAGCCCGTTCGCCGCCTATCTCCAGCGCGAACAGGGCGCCGTGCTCAGCTTCTCGCCGGAACGCTTTATCTCGGTCGTCGATGGGGCTGTGCTGACGCAACCCATCAAGGGCACCCGCCCCCGCAGCAGCGACGCCGCGCGCGACTCGCTGCTGGCGGCAGAACTCCAGGCCAGCGACAAAGACAGAGCGGAAAATCTGATGATTGTGGACCTGCTGCGCAATGATCTGGGCAAGCTCTGTGAGACGGGGTCGGTGCGGGTGGACAAACTCTTCGAATTGCGCAGTTTCAGCAACGTGCACCACCTGGTCAGCAGCATCAGCGCCAGGCTGGACGCGCAGCACTCGCCGCTGGACCTGCTGCGCAGTTGTTTCCCCGGTGGCTCGATTACCGGCGCACCGAAACGACGAGCGATGCAGATCATCGAGGAACTGGAACCAGACGGGCGCGCCGTCTATTGCGGCGCCATTGGCTATATCGGATTTGATGGCAGCATGGACACCAACATCACCATCCGCACGCTGTTGTGCGAGGCCCCCGATATTCTCTGCTGGGGCGGCGGCGGCATCGTGGCCGACTCCGTCTGGAGCGCGGAATATCAGGAGAGTTACGACAAGATAAACAATATTATCAACGCACTATACTGACTTCATAATCCAGAAAATGATTATAAAGTCAGGTCGCGGGGGCTGCCTTTGATGAACTCGCGACGCAGGTCGTCGTACTCTTCAACGGAGGCAAACTGGGGGAACTCGGCGATCACGTTGGCCGGGGCGCGGAACAATACACCCACATCGGCCTCAGACAGCATGGTGGTGTCGTTGTAGGAATCACCGGCTGCCAGCACGCGATAATTCAATTCGTGGAAAGCCTTCACACACTGCCGCTTGGGGTCTTTCTGACGCAGCTTGTAATCGACGACCATGCCCTTGTCGTCGGTGATCAGGCGATGGCAGAACAAAGTCGGGAAGCCAAGCTGACGCATCAGCGGCTGGGAGAATTCGTAAAAGGTGTCGGAGAGGATGACGACCTGGAAACGCTCACGCGCCCAGTCAATGAATTCACGGGCACCCGGCATCGGAGCCATGCCTGCGATGACCTCCTGAATATCCTTCAGACCAAGTTTGTGCTCGGCCAGTATGCGCAAGCGCTGGCGCATCAAGACATCGTAGTCGGGAATGTCGCGCGTCGTGGCTCGCAATTCCGCAATTCCGGTACGCTCGGCAAATCCAATCCAGATTTCCGGTACCAGTACGCCTTCCAGATCAAGACAGACAACTTCCAACGCATTTCCCCTTCGCCAGTGGCCGAATTTCAAGAGGCGCCAATGTACCCACATCCGCCGTCCTATGCAAGGCAGGCGGCTGTTTCGCGGCGGCAACGGCAGGTTTACCTGCCGGGGTAAATCATAGAGAATGGCCCGCGCCATCTGCAGACACCTCTGCAAATTTTCACACAGACCAAAAAGTGATGCATCACATGATAAATGCACAAAATATCGTTGAATTAAATACTCTTTTCCAAGACATGGAGCCCAAGGAAATACTCCGCCGGGTGCTCGCCGACGTGCCCAACATCGCCATCTCCTTCAGCGGTGCCGAAGACGTGGCTCTGGTAGTCATGGCCTGGAAACTGCACAAGAACATCAAGGTCTTCAGTCTCGACACCGGCCGCCTGCACCCCGAAACCCTGCGCTTCATTGAGCAGGTGCGCAAGCTGTACAACATCGACATCCAGTTCCTCACACCGGACGCGCAACGTCTACAGGCGCTGGTGAGCCGCAAGGGTCTGTTCAGTTTCTACGAAGACGGTCATGAGGAGTGCTGCGGCGTGCGCAAGATCGAGCCACTGCGTCGCATGCTTAGCTCGCTCGACGGCTGGATTA
>JBBTKA010000002.1:0-8706 GCA_038059145.1 Pseudomonadota bacterium
GTCGCGAAGAGGGGCTCGACAATATCAATGGCGTGCTGGGCGAGATCGATGACACCCATCTGCCCGACAACTCTGTGGACGTCGCCTTCCTGGTGGATGCCTACCACGAGTTCTCGCATCCACGCGAGATGCTGCAGAGCATCTACGATTCACTCAAGCCTGGTGGCCGTCTGATTCTCGTCGAATACCGCGCCGAAGACCCGAACGTGCCGATTCGCACACTGCACAAGATGACGCAGCGTCAGGTGCGTCGCGAGATGAGCGTGCTGAATTTCGAATGGGAGAAGACGCTCGACTTCCTGCCCTGGCAGCACATGATGTTCTTCACCAAGCCGGAGTAATCCGGCTGTCCTGATCTTGAATCAACTCCGCCAGGCCGCGTAGAGTTGGCGCACGGCAGGCTCGATCTTCTTGATCGAGTCCTGCTGCTCCTGCGGCGTCAGCGCCTCCCACTCATCGAAACGCTCCTCCGTGCAGTGCAGACGAATGCAGTCGAGTGCCTCCTGCGCGTGGGCAGGCAGCTCGGGCCAGCCACCCGCGGCAGTCACACCGCGCAGATAGCCGAAGCACCACTCTTCTGCGCTGAGGAGTCGACCCTCTTCGGGGCCCGTCGTGATGTCAATCTGATTGAAATGCGCGGTGAATTCGTCGGGCCACCTTAGCATCACCGCCGCGATGCCGGTCAGCTGCTGCAGCAGCAGATCGAGAAACCGTTCCAGTTCCTCCTCACTCTCCCACTCAGGTTGCCGCTTTTCGCCACCCCACAGCGCCGGATACCAGACGCTCATCGGCAGCATCTCCGGATTGGACACGAGGGCGGTCAGAAAGCCGTCCAGCTCGGAGAAATCGAGCACCGACTCGTCGTTGCCGTATTCCAGCAGTTTACTGGCGATGAATTTGCGGTCACGGATGCTGAGGGACTCGGACGAGTGATCAGGATTGTGGTGCATTGGGAGGCCTGCTGGGTCAGCTGTTTCGCCCTAAAATACTGTACATGCGGCAGATAGGCAAAGCATGCAGCGTTTTGAAAGTCTGTAGTGGGCAGCGCAGCCCCGTGGTCTCATCAGGGCAACAGTGCGACAATGCGGACCGACGCGCCGAAAGAATCGCGACCCGGCGCGTACAGGAGAAAATCCATGAGCAACCCGATCAGCAACCCCATGAGCAATCTCGCACAGGAAGCAGAGCAGATGGGTGACGCTGTCACTTCGCAGTGCCCCGCCGTGGAGCTGATATTGACGCCACACGTGAAAGATCTGGGTGGTTTCAAAGTGCGGCGGCTGCTGCCCACGCTCAGACGCCGGATGGTCGGCCCGTGGATATTCTTCGATCACATGGGGCCTGCGCAATTTCCTGCCGGGCAGGGCATCAATGTGCGGCCGCATCCCCACATCGGTATCGCCACCGTCACCTATCTTTTCGACGGCGAAATTCTGCACCGCGATTCACTGGGCAGCCTGCAAGCCATTCGTCCAGGCGATGTGAACCTGATGGTGTGTGGCAGGGGCATCGTGCATTCCGAGCGCGAGCGTCCGCAGCTCACGGCCATCGAACATGTGTTACACGGATTGCAGTTGTGGCTGGCATTGCCAGTGGAGAGTGAAGAGGTAGCCCCTGCCTTTCATCACTATCCGAGTGCGACGATCCCCGCACTGCAAGTGGAGGGCGTGCCCGTGCGAGTGATGATGGGCAGCGCCTATGGTGCCACATCGCCCGTGCATACATTCTCCGAGACGCTGTATGTCGAGGCGCATCTGCAGGCCGGACAGACGTTCGTGCTGCCGCAGGCGGAAGAGCGCGCCGTGTATGTTGCCAGTGGCGCGCTAAGCGCGCGCGACGTGGAATTGCCCGAGTATTCGATGACGATCTTCGCCAATCAAACCGGCATCTCGGTGACGGCGACGCAGGAGTCGCGCATTGCGATAATCGGCGGCGCTCCCGTGGGCCCGCGCTTCATCGAGTGGAATTTTGTGTCGAGCCGCAAGGAGCGCATCGAGCAGGCGAAGCGCGATTGGACGGACGGGCGGTTCGCGAAGGTGGCAGGGGATGAGGCGGAGTTTATTCCGTTACCGTGAGGGCGTGCTTCGCCATACGTCGTCTTCCTTCCGGCATGGTATACCAGTCAATAAATCAGCTTTTGTATCGGTATACCATGCCATTAAGACAGCAAACTCAGCAACGTCTCCTTGTCCGCAGGCTGCCCGACCGAGCCAGCCTCGTTGAACAGATCATCGGCCAGTGCCTGCTTTTGCTGCTGCATCAGCTGAATACGTTCCTCCACCGTGTCGGAGGCGACCAGCTTGTACACAAACACGGGTTTGTCCTGACCAATCCGGTGCGCACGGTCGGTGGCCTGATTCTCTACCGCCGGGTTCCACCAGGGGTCCATGTGGATGACGACGTCGGCGGCCGTCAGGTTGAGGCCGCTGCCTCCGGCCTTCAGGCTGATCAGAAAGACGCAAACCTCGCCATTCTGAAAGCGGTCGATGGCGTCCTGCCGCTTGCGAGTCTGGCCGGTGAGCTTCGCGTATTCGATCTTCAGCGCTTGCAACTCGTCCTCGATGAGCGCGAGCACTTCCGTAAACTGCGAAAAGATCAGGACGTGGCGACCCTCCTCCAGCAACTGTGGCAAGTGCTCAACGAGCCAATCGAGCTTCGCGTGTTCGCCGATGCTGGCCGCCTTTTCCAGCTTGACCAGACGCGGGTCGATGCAGGCCTGCCGCAATTTCAACAAGGCATCCAGAAACTGGATGTGGCTGCGCTGCATGCCCTGGCTGGCGACCAGATCGCGAATGCGCTTCTCCATGCTCACGCGAATGCTTTCGTACAGCGCACGCTGTTTGCCCTGCAACTCCACGTATTGCACGATCTCGGTCTTGGCGGGCAGCTCTTTGGCGACCTGTCCCTTGGTGCGTCTGAGCATAAAGGGGGCGACCCGGCGCGCCAGTGCCTGCTGGCGGTCTCGATCGCCATTTTTTTCAATCGGATTTCTGAACTGCTGCTGAAAAGTCTTGCGGCCACCCAGGAGTCCCGGCAAAACAAAATCCATCAGCGACCACAGTTCCCCGAGATGATTTTCCAGAGGAGTGCCGGTCAGACACAGGCGCATCTGGCTGTTCAGTTTGTGAACGAGCTGGGTCACTTTGTTGGCCGGATTCTTGATGACTTGTGCCTCATCCAGAATCAAGACGCTGAAGGTGTGTTTCTCGTACTGCTTGCTGTCTCGCAGCAACAGTGGATATGTGGTCAGCACGACATCGCTGCTCTTGATGTCTTTGAACGCGGCCGCGCGCTCCGGGCCATGAATCAACGTGATGTTGAGTTCGGGCGCAAAGCGCGCGCTCTCATGCATCCAGTTTCCAGTGAGGCTGGTCGGGGCAATGATCAGCGCGGGCTGGGTCAGTTCACCGGCATCCTTGAGATGTTGCAGGAAGGCCAGCGCCTGCAGCGTTTTGCCCAGTCCCATGTCGTCGGCCAGGATGCCGCCGAAACTGTAGCGCCGCAAGAACCCCAGCCAGTTGAGTCCCTCGTGCTGATAAGGACGCAGCTCTGCCTGCAGCTTTGGCGACACGATGAGCGTTTCGATGCCGCTGAAATCCTGCAGTTGCGCCATCAGCGCGCGGGTCAGCGGCGCGGCGCGGTCGTCCAGATCGGGAATGTCCTGCAATTGTGCCGCTTGAAACGCCGCCAGACGGATGGGCTTGTTGAGCTGTTTACGAGCGTAAAGTTCGGTGAGCAGATCGCGGATCGTAGTCAGGGGACTGGTGTCCACTTTCAACCATTGGTCGTCGACGGCTACTATCATTTCCGCCGGAGCGCCACGGTTCAACCACATCTCCACGACGTCTGCGGTATTCAACTGGCGACCATCGCTCAGGGGCAGCGTCAGGGCCAGTTCGAACCAATGATTGGGTTCATCCTGGAGAGCGACATTGAAGGCAGCAGTGGTCACATTCAGGCTGAAGTCATCCGCAGTCCGGACTTTCCAGCCTTGACTCTCCAGTTCTGGAATACGGGTGTCAATAAAGTGCTGCCAGAATGCAATGAGGTGCTCTGGAGCGGCTGGCTCCGGCGCCCATGCGTACGCGTGTTCCCCCAGATCGTCGAACAAATAGAGCCCCAGGTCGTGGATCTGTCCGATGTACTGCGCCTCCTTGTGAAAATCTCTGACGATCAGAAAATGTTTATCATCACGCTGGCGCGGTTCGTACGTGGGTTCGCTGCCGGTCTCATAGGTGGGCGGGCAGACGTCGTCAGCATATTCGTAGTGCAGCAGCACGGCAGGCAACGTCGCATCCGGATACACCTGTGCGCTCACCAGCGTCAGACACGGAACCGGCTGATTGACATGAATGATCTCGGGCACCTCGACCGGCACACTCAGTTGATCCGCCGTGAATGCTCTTCGGAGCGTGAGCGCCACGTCGAAGATTTTGTCGACGGGCACGGGCGGCATTTTGCGCAGGTGAGCGAACTGCAGAGCGGCGAGTGGCGTGCGCAGTGCACCGATCTGCGCGGCGTCGGTGTCCAGATAAAATGGTGGGGTGGTTTCAATCGTCAGCCATTGGCTGCGACCCTCGATGCGGGCCTGCAGCACAAAATGACGGTCGGTCTTTTCCCAGTGCCACTGTACCGGCTCAGGCTCTCCCCGCGTTACCGTTCGCCCGCCAACCTGGAGCCGTCCACTGTCCAGCATGTGCGTGAGTGCCAGCGCGGTGGCCTCGCCGCTCAGCTCACACCCTGCGTAGCCCGAGACGCGTGGCAACAACTGTAATATGGTGCTGTCGATTGGCAGCAGATGGCGCGGTTGATCCCAGCGCAGGGAATAGTAGTCCGGTGTGTAATTGGCGTGCTGGCTCCAATTGCCATCTTTCTTCAGATAGGCCTTTTTCAGAACCAGCTGCACTTGACCTCGGACAACGGTCAGTTCGTAGAGCAGGTAGTGCTGGCCGGGGATGAGTTTGTCGTCCGCCTGATCGCGGGCGGCGGGCAATGCGGCCAGCCAGGCTTCCAGTGCGGAGGGTTCCCGCTTTTTTGGGGCGCTGATGACAGCAGCGGGCAATGTCCCGGCGCGGTGTTCCTGCAGCCATTGCATCGCGGCCGCCACCGCGTGTTTGCAGTCGCTGCCGATCGGGCAACTGCAGTCGCCAATCAACATGCCATGGTCCAGACTCAGCTCCACGCGATAGGTGTTGCCACCCGAACCCTTGACGCTGGCGATGAACCGGGAGCGCTCCGGAATATCCTGCGTGATTCTGGCGCGCCCCTGCTGGTAATACTGCAGGCCACGGTTGAATGATGCCCCGGGGGCCATTTCCTTGATGTCGTTGATGGTGAACTGCATGGGTGAGGCTGGTTCTGTGTTGCGAATGGGGTGGGTATTGTATCCCGCTTAGCCCTGAAACAGACAAATGCTGCCTTTCAGAAGGTGCTTCGCTTCATACATCGCTTGATCGGCGTTATGCAGAATCTGCTCCGGCTGTTCTGTCAGGGGGTTGAAGACCTTGATGCCGAAAGAGCCCGTGCTGTGGTGCTGGATCTGCTGCACGAGTTGCTGCTCTGCGCCGAGCTTGTCGAGCGTGTAAGGTTCCGCCAGACGTTTGCTGATGCACTCGGCCACCGCCCGCGCGTCGGCAGCTGCAACGCTGAATTCGTGGCCCAGCCTGGTCAGCAGGATGACAAACTCGTCTCCCCCCAGCCGTGCCGCCGTGCCACTTGTCCCCAGCGCCTGCGTGATGCGCGTCGCCGCCTGTTGCAACAATGCGTCGCCAACCGAATGCCCGTGGCTGTCGTTGAGGATCTTGAAGTTGTCCAGATCGAACAAAATCACGGCGCCAAATTCTCCCGTCACTTTTCCATCATCAATAGCCTGTTGCATATGTTCGTAGAAGTGACGACGGTTCGGCAGCCCCGTGAGCTCGTCATGGCTGGCGATCATTTTCGTTTGCCATTCCGCGAATTCTTTCTGCATCAACAGCATGCCGGTTGCCACGCAGACATGCAGAATGGTGATGGGCAGGAAGGTCAATGTCTGCACCAGGCCTTCGGTGTCGAAGCCCTCCAGTTGATATTCTCCCAGCAAAATGGCGCTCGGGCGCAGCAGGGCGACGGCAATGCCGAGGCTCATCGCGACCTTCAGAATATCATCGCCGCGACCGGCGCTCGGCAGGGGATTGGTCAGCAGCAGATACAGCAGGAAACCGTTTTGCGTCGTGTTGACGACGCCCAGCAACACCACTCGCGCATTGATGTCATCCATCAGAAACGGAAAGCTCACCAGAATGACCAGGACGGGTGTCCACACCAGCCATGGTCTGGTCCGGCGGTTCTGAAACGTCAGGATGCCTTCGGTGAACATCGCATAGGTGCAGACGATGAGTGTGTTGGCGACCACAACCGAGAGGAAGTCGGGAATTGTCCCCCGCATGCTGAGCATGCTGAACGCCACGCCGCCGATGCCAAATGCCGCGCCCCACAGCAACAGACTTTTGTCCCGGCCGTAAGCGACCATGGCGATCATCACAGCCAGCGCGAAGTTGATCGAAATTAGAAAAATCAGACTGGTGGGGATGTCGATGATCATGAGTGTTGGAGCAATGCGTCCAGGTTCGATGCAAGTGGAGGTTTGACCATGGCATGGCTGTCAGTGGATAGTCAAGGCGATCCATTCGCGCCGTGGGCGTCCTGCTCCTGTCTTCGTGCGCCTCCGAGGGCGCCAATGATGGAATAGTTGCCTTCGTGGCAGGCATATTCGTACAACAAGGTACCTGCAGGCAGCGCGCGCAGCGGCACTTCGGCGGTCCAGGATTGCGAGAATCCCTCCGGGTCGTTCACCGTCACCCGGTAATTGATCTGCTGCGGCGATTCCAGGCTGAACCATTCCGTAGTGATCTGCGCGCCCGTGGAACCACGGAACGACTGTTGTGGATGAATCTTGTCGGTCGTCACCACCAGCGTGTCTCCCTCCCAGTGCCCGACCGAGTCGCCCATCCAGCGCACCATGCCTGCCGGCAGCGGATCATCATCGATGCGGATGATGCGGACGTCATTGACCATCTCCGTCATGATCATCAGATAGTCGGGTGTCTGCACAATCCGATAATTGCTGTTGTAGGTCATGGGCACCATGGGCGGCCCGGCGGGAGACACCACGGACAGCAGGCAGCGCTCCCCCACGGTGCGGAGCTCGGGCCCATCGAACTCGGCCACGCCCGGGCGTGCCAGCATCTGTGAACGCCAGTCCCTCGGGCCACCTTCCGGAGGTGGCGGCAGGCGACCATTGGGCGGATCGATAATCAGGGACGTGCGGGCCTCACCGTTGACGGTGACCACGTTGGTGTCAGGAAATTTCCAGTCTGCCTCCAGCCCGATGGGGGCGCCTTTCTCAGGCGGCGCGCGATCAGGGTCGATCGGTGCCGCCTCGCGCTCAATGCGGGCAGCGGTATTCATCACCAGCTCTGCGGCCTCTTCCGGGGTATAGGCGCGCTTGTCCCCCAATGCCTCCGGCCGTTCCAGCGGAGTCTGCGTCTCGTTGGTCCACACTCCCTGAAAATCCGGCTTGCCGTCGGGCGTGCGGGGAATGTCGGCGGGTTGGGCGAGAGCGCTGGCTGGCAGTGTCAGGAGGAGGGTGTGTAGCAGGGCGGTAGTAGGGGTTGGTTTGAACATGAGGGCGGTGGCTCTTCGTTGCAGTATTTAGTCAGGGCCTTGCGGCTTCAATTAGAATTTGAATGAACTCATAGCTCTCTGCAAGTGCATATTGCTTCTTGCCTGACATTTCACGCGCCAAGGATTCGATCACTTCTTGCCGTGAGAACAGATTCTTCTCGAGATACTGCTTTGTGTTATGTGATGCCAGCATGCCAACGTCGTGACCAAGTTTCATGGCGCTTGCCTTGGTCTCATCAAAGTCCTGCTTCGCCATGTACCCCTGTGCGTAGAGTTCGTCATTGACAGCTGGAATTTTAGAAAATGTCTCGATCAAGTATTTTATATCGATTGCGTCCTTAGGTCGCCTTTCCTCTGGTCGATCCAGCCAGGCAACCAGTTTCAGGAGGCACATCCCTACAGGAGAAGCGACTGGGACGATTATCTCCGGATCTTTGGAAATCACTACTTTTATGCTGCTTGTTGAGGCCTCCTCAAATCCAAGTACCGACATATTCTTGTTGTATTCCGGAGGCCAGCTTATGAGCGACTCCGCCTTCTCTACAAAGCCGAAGGGGATCACATCGATCTCCCATGGCAGATTGTCGCTGCCGAGATAGTGAAGCTTTTGAAATTCTCTTTTGTCAGCAGTGAATCCCATACCGACCAGATATTGCTTGAGAGAAGAAAAGACGCTCCATGACTCGACGTTGATTCCAAAGTCGACATCACGAGTACCTCGCTCAATTTTGGCGCCAAATCCATGTACAAGAATCAGATCTCGTGCCATGGCTCCGACCACCAAGTAGTCGCAGTCTGTGGCTGTCGCTGCAGAATTCATCTTCTGATAGATTTCTCTAAGCCCGATTGGCAAGCGATTGATCAGCTCAATTGAGATATTGTTCAAGAATTCTCTCTGCTGCTTCCAGATTGCGTGTATCGCCCGTTTCGACCAAGTCCGCGTAAATGAGAGCTGGCGGAACCGTGATTTTCCCGACATGCTTTTCGCTGTCTTTCCAAAACTTTTCAATCACCAATATTTCTGTCTTATCAATGTCGGTC
>JBBTKA010000002.1:8716-10549 GCA_038059145.1 Pseudomonadota bacterium
TTTGTTCATTTTCTTCAGTTTCGCAGATTGCAAGAAGTCATTTAATTTTTCTCTTTCCATGTATACGACATACATCTTGGGGGTCAGGTAGTGAGTAAGCTTGTTTGCAGCCAGCTCTCCTCCCCACTGGGCACCATAGTCGACAGGATCGATGTCTGCATACCAATCCGGATTTTCTGTTGTATATCTTCCTAGAATCAGTTTAGGCCTTAGTTTCATTGGGTACTCTTCGGTCCATCTTTTCAAGAGTACGTCTTGCCTGACGATTTTTTTCAACTTCGTATTCAAACCTTCCTCTACAAATCCCAGGGTCGTCAGGTCTCGAATTATCCACCCGATATTGCCTAATGCCACTTGAGCGATATTGGCCATTCGCCTGTAGGGAGCGTTTATCAATTCAGGATCGTCAATGAGTGCGAATATTACTTTCAAGCCAGTGGCTTTGAAGGCTGCGCCAAGGGTTTGTCGTTCTGGTTTCCATTCGTCACTGTTCCGATTCCCCTTGATGTTGATGTAAAGGGGGGGCCTGCATATGAATGCATTTCCAGCGGCATCAATAAATTGGACGTTCGCGTCCTTCAGCCTGGCGGACAAAGGGGGATTGATATAGTCCGCAATCAAGAGGCGTTCATCTGGCTCTGCTGTCAGGCTCAGTTGGTGCAACAGTGCGCCAACATTAAGGGTCGCAGCGCGTTGTTTTATTACCGCCTGAAATTTTGTGCCTCTTTTTGCCAGTTCGAGAATCGCGTCTGCGCCATCGCCTCGAAACGGCACAATGCCGGATTGCCGCACTCGCAGATCTAGCCCGGTTTCTCTTTTGAATGCAGTGATTGCCTTATGCAATAGTTCGCTTTCCTGCAATTTGCGTCGCTCCGATTGGGGGGAGGGTAGTCAGGTCTGCATAGTATTGTTCATTTTATTGCGGTGTTCAATATTAGTGAACACCGCTAAAAAATGAACGTAGCGCTTCTATTTACCTTCATGGTCACCTGATGTGCCAGATTGGCATCTCAAATTCTCATCCCCCGCTGCTCCGGCGTCCAGCGCGCGATATCGATCTGCGCGGCGCCAATTCCCAGGGAACGCACCCACTTCGCGCAGGCATCCAGCGTGCTCCAGGTCTTGACGCCTCCCGCCACGGTGGTAGCCGTGACTGTTGAGCCGGGCGTGTCGGCCTCGACGTGGAAAAGGCTGCCATCGCCGATGATGCGGATCTTCTTCACCGCACCGGCTTCGATCAGGGCGCGCAGCGTCTTCTCATTCATCGTCGGCCTGCCCGAAGAGAGACTGCTGTTCGGGAATCGAGATGCCGTTGGCCTCGCAGTGCTTGCGGATCAGCACCTCGATCAGATTGGCGATGGAGCGGTGGTCCTGCAGCGCCGCGATGCGGGCCGCTTCCTTGATGCGCGGGTCGATGCGCAGGTTGAGCGTGGCGGTTTTGGAGGGGGGCATGGTGTGGTGCTTTGTGTTGTTGGAGTGAGTGCAGTGTAACGCAGAAGTGATGGATGGCAAACGGGGGGGCGTCTATGAGAAAAATTGCCGCTAATTGGGGAGGAAAGAGCTCTAGCCTTATAACAACCAGAACCATAATATGACGCTCAACAGCATCACCCCAGAACAAAGCAACAACAGGAACACGCATGGCCATCAAGAAATCCGATCTCTACTCCTCTCTATGGGCCTCGTGCGATGAACTTCGCGGTGGCATGGATGCCAGTCAGTACAAAGACTATGTCCTGTTTATGCTGTTCATCAAATACGTCTCGGACAAGTATGGTGACTACGACGGCTTCGAGTCGCCCGTGGTCATTCCCAAGGGCGCCAGCTTCAAGG
>JBBTKA010000003.1:0-8378 GCA_038059145.1 Pseudomonadota bacterium
AGAACCCAGGTAGTGGACAGCGCCAGCAGTCAGTTCTTCATCAATCTGGTCGACAACAGCTACCTTAACCATACGGACGAGACACCCCGTGGCTTCGGGTACGCCGTTTTTGGTGCTGTGACCGAAGGGATGGAGGTTGTCGATCAAATTGCCGCGGTGGCAACTGGCACCGTGAATGGTCAGCAGGATGTACCACTCGAGGATGTTGTGATTGTCAGCATGAAGAGAGAGTAGACCGCCCCCCCCTCACTCGGACTCTTGCGCAAGCAATGAACCTGATGAGGGGGAGCTTAAATTCAACACTGTTTTGTTATTTGTACAGAGTCGTCACTTTACTCTCTGCTTTCTTCTTTTCAGCGTCATACTCCTCCCGAGTCACTTCTGCACCCATCTGATCCCATAAAGGATCGCTGGCGACTTCTTTCGGCTCAAACCCATCCACGGCCAGCATCAGAGTTTCTCTGATCTGATGTAAATCCATTCGTTTACAGGCAGCCTGCAATCTATGGGTCAGCACTTCCAGTTCAGTTAACGACAGGGCATCCTCCTCGGCCCGCATTATTTTGGGATGTTCCGTGCCCGTTACCGACTCACCTATCAACAGCTCTTCGAATAATTTTTCACCAGGGCGAAGGCCTGTATATTCAATTGCGATGTCACCTTTGTAGGAGTTTTCATCTTTGACATCGTACCCCATCAAATGCACCATCTTCTTGGCAAGATCGACAATGCGAATGGGTTCGTGCATATCGAGAACAAACACATCCCCTCCTTTGGCCATGGCTCCTGCCTGAATAACCAGCTGCGCAGCCTCCTGTACAGTCATGAAATAGCGCGTGACTTCCGGGTGCGTAACCGTAACAGGCCCCCCCATGCTGATCTGGCGACGAAACAACGGCACTACCGATCCGGAAGATCCCAAAACATTTCCAAAACGAACCATGCTGAAACGCGTTGAGCTTTTGTTGTAAGCCATTGCCTGCAGAATTTGCTCTGCAAACCGCTTGGTAGCCCCCATGAAATTGGTAGGGCGAACGGCCTTATCGGTTGAGATAAAGACAAAGTTTCTGACACCGGTCTTCTCTGCTGCCTGTGCAGAAATTAAGGTACCAAAAATGTTGTTCTGAACCCCTTCGATTATATTGCTCTCAACCATGGGAACCTGCTTGTATGCAGCAACATGGTAGACAGTCTCGACAGCAAACCGTCTCATCACATGCTCCATCAGTGATGAATTACAAACATTACCCAGAAGCGCAATCAGCTCCATCTGATTACCATTCTCGAAGGCCGACATCTCCTCTCTTAGTTCATTTTCAATTGTGTAAAGCCCATATTCAGAGCTATCCAACAATACCAATCTAGCCGGCCGCAACTGGAGAATCTGCCTGCCGAGCTCGGAGCCAATCGACCCTGCCGCGCCAGTGACTAGAACTGAACATCCACTGATACACGCCCCCATCAGTTTTGGATTTGGAGGCACTATATCTCTGCCAAGCAAGTCTTCAATATCTATGTCCCTGACTTCGTCTACTCCAACCTTTCCGGACACCATGTCAAAAAGATCGGGCACAGTTTTCACATGCACTGGCAGGTGTTCCAGTCGATTCAAAATTTCCTTGCGCTCGGCATGGGTCGCCGACGGAATAGCGAGAAGAATCTGCCTCACAGAAAAATTCTCGATTAACTCAAAAAGCGCACCCGGACTGTAGACTCGAATGCCGTGAACCGTGCTACCTATCAACCCTCGACTGTCGTCAACAAATGCCACAGGCAGGTATTGATCGCCATTTTGTAGCGCTGCCACCAACTGCATGCCAGAACTACCCGCCCCGTAGATAATGACAGGTTCTTTCGGTCGAAAATTTTGAATAAGATTCTGGAGCGCGACTTTGGCTACGAATCGGCTTCCTCCGATAAAAACCAGCGCAATCATCCAATATATGGGGAATATCGAATTATCGTAACTTTCTGACGAAACAAAAAATATTGCTGTCATCGCCAAGACAACTGTTGAAACGGTTACGCCTTGCAGAACGATAAAACCAGACTGCACGCCCATGTACAATAGGATTGCCCTGTATAAACCAATCCTCAAAAACACAAGAACACTGGCGATATTAGCCAATACAAAGAAACCATAAGCACTGTCAGGTCGGTTGAAAAAATCAACCCCAAGCAGCGCAAATGACAGCCAAAGTGCCAATGCCAGCATGACGGAGTCTGCGAGCATCATCAGCATTTGTCTCACTGTGCGTGACAATGGCACTGCATATAAATTCATACCGACTCCGAACCTTGTGACGACAGATACATAAAAACTGCGCATGCAATTGAGATCGATCAGCTGACATTCCTGCCTGCGCCAAGCCAAAGTGCCAGCATTCCCAAGGGTATCAATCCAATCATCGCTAAATATACCCCATATTCAGGGTGTATTGTGGTGAGCGTAGCGATTGGCAACAACCATATGAGATTGATCAAAAGTAATCCCACAGTAACACGCTGGTGACTGCCCGCCTTTCTGGCAGCATTCTGAAAAGCATGCGTGCAATGCGCCTGGTACCATCGCTCGCCAGCAGCCACTCGACGCAACAAAGTCAGACTTGCATCCACAAGGAAGCAACCCATCAGCAACAACCAGCTCCACAGATTCAAACTTTCATGCTTGATGCTGAGAATTGCGACTACGCCCAAAGTAAAGCCGATGAATCCGCTGCCCACGTCTCCCATGAAAATACGAGCGGGGGGCCAATTCCAGACAAGAAAACCGGCAGCACCGGCTGCTAGAAACAGACAAAGCAAAGCAAGTCCGTAATCCTGCCCGGCAATCAGCAAACCTGCTGCAGCGAACCCCACGAAGCAAGTTTGGATACCAGCAAAGCCATCAATACCATCCATGAAATTGTAGAGATTTGTCATCCACAACAAACTGAGAGCCAATAAAGTCCAGACAATCACGGGGATCTCAATGACCACGCCTGATATGGCAATCTGAGAAATATCTCCGATAAAAGCCATCACCATAAAGACAGCGGCAAGTTGCACAAATAATCTCATGCGGAAATCCACATGCCGTCGATCGTCTATCAGACCAACAATTGCCACAACAAGACTGACGGCCAGAGCAAAAAACTCGGAGGCGGGAAGGAACCCATTCCATCGCAGGTAGAAGAGCCCCACCAGGTAGGTCGCCACAATAGCCAGCCCTCCCCCAACAGGTGTGGGCGCCATGTGCGAACTTCTATCCACCGGCACTGCGATCAAGCTTGCTCGTGATGCAAACCGCAGTACGACGGCAGCCATAAGTGTCGATAATACAAAAAGTGGAGCGGCCAGAAAGGCTTCAGACATTGTTAACCTTGAAATCCAAATTTATTCAAGCAAAAAACAAGGGGCGCTGATCGGCGCCCCCCGTTTCTAAAGAGACAGCGAAGCGATATCTCTCATTTTTTCACTGCAATTATTATTCTGTCCCGGTTTTTTGCAATGGTCGCCTCACCAATACCTTTAACCTGCGCGAGCTCTTCAATCGACTTGAATTCCCCGTTTAGTTCACGGTAGGCCACTATCTCCTGCGCCTTTGCCATTCCAACGCCATCCAGCGCCAACGCCAACGTAGCGGCATCCGCGGTGTTGATATCTACCTTATTGAGGGCATCGCTAACTTCAGCAGGTTTTTCAACAGGTTGCGCAAACACCACGGCTGGAGCGCCCAAAGTAAACGATACAACCATAGCGATTAAACAGAAGATCCTTTTCATGATAAGTTCCTTTTAAGTAAGACATCCGGTTCATTTGGACTATCACAGCGATTCAGCTGCAGTAATAACTCTAGCAAAGATCCGGAAAACTGCCACTGACCTGCGCGTAAATCGCCTGCAATTTTTCACGCGGATTAGCAGACATAGTGATTGGTCGACCAATCACGAGATAATCACTACCTCGACTAAAAGCCTCCACTGGTGTCACCACCCGCTTCTGATCACCCACCTCATCTCCGGCTGGCCGGATACCTGGCGTCACCAGCACAAAATCCTTACCAAAATTCGTCCTGAGCATGGATGTCTCCTCTGCGGAGCATACAACGCCATCCATACGGCATTCGCTAGCGAGAGATGCCAGTCGGTTCACCTGCAAGATGGGCGCAACATCGATACCAGTCTCAACCAGATCCGCTTGAGACATGCTGGTAAGCACTGTCACCGCAATCAACAAAGGCCTGTTATTCGAAGCCTCAACTGCCGCTCTGGCAGCGTTCATCATGTCGCGCCCGCCAGATGCATGCACATTGACCATCCAGACACCCATGTCCGCAGCAGCCGATACTGCCTTGGCTACTGTGTTGGGGATGTCATGAAACTTGAGATCAAGAAACACCTCGAATCCCATCGCAATGACCTTTCTGACAAAGTCAGGGCCACACCGAGTGAACAGCTCCTTGCCTATTTTTACACGACAATATGCAGGATCGAGCAGCGCCAACAGGTCAATAGCCGTCGCAGAGTCAGCATAATCCAAAGCGATGATTATTCTTTTTCGATCCATAGCTAAAACCTCACAGCCGGTTGCACAAAGTTACCTAAATTACGCGAACAATTAAAAGAAGGCATCGACACAACTGGAATTACCTAACTCTCCGATCGATTCGCAGCATTCTGCATAGATTTCGAAGATCGCCAATTTCCAGAAAGCCCGAAACCAAGAAACAAACCGAGCAACCCGCCTGCTGCAAAAGCCAGCACAACCCACAGCGACAAAGGCTGAGGGCTCAATACAACAAATCCAAACGAGAGCGGAACCGGCACAGTATTAAAAAAAGAGAAAGCAATGCTGGCTAGAAATACCAGAAACAGAAAAATCCACGCAATTAGTCGCATCAGCTTACTCATATTGCCTGTTACTCCCTCTATACAATCAAGATGTATAACGTACCCGCACAAAGCAAAAAACGGCTGTACTCTTTCGAGTACGCCGTTTCTATTGCTTACCATTCCTTGAATTGCAAGCCAACTCTCTTGCGTCAGGGATGAGTATCCAGGCTGAGATTAACTCTATCGCGCAGCTCCTTACCAGGCTTGAAATGGGGCACGTACTTTCCAGTTAACGCGACTGGTGTTCCAGTCTTTGGATTACGTCCAACGCGAGGAATCCGGTAGTGTAATGAAAAACTACCGAACCCTCTGATTTCAATACGACCACCTTCCGACAATACCTGAGACATATATTCGATCATTGCTTTCACGGACAGCTCCACATCTTTCGATGACAACTGGCTCTGCTTTCCCGCAATTCTGTCAATAAGTTCAGACTTTGTCATGGCCTATTCCTTGTAAAAATATGCTGCATTCAAAACAACACTACAACCTGAAACAAGCATTCGCAGATATTACTTCTTGTCCATCTCTGCTTTGATCAGATCACCGATGGTGGTCGGTGCAGCCGATGTTGGCTCCTGACTCTTGTGCTCCTGAATGGCTGACTTCTCGTCATCAATCTCGATTGCTTTGATAGAGAGGCCAAGCACTCTACTCTTGCGATCAACACTGATAACTTTTACTTCTACTTCGTCACCTTCTTTCAGAACGTTTCTGGCATCTTCCACTTTGTCTCTGCTGATTTCAGAAGCACGCAGTACACCCTCAACGCCTTCGGTCAGAGTCACAGTTGCAGACTTGGCATCTACCGCGGAGACCACGCCTTTCACAATGCTGCCCTTTTCAAATTCACCGACATAGCTGACGAACGGATCATCTGACAGCTGCTTGATGCCCAGAGAAATACGCTCACGCTCGGAGTCGATGGAAAGGATGACAGTTTCGATCTCGTCGCCTTTCTTGTAGGCTCGGACTGCTTCCTCGCCGGGCTCATCCCAAGAGATGTCGGAAAGGTGGACCAGACCGTCGATATTGCCTTCAAGACCAATGAAGATACCGAAATCAGTGATGGACTTAATGCTACCGCTGATCTTGTCGCCTTTCTTGTAAGTCTCAGCAAAACGATCCCATGGATTCTGGAAGCACTGCTTGATACCCAGAGAAATACGACGTCTTTCTTCGTCGATATCCAGGATCATCACATCAACCACATCGCCCAGCTGTACAACCTTAGATGGGTGAACGTTCTTGTTTGTCCAGTCCATTTCAGAGACGTGCACCAGACCTTCAACCCCCTGCTCCAGCTCGGCAAAACAGCCGTAGTCGGTCAGGTTGGTCACTGTTGCCTTGACCACAGATTTCTCCGGGTAACGAGCTTTGATTGCCACCCATGGATCTTCGCCAAGCTGCTTCAGACCCAATGAAACGCGATTGCGCTCGCGGTCGTACTTCAGAATCTTGACTTGAATTTCGTCGCCAACATTCACGATTTCACTTGGATGCTTGATACGCTTCCAGGACATATCGGTAATGTGCAACAGACCATCGACGCCGCCCAGATCCACGAAAGCACCGTAATCAGTGAGGTTCTTGACCACACCTTTGACAGACATGCCTTCCTGCAGAGCAGCCAGCAGCTCATCTCGCTCTTCGGTGCTGACAGCTTCCAGCACAGCACGACGAGAAACCACCACGTTGTTGCGTTTCTGATCCAGTTTGATCAGTTTGAATTCCAGTTCCTGACCTTCCAGGTGAGTTGTGTCGCGAATTGGGCGTACATCAACCAATGAACCTGGCAGGAAGGCACGAATGTTGTTCAGATCAACTGTAAAGCCACCTTTGACCTTGCCGTTGATAACACCCATGACCACTTCATTTTTCTCGAACGCTGCTTCCAGATCCATCCAAGACTCGGCGCGCTTGGCCTTCTCTCTGGACAGACGGGTCTCACCGAAACCATCTTCAACGGTTTCCAGTGCAACTTTCACTGAATCACCAATGGACAATGAGAAATTACCATTCTCATCAAGGAACTGAACGCGTGGGATCACCCCTTCCGATTTCAGACCTGCATGAACTGTTACCCAGTCCGAATCGATATCGATAATGACGCCAGTTACAATGGCACCAGGTGTCATATCAATGTCGTTTAAACTCTGTTCAAATAATTCAGCGAAACTTTCACTCATCTTTATTCCTGTAAATTTCAAGATTAACCGTATTCCAGCTCATACGGGGCTGTTACTAAAAGCCCTATACCCGATAGATGCTGGCAATTCGGGTACAGAGCAATAAAAACGTTTGGTTCAATTATGCAGAAACGCAGCGCTTATGAATCAGATCGAGCACTAAAGCTACCACTTCTTCTATGCCGATCTCAGTCGTATCGATCAGCACAGCATCATCCGCTGGTCGCAGCGGAGAGACAGCCCGGGAAGAATCCCTCTCATCTCGCGCCGCTATATCCGTAAAAAGGTCGGAGAGGTTAACATCAATCCCCTTTGCAATCAACTGGTTATAACGCCTATTTGCGCGCTCCTCCGCTGAGGCTGTGAGGTATATCTTGAGCGTGGCATCCGGAAATACGACTGTTCCCATATCGCGACCATCTGCCACGAGGCCCGGCATTTGCCTGAAATCATGCTGCAACTTGAGCAATGCCTGTCGAACAGCGGGGTGCACTGCAACTTCGGACGCGGCAGCTCCGCTGGACTCTGTACGGAGCTCTGAGGAGACTTCCTCTTCATCCAACCAGACAGCCCCCTGCTCCGGACCAAATTTGATGCGCATCCGTCCTATCAATGGGATGAGCGCGGCTTCGTCTGCAGTGGAAAGACCAGCTCGCCTTGCCGCCAATCCCAGCAATCGATACAACGCTCCGCTATCCAGATAGTGCCAACCCAGAATCTGCGCAACCCTGCTGCTGACCGTGCCCTTGCCAGAGCCTCCCGGCCCGTCAATTGTCAAGACTGGCGCAATTGCCGCACTTGAAAGAATCGGACTCAAGTGCCCACTTGCTTGAACCCCTTCTGCATTGGAGAAGTGTTGGTGGACAAAGTTGTCACGAGCATCCTTGGCACTCTGAAAGCTGTGGCGCAAGAAGTCGCCATCGCCTGCAACGATTGCATCGCGCATGCGTTTGAGCTCCAGGACGTAGGCGTCAAGTACCGCAACGGTTGCAGGTCCGTTGGCAAGAAATATGTCCCGCCACATAATCGGATCACTGGAGGCGATGCGCGTAAGGCCAGCAAATCCGCCGGCCGCATAGCGAAAAATATCTTCCGTCTGACTCTGATGCGCCAACGTATTGACCAGTGAGTAAGCCAGCAAATGCGGCAAATGGCTTGTTGCTGCCAGCACGGCGTCGTGGGTGTCCACACGCATTTCATTTACCTGAGCTCCAAGTGCCTGCCATAACTGGGTTACAACCGACAAAGCAGCTGGGTTGGTGCTGGGAAGCGGAGTGATAATCACCTTACGGCCTGCAAATAAATCCGCATT
>JBBTKA010000004.1:0-11100 GCA_038059145.1 Pseudomonadota bacterium
AATAATGACGTGGCCAGGCACTTTCACATAGTGACTGAGTTGCAACTCTCGAGCAGAGTGTCAGCCACGGGTTCAGAGCGCCTGCTCAGAGAGGTCCTGGGGGTATTGACAAGAAATCACGATTCCTTGCGTGCACGCTTTTACATGCAGGATGGCTGTTGGCGGCAGGAAATACGAGAAACGCTCGACATGAATGAGGTGCTCGTTTGTTATCGGCGTGGTTCTACAGTGACAACACAGGCCGATCAATCGGCAATCGAAGCGCTGGCCTGTCGTCCCTTTGCTTTGGAAACAGAGCCCTTGTTCCGCTGCGTCCTGGTGCAAGGACCCGAAGGCGGCAGCGAATCGCTGGTGCTGGCGCTCCACCACCTCGTTGCAGACTGGGTTTCGCTGCGCATCTTGATTACCGACCTCAATACACTGACGCGAGCATTACTGAACGATGACGCGGATGTCGCGCGACTGTCACCTCCGCATGTACTGAATGAAGTCGCTGAGGAGCGTTCCACAGAACTGGAGTCGGCGCCGGCAGCAGCGGCCGACGCTTACCGCAAAGCTGTGGCCACGATGGATGCGTTGGCGCCAAACTGCGGCGTTCACAGCGAATTGCACATCCTGAATCTGCAGATCAGCGCTGTCGATCTCGCTAGATTGCGCGACTCCTTGCGTCGCAGGTCTGCTGCAGAGCACGTCCAATTCAGGTTGCAGCACCTGTTGTTGGCGGCAGCGCTGAGTGAACTGGGCGACCTGCTACCACACGATGAGATCCCGTTGCTGGTCGAGAGCCATGGCCGGGACGGCACGTTGGACCTCGCGCGCCAGGTCGCCTGGTTGACTCGTGCCCGCTTGTTCAATCTCGATCCGCAAATATTCAGGGGGCCGGACGCACTGCTGCAAGCGAGTCGCATTCTGCAGGTAGATGGCACGTTGCAGCTGGATGTGTTCGCCTGTGCGGCTGCGGAACCTGCATCTCGTGGCGCACTGCCCGCGTTGATGAGCTTCAATTTTCTTGGCGAGTTCGCCAACAGTCAGCATGCGGACGATCCGTTCTGCCTGACGAGGAAGGTATTTGACAATGCGATGGCGCCAACATCTCCGGTCGATGTTCCTCTGCATGTGGAGTGTTATGTTGTAGATTCCGTACTTGAAGTACAGGTAGCATGGTCGCCGGGAGTGTTCGAATCTGAGGCCATGCAGGCTTGCTGGGAAAGAGTGCGGTACCGATTAGCAAGTTTCTGATTTATTAACTAACGTTATGATGCAAAACTGTTACAGGAAGCAATGTTCATGAAAACTCGTCTGCTCATTGGAAACCGCTGGCTGCAACTGCGTCAGATTGGCGCCAGTTCGCTATTTTTCGTTCTCGTTTTACTTTGGGCAGCTCTGGCCGGCACAAGCGCCAATGCTGATACCGTCGACGGCAGGGCAATACCCGAGTTTTCCAATGGCAGCATAGTGCTGCCGGAACTGGCATTCGGAGGAGCTCTGTACAACGTGGAACTCACGTTGGTTTCGTCTGCCCCCGAAGTTCTGCAAGTCACCAGCTCCCGCCGGATCGGGACGGCCGGAGCGCCAGATAGCTATCATGATCATGCGGCGTATTTTGCCAACAACACATTGAGTATTCCGATCCTTAAACTCGATGGTCGTTACTATGCAGTGGAGATGGATCCGCTGATTACGTTCACGGAGTCGGCGCCGCGCTTTCAGGTGAAGAACCTCTGGCCAGTGAAGCCCGGCAAACTTTCAGTCCCTATCGCTGGGCTTGATTATGTGTCAGGCACAAAGGCTGGTGTGACCGATTCTCAGGGTAGGTTCTACGCCGTCGAGGGCCGCACAGTTGCTTTTAGTATCGGAGCGCTCGCGCTGGGCAATCCAGTTTCCATCACTTCTGCCAGCACCTCGGCCAATGCCTCCGCTACCGCTTATGCTTCGCTGTATTCGCTTGGCGAAAAAGACCCGGCGTACTCGCGTTCATTGCAGGTGCTGGGCTTACTGGACGCCGACAGCACCAGTATCAACGGTATTCATGTGACATCCGTGATGAAAAAGTCAGTGTCCGCAGCACTGGCAGGCACGAATCTGACCAGCGCTGGTTTCGGCAGCCAGTACTCCACGCTTACCACGGCCGCAAAAGGCGTGAATGTCGGAGCGCTCCCCTTCAGTGAGAGCGCAGCGTTAGTGAATTTCCAGAAGCTGGAAATTCAGAGCTACATGATCACGCGTCTAAAGGAGAAATCCATCCCCGGGGTCAGCCTGTCGATTGAGCTGCCCAACGGAGAAATCTGGCACACTGCTGCTGGCGTGGCAGACACCCGGACGGGCGAAGCGATGACTCCGCTGCATCAGTTCAGAATTGGTAGTGCCACGAAATCCTTCACCGCCATGTTGATCATGCAACTGGTGGATGAAGGCAAGCTAAGGCTGGATCAGAAGCTGGATGAATTCTTCCCCGGAAAGTTTCCCAGTGGCGATGTGATCACTGTCAAGATGCTCTTGAACCATACTGCGGGCATTTTTAGTTTCACTAATGAATTTCCGGATTTTGAAAGTGCTTTCGGCGTCACGATGGATGTCCAGCCCGGCATCACGGACCTGTGGTTCGTCCGCTACATCGGCATGCCAGGCTATGTCTACGGCCCCGGCGAGTTGGTCGATATCGGGGCTTCCGTCAACAGGTCCTTTGCAAGAAACAATGCCACTGAGGCGCGTCCGTATCTGGTGAATAAACCGGGCGAAGAATGGAACTACTCGAATACGCACTACGTGCTGCTGCAGGAAATCGCCGAGAAGGTGACACGCAATACCTGGGAGCATGAAATTCGTACCCGCTTCGTGTTGCCACTGGGTCTGACGCATACCATCGTGCCGTCGCCTGGCGACCTTCTGCTCACGGGAACTTACGCGCGTGGCTATGTTAACTGGGCTGACAACCAGGGAGAGTTCGTTGCCGATCTGTTCGGTTTCCCGCACACGGACGTGGAGCGATCGCACACTGATCCTTCATACACGATGGGGTCCGGGGCGATGATCTCTACTGCGGCTGATCTGGTTAAATGGTCGAATGCCGTAATGGAAGGAAAATTGTTGAGCCCAGCCACCCAGGCCCTGATGCGCGAGCCGTTCGAAGTCAGAAGCGCCTTCGGCGAGGACATCAACATGCTGCAGGGGGTCGTGCAAGATCTCGGCCTGCAGGTCTTCGGTCACAGGGGCCAGATAGTGGGCTACGACGCTTCATGGCAATACCATTACCGTAATGCCAATGACGTAATTGGTACTGGAACAGCGATGGCGGTATTGCTGAATCGAACACTGCTGACTGAATACAATGCTGACGGTAGCTTTCACTTTTCCGACGTCAACGAAGTGATGCTCGAAGGCATCCTCGACATTCTTTACGGTGCCAAGTAGGCCATGCAAAGTCGCTTTTTTCGCACGCGCGATGGCTTACAGTTGCATTATTTAATGCACCCCTGTTTAGGCTATCCCACTGCGGCTGCGGATTGCGCCAGTTATTGCATTCTGCTGCATGGTTTTACCAACGATGCTCACGTCTGGGATAGGCTGGCCGCAGATTTGCAACACTCGCACCATGTGATCGCGCTGGACCAGCGCGGGCATGGCGACTCGGACTGGGACCCCGAACGTAAGTATTCGCATTGGCAGCTAGCAGAGGATCTGCAGGGCTTTCTGGGAGAGATTCACAACGCGAGGGTACATATCGTCGGACATTCACTTGGCGCCAGGGTTGCCGTGCTGGCGCTCGAATCAATCCGCTGCCCCGTTGCCTCCCTCACGCTCGTCGATGCCGGACCTGAAGTCAGTCCGGAAGCGGCCGATCGACTGGTCAACGATGTCATGCAAATGCCCGAGTATTACTGTGATACGCAGGCCTACCTCGACTGCCTGTCCCGGATTTACGTAATGGGGGACACCGAGGCCCTTGCTCATGTCGCCAGGTTCGGCCTGCGGGTTAATCAAGGCCGACTCAGGACCAAGACCGATCCGGCCTTCACGCCCGGTATCTGGCATAAAAACCTTGAGTTTCGAGAACAGCACCAGGACAGGGGGGAATTGGGTGAGCAAATCTGGAAGGCGCTCCGCGCACTTGATCTACCCGTTCACATCGTGCGCGGCCAGGCGTCGTCGATTCTTGAGCCTGCCCTCGCATTGAATATGCTGAATGCGCTGGGTGATCGCGGAGTACTCTCGGTCGTGCCAAGGGCGGGGCATGCTGTCATGCTGGACAATCCAAACAAAAGCACAGCACTGATTGCAAACTTCATTGCAAAGTTCAGTCATATTACAAACACGATTGCAAAACCTATTGCAATCAAGAGTGCCGACATGAGCGATGACCCGGCGCGGTCAGAGAAAGAGCTTGAATTTCGAGTCTAAGTTTGGGATATTGCTCTGCACCCGGTGCAAGCAAGAATACATGTTCGACCACCATTTTGGCCCGTGCGATTCTTCATGAAAGCGTTTCATCAATGCCTCCGTAACGCAAATTGGGGGTGCACAATTTACAGTTAACCAGCAGCTTATTTTGCAAGGAGTGTAATGTGAATACCAAGACCGAAACCCAGAGCGAACCCCAGATTGAAACCCCGATTGAACCCAACGATGCGGAAAAAGCGGGACGTCTCGACAAAGCTTCGGCAATTATTTCCAACAAGTGCAAGTGGAGTGCGGCTGCTGGTTTCATTCCCGTCCCCTACCTCGATCTGGCTGGTCTTGCCGCCGTTCAGGTAAAAATGGTTAGTGAACTGTCAGAGCTCTACGGCAAAACCGTACAGCAGGAAGCAATCAGGACCACTGTTGCTACCTTGCTGGGCACATTGACGACTGCGGGCCTGGCAGCCCCGGTTGCGTTCACCACCGTGAAGATTATTCCCGGTTTGGGTTCGATTGCTGGTGGCCTGAGTCTGGGTGCGTTGGGCGCTGCGGCTACTTACGCCGTCGGAAAAGTATTTGTCAATCACTTCGAAGGCGGTGGCACTCTCGCAAACTTCAGTGTCGACAAAGTAAAAGAAGACCTGAAGAGCGCGTTTACTTCCAAATCCGCCAAGGCCTGATCTGGCGCCTGCCGGATTCAGAGGCAGTTAGTGGCCCTTGTCTTCTGGAAACTGTCCCGCACATTGTGGAGGGCAGTTTCCAGGTTAATTTTTCCCGCGTGTACGGTGCACGCATGGAGCAGGAAGATGCTGTTTAACCCGATTTTGCTCATGATTTACGTCCCCATGTGCGCGATTGTCGGTTTCTTAGGGCGGCATCGTTCCATAGGGTTTGCCGGTGTCTTTACATCTGCCTTGATTGTATCTCCTATCATCGTGGCTTTGGTACTTCTGGTGTCGTCACCCGGCCCGGCGAAAAAAGTGACCTGAGTCAACGTTCTATTGTTGCCTCCTCGCCCCCTTCCTTTTCTGCTCGTATGAATTTGTCCAAAGAGACTGAACGTCCCATGAAAACTACCCTCAAAGTCGTATTCACGCCGTTGCTCGCGTGCCTCGCTCAGAGCGTGATCGCACAAAGCATGCTGTTCGATGATCTTCCGGTTCCGTCCGGCTTTCCGCAACCCGCAGGGAAGGCTCTGGGTTCTCTTCAGCTCGATGCCGATGTGATGGCCGGAATGATGACAACGAACAACGTCTACCGCGATTCGAGCCACCTCGACTCCGAAGCGGCTCAGCTGGGAATGTCGAGCACACTGACTTCGAGCGCTGAACGTCACCTGCTCATCGGCACACTGGAGTATTACTCGCAGGATTTCCAGGACAGCGCGTATCAGGACATGGATCTGGATGCGCTGACCGCTACCGTCTTCGGCCGTTTCGTCACGTCAGAGCTGACCAATCTGCGCTTATTGATGATCAATGAAGAGGACATATTGGGCAAATCCCAGTCGGAGCAGCTCAACAGTTTCACCAGTGGTGTTGAAACGAATCAGCGCGTCGAAGCGATATTTGAAATAGACAATTCCCGTTACTTCACCAATGTCATGGGGCGCAATGACAAGGTGAAATCCGAGACTGAAACCGGACTTCAGAATGACGCACTAAACAGGTCTGAGCGGGACTACATTGTGCTGGGCGGCCGTTATTTCAGCTGGGGCAGAGCATTCCTGTTTGGTGGCACTCAGGTTGTCAAATACGACTCCAGCTCTGATCCGACATTGACGCAGCGCAACTCCAACGAAAACCGTTATGGCATTGGCGCTGAATACGAGGTTGGCAAGTTTTCAGGTGACCTGGATATCTTCCGCTTCACGCAGCGTTTCAAGAGCGCGACGATACCGAATATCAAGAATGAGTGGGTGGGTAGCGGCAGGTTGAACTACGCCGCAAGTGACAACTTCACGCTGGTTTTTTCTGCAGACAGACGATTCCATGAAACCAACATCCCGAATTCCGGTGGCATCTTCATGGAGAACCTATTTTTCGGCGCCGGGTGGTCCTTGTCACCCGACCTTTATGTGCGAATGGGTCCGAGTTTCAACAGAACCGCAGTTGAGAATACGCCCGTTGTGATCGATAGATACGAACTGGACGTCGAACTTGCCTGGCAAATGAGTTCCCACTTGGAGATGCTTTTCACGACGAATGTGTTTGCACAGGAGGCCGGCAATTCGGCTTTTTCAAGCTTTAAAGCCCAGCAGGCCAATTCGGTTCTAAGTATCAGGTACTCGCTCTGAGTTCGCACTTAGTTGCGATCTGTCAGCTCGGGCACCAGCCCAGAGGTTGAATTCACTCCCCAAGGACCGGATTCATTGCCGATGTAGCCATGAGTACATCTAATGCGATAGGGGGCAATCAGCACCCCATATGACGGCAAAACACCTGAAAGCCTTGCGGCTTCAGGAGTTTGCGGGGTGGAGGAGCTTTACAAGATGTTGTAACACTTGTGGTTGGTGGAGGCGGGGGGATTTCACTCGGCACATCCCTGTGCCTCGCCCCTGCGGGGCAGCACCTTCGTCGCTGTGCAAAACGGCTGTCCTGCCGGGGCGTCTTGCGACGCCTGATTTGCGCCGGAAAATGCTCCTGCATTTCCGGCATTCGCGCCATCCATGGCGCTTACCCCGACTTTGCAAGTCCGAAAATTCCTCTTTCGGCCAAACAAAAAAGCCCACACTTCCTTGCGGAAGCCTGGGCTTGTTTGTTTGGTGGAGGCGGGGGGATTTGAACCCCCGTCCGTCAGTCCGCTGCCTTTGGATCTACATGTGTAGCGTCGTCTATTAAGTTAACCCTCGCCGGCCCGACGGGCAGGGTGGTTCGGGCGAGCCCAGTACTTTTAGCTGCTTCGCGCTGGGCGCGCTAGGCTGGCGATCCTGTTCTATATGACAGTCACAAAAACACCGGTTTACAGGCATCCCGGGGTGACCGCTAACCGCACTAAGCGGCTAGAGCGTAGCTATCGTCGTTGGCAACTAGTAAGTTGCAGTAATTGATTTACGAGAGTTACTACCCTCTCGACATGCACCTCAGGGTTTGATACCGGCGTCGAATCCAAAGCGCCCCCGTTAGTGTGTGCAGCTTAGCACAGGACACTAGATGGGGTCGTGTGCTAGTTTTTCAACCTCACTCCACTTGCAGAGAGCAATGTCATGAACAAGAAAGTCGCCGTCGTCACCGGTACCTCCACAGGTCTGGGTTTACATGTCGCTGTCATGCTGGCGAAACAGGGTGTAACCACCATTGCGACTATGCGCAATCTGGACAAGCAGAGCGCTCTGCTGGCGGAAGCCAAAGCGCGGCAGGTGACGGTGAAAGTGAAGCAACTGGATGTGCAGGACCCGCACAGCGTTGAGCGCTGCTTTGCCGAGATACTCCAGGAAGAAGGAGTGATCGATATTCTCATCAACAATGCCGGGGCGGGTTTTGTGCGGACCACAGAGCAGGCCACCGAAGCCGACATGGAGTGGGTGATGGACGTCAACTTCAAAGGTGTGGTGCGTTGCACGAAGGCAGTTTTGCCGCACATGCGTGAGCGCCGCACGGGGCACATCATCAACATCACCTCAGTGGGAGGTCTGGTGGGTCAGCCTTTCAATGAGTTCTATTGTGCCGCCAAGTTTGCTGTCGAGGGCTACACGGAATCATTGGCGAGCTATGTGACGCCTGCGTTCAACATCCAGTTTTCGATGATCGAACCTGGCGGGATTGCGACAGAGTTTGTCAGCAATGTCATGGGGATGGTGCAAGCCACTGGTGGTATTCACGACGACGCCTACAAACCCGTGCTCGATCTCTACATGGGGGGCATTCAGGCGCGCGCGGCCATGGGTGAAACCCGCTCTTATCAGACTCCGCAGGAAGTGGCGGCCGTTGTTCTGGATTGCGTGAATCGGGAGAACCCGCCACTGCGCATGCGCACGTCGGCGTGGGCAGAGAAATTCACGGAGTTCAAAACAGCGGCGGATCCGGATGGTGGCAAGCAGCAGGCGATGGTGGTGTCGACGTTTTTGCCGTCTCTGGTCAAGTGATAGCGGAGTCAGTGGCAGATATTATGCGTGCTTGTGCTGTTTTGCTGTCTTTGCTTTTGGTCGGTTGTCACCCCGCGTCCTCCATTCCCGCGCACTTCGTGCTGACGCCGTGGCCAGGCAGTGAGGTGGTTGCGTTGGTGGATGACCCTGCCGCAGAGCTTGGCAGCAACAGCAGTGGTGCTACCTATCAACCGGCTTCGCTAAGTCAGCCGGGGTATCTGTGGGTGGTTAAGAATGGCCCGGCGACCTTGCATCAGCTGTCCTTCAATACCGCCTCCGGCCGCTGGTCCCCTGTTCGGGACTGGACGCTGACAACGCTGTCTGGAGCGACCCCGGATTCCGAGTCAGTCGCCAAGTCGAATTGGGAAAGTGACGTCGTCTACATTGCCTCGGAGAAGGAGGGTGAGGAGAGCAAGTTGAGTATTATTGCTTTCAACACTGCGCAAGGGACACCTGTCGCCGAATGGGATCTGACCCACGATGAGGACAATCCCGAGTCTGTCGAGTTGGATGTTGGTTCAAACGCAGGCTGGGAAGGGCTCACCTGGATTCCCGACGCGGATCTGATCACTGCGGGTTTTTACGACCAGCGGTTGCACAAGCCTTATGCCCCTGATGACTATCCAGCGCATGGCGGCGGGCTGTTTCTCGCCGCACTGGAGCAGAACGGCGATATCTACGCCTATGCACTGAAGCAGGCGGACAGTCTTTTCTATAAAATCGCGGTCATCAGAGTTGGTTTTCCACATCTGATGGGGCTGGAGTACGATCGTGACAATCTGGTGCTGTGGGCTCACTGCGACGATGACTGCGGCAATGTCACGGGCATATTGCAGATCGATGGAGAGCCTGGCAGTGCAACGCAGGGCGGCTTTGTTCTGAGTGCTGCGCTGGCGCACCCTGCCGCATTGGCTGATGTTAACCACGAAGGCATCGCGTTGGCACCTGAGGCAGAGTGTGCTGACGGCGGTCGACAGGTGTTCTGGGTGAACGATGCTGGCAAGCCCGGCTCAACCGTCAGTGCGGGTGTCGTTCGGTGTGACTGACCCTGTACACCCGCTTAAAATCAGGTCGCGTTCGCTTTCACAACATATGCGGTGAACGCGAGTCTCAGCAATCCACCAGGGGTAAGAAATTCACCCACTCAGCCTTTCCCTCTTCCCTGTTGTTCTTGTAAATATAAAAGTAGTCTTTTGATTATCTAAAAGTTATCTTTCGTTTTGTGATTTCGAACAGATTTGTCAGGTGACCTCATGATCGAACGAAAGCTAGGCCAGAATATTCTTGATGCCCTGCAGGGTTTCCCTGTGGTCTACGTCAATGGGCCCAGGCAAGCGGGGAAAAGCACGCTGGTTCACAGCCTCGCTGCCACGCAGTGGCCGGCCGAGTATGTCACTTTTGATGAGGCCACCATGCTGGGGGCCGCCGAAGCCAATCCCGAAAGTTTTCTGCATGCCTGGCCGGGTCGACTGATTCTTGATGAGGTGCAGCGGGTACCGGGTCTATTTCGGGCTCTGAAAATGCGGGTCGATGAAACTCGACTGGCTGCTCGGCAGGACGCCAATGGTCGATACCTTCTCACGGGGTCAGCTAACATCATGGCTTTGCCAGCCCTGTCCGATGCGCTGGTGGGCAGGATGAGCGTTTTGACGCTTTACCCGTTGTCGGCATTGGAAGTCACCGGAGGGCAGGGTGGATTTATAAATCGACTGCTGGGTAATGATTTCAGTGCTGGCACTCTCGCCAGAAAACTGCCAGTGACAGAAGTTATAAGACGGGCTGGATTTCCCGAGATACTTGAGCAGAGCGACGACCTTCGCAGACAGTGGTTCGAGGCCTATATCACGACGATTCTACAGCGTGATGTGCGCCAGATTGCGGCCATTGCAAGGCTGGGTGTCCTGCCGAATCTACTGAAGGTAATGGCGAGCCGGGCCGGTGGATTGATCAATGACGCGGACCTGGCGAGAGCTATCGGACAGAACGCCGTCACCACCAAGAGTTACCGCGTCTTGCTGCAAATGATGTTTCTGAGCTTCGATGTAACACCGTGGTACCGGAACATTGGCAAGCGCCTGGTAAAAGCGCCGAAGGGATACATCATCGATACTTCTTTGCTTTGCCATCTGCAGCAGATTGATCTGGCAAAAGCCGAAGCCAGCGATCCCCATGTGTTCGGGCATCTGTTTGAGAACTTTGTTGCGACTGAGCTGTTGAAACAGTTGTCTTCCTTTCACATAGCTGTAGCGCTGCATCATTTTCGAACCAGTGACGGCAAGGGGGTCGATTTTGTGCTGGAACGTCGCGATGGGAAGCTGGCGGCCATCGAAGTGAAGGCGCGTGATGCGGTAGGAGAAATGGATTTCAACGGTTTGAAAGAGTTGCAAAGACAGATCGGCGACGACTTTTTGTGCGGGATAGTGCTCTACCGTGGCAATAAGACTGTGCAGTTCGGAGAGAAACTCTGGGCAATGCCTGTCGATGCGATGTGGTTGTGATCCGGGCGGTGTTCGCAGTTCTGATCACAGTACTGCGTCACGAGACAGCAAGACTTTGCTGTAGATCAGGAATGCATTCAGGTGGGTGGTGATAATGGAAACCGTAATCGGCAGTTGCAACGC
>JBBTKA010000005.1:0-16621 GCA_038059145.1 Pseudomonadota bacterium
TCTAGAATGTGCGGTCATGAGACAGGAGGTGTGTGCCGCAATGAGTAGAATAATTTACGGGGTTTCGGGCGAGGGTTCCGGACATTCATCGCGTGCTAGAGAGATGGTGCGCCATCTTCAGGAGCGCGGGCACTTGGTAAAGATCGTGTCATATGATCGCGGCTATCGAAATCTCGCTACTGATTTCGATTGTCTGCAGGTGGAAGGTCTGCGGATTGTCAGTCGCAATAATCGCGTCAGCGCGTTGGGCACAATCTGGGACAATCTGCGCAGAGGTCGCCGCGCGTGGCAGCGTCTTCGTGAATTGCGAGCGCTGTTTGCAAGCTTTCAGCCTGATTATGTCATTACAGATTTCGAACCTTCAACGGCCTGGCTGGCTCGTATTCACAAACTGCCGCTGATCAGTCTCGATAACCAGCATCGCATGCGTTACATGAAATTCGATGTGCCGGGGTGGTTGCGCTTCGAACAATGGCAGACCCGGACTATCATTCGCTTGATGATTCCCGATCCGGATGTCGCATTGGCTACCACTTTTTTCCGTGGTGAGGTTACCAACGACAGGACCTTCCTGTTTGCTCCGATACTGCGCCGGGAAGTTTGTGCGCTGCAGGCACGGCCCGGGACGTTTCATCTGGTCTATATGACGGGCCGCTTTGACTCTCTTGTGGCGACGCTCAAGAAGTTCCCGTCGCACCACTTTGTTGTTTATGGATACAACGATCACGGTAGCAGCAATCAAAATTGCGCAGCCAATCTGGAGTATCGTGAATTCAGTACGGACGGGTTTCTCCAAGATCTCGCAGCCTGTCAGTCGGTGATCGCTACAGCGGGGTTTACGCTGATCAGCGAGGCGATGTATCTGCAAAAACCCTATCTGGCCTTTCCGATGCTCGGGCAGTTCGAGCAGAAGCTGAATGCTTTGTGTCTGGAGCGCCTGGGCGTGGGGATGGAAGGTAACAGGGCTGATTGCGAGACTGTTGCCGAGTTTTTCCTGCGCTTGCCGGTGTTGACAGCCATGTATCAACAGAGACGGGTGTCGCCGCAGGAGCCAGCGCCGAACGACTGCTGCAATGTCGAAATCAAGGCCAGGCTTGATTCACTCCTCGAAGGCAATTTCACCTTGTTGAAACACCCTCACCGCTAGCCATCTCTGCGTAGACGTGCCTGTCATCATTTTTATTTCTTTTGATCGCCCGATTATGGTGCAATTGGATATCAACAGACACTACAGGAAGTGATTATGACAGTAAGCCTCGACGTAAATCTCAACGCCGTATTTCAGGAAGTGCTGCGCCGCAATCCCGGCGAAAGCGAGTTTCATCAGGCGGTCCTGGAAGTGTTGGAGACTTTGGCGCCGGTTCTCTCCAAATATCCGGAGTTTGCCGAGAAGAAGATTATTCAGCGCATCTGCGAGCCCGAGCGGCAGATTATCTTTCGTATTCCATGGCAGGACGACAAGGGCCAGATTCAGATCAATCGTGGCTTCCGTGTGCAGTTCAACAGCGCCCTTGGTCCTTACAAAGGTGGCATGCGCTTTCATCCTTCGGTTTATCTCGGAATCATCAAGTTTCTGGGGTTCGAGCAGATATTCAAGAATGCGCTGACGGGCCAGGCCATTGGTGGTGGCAAGGGTGGCAGCGACTTTGATCCGAAAGGAAAATCCGACGACGAGATCATGCGCTTCTGCCAGAGCATGATGACGGAGCTGCATCGTTATCTGGGGGAGCACACCGATGTTCCTGCAGGCGACATCGGCGTGGGTGGGCGTGAAATCGGCTACATGTTCGGGCAGTACAAACGCTTGACGAACCGCTTTGAATCTGGCGTCTTCACCGGCAAGGGTCTTGGCTGGGGAGGGAGTCTCGCCCGCAAGGAGGCAACCGGCTATGGCGTGGTGTTCTTCGCGCAGGAGATGCTAAAGGCACGTGGAGATTCCCTGGAAGGCAAGACCGTAGTGGTATCGGGTTCAGGGAATGTGGCAATCTATGCCATCGCCAAGGCCACGGCGTTCGGTGCCAAGGTCATCGCCTGTTCCGATTCTGACGGGGTTATTGTCGACGAGCAGGGCGTGGATCTTGATTTGCTCAAGCGCATCAAAGAGGTCGAGCGTCTTCGGATCAGCGCTTATGCCGACTTGAAGAAGGGCGCGCGCTATATCAAAGGGGGAAATATCTGGAGTATTCCCTGTCAGGTGGCGCTGCCCTGCGCGACTCAGAATGAACTCGACGGCGCCGACGCCAGGATGCTGCTGCAGAATGGCTGTATTGCCGTGGTTGAAGGGGCCAACATGCCGACAACTCCAGAAGGTATCCATCTCTTTCAGGCGGCGAAAATCGCCTACGCTCCTGGAAAGGCCGCCAATGCCGGCGGGGTGGCCACCAGCGCACTGGAGATGCAACAGAATGCCTCGCGCGATTCCTGGAGCTTCGAATATACCGAGCAGCGACTGCATCAGATCATGGTCAACATTCACCGTCATTGCTACGAGACCGCCGAAGAATTTGCGATGCCCGGCAATTACGTGGCGGGTGCCAATATCGGTGGTTTCATCCGCGTGGCGAAGTCGATGGTGGCCATGGGATTGATCTGATAATGAGCAGATCCGGGAGATGCAACAGAGTGTGACGTAATAACCCTGAATTTGTCAGGGATTATCACAAGTTAGCCAATTGATTTACTGCCTGCGGATGGATTCGTTCTGGCGACGGTGGTACATTACCTGCGTTTACAATTGCTCCTCCCTGACTGGATTCAGGGCGGAAGCATGGAAATACAAAGTATCTCAGCGCCTTAGACGCTGAAACTCCATTTAGTTCGAAAAATCAGACATGGGGCCCAACAAAGTGAACATCACCCTAACACGCAGACGATTCATCAAAAGCGTAATCTTCTCTGCCGCTGCCGCAAGCAGCGGTGCGGGATGGTATATGGCTTCTGCCGCTTCAAACCCGGCAGGTGGCGTAGAGCGCCTGGTATCCATCAACGTCAACGGCCGCGTGCGGCGCGTTGACGTACTTCCGCAAGAGACTCTTGCGCACACTCTTCGATACAAGCTCGGCTTGACCGGCACCAAGGTTGCCTGCAACCGTGGTGAGTGCGGCGCTTGCACCGTGCTGATCGACGACGTCAACTACTATGCCTGCTCCACCCTGACGCACAACGTCAAGGATCGCGCAGTGCTGACCGTAGAAGGACTGCGCGCTGAAGACGGTACCCTGCACCCGGTGCAGGCGGCGTTTATTCAGGAACTCAGTCCAGCGTGTGGTTTCTGTACTTCAGGTCAGGTCATGTCCGCTGTGGCCCTGCTGAAGGCCAATCCGCGACCGACACGCCAGGAAGCACGCGAGGCAATGTCAGGTAACCTCTGCCGTTGCGGGGCTTATGATCACTATCTGAACGGCGTAATGCGCGCCTCGGGGCAACTGTCATGACCTATATGCATATTGGTAAAGATTTCACTCCACCAGATGTAGAAGCCAAAGTAACCGGTGCGGCTCGCTACACAGAAGACTTCCGCAAAGACGGCATGGTGTTCGCCCGTCTGTTGACCAGTCCGCTGCCAAGCGGTCGCGTTGTCAGCATCGACGCCTCCGAGGCACTGGCAATGGAAGGCGTACTCGGTATCTTCACTGCCGATGACCTGCCGCCCTCACTGCCTCCTGCGAACCCCGCGCTGGCCAAAGACTTCATCACTTACATCGGTCAGCCCATTCTGGCGGTGGCTGCTGAAAGCGATCTGATTGCCGAAAACGCGATCGAAAAGATCAAGATTGTGTTCGAGCGTCGTCCGTTCGTGACAGACCCGCTGGACACGCTTCTCGAAGGCGGACCGGACCCCTATCCATCAGGTAACACCCTGATCAGAAATGCGGGCGAAGCAGCCGCTGGTACCACTGCGTCCGGTACCGACGTTGGCCGCATCAAGTGGTCACTTGACCAGGTCACAGCGTTCCGTAATGGCCGCGAGCCAGTAGGCGCGACCTTCGGTGAAGAGTGGGCATATGGCGATGTTGCCGCTGAGTTCGCTCAGTGCAAGACCATCGTTGAAGAGCCCTTCGTGACGATCGGTTACCCGCACCATTCACTGGAGCCACGCTCCGGCATGGCGTACTGGGAAAACGGCAAGTGTTACTTCCATGGTTCTCTGCAGAGCCACACAGTAGGTCATGCGCAGCTCTCGGCGATGCTTGAGATCGATCCCGCCAATCTGGTTTTCATCAATGAAAACACCGGTGGCGGCTTCGGCTCCAAGATTTTCCCGTACCCGATCATGGCGGTGACTGGCAAGTTCTCTCGTAAACTGAACCGTCCGCTGCAGATGCGTATTACCCGCGAAGAAGAGTTCTACATCGGCTCTGCGCGTTCCGGTATGCAAGGCTGGCTCAAGGTTGGCCTGAAAGACGACGGCAAAGTCGGTGCGGTTGACGTGATCATCGTTAACGATGCAGGCTCAGGTGGCGGCGGCAGTGCCAGCTCCTCAGCCGAACACATCTCCATCATGTATCAGCCGGCAGCCATGCGTTTCCGTGGCGTCGCGCTGTACACCAATACCACTCCGCGCGGTGCGCAGCGTGGTCCAGGCCAGAACGAAATGGCTTCTGTACTGGCTCCGATCATGGACAAGGCCGCCAGAGAAGGTGGGTTCGATCGCCTTGCGGTGCGTCGTGCCAATGCGCCACGTCCGGACGCGAAATTTGGTCCCCGTCAGGGTGGTCTCTCCAGCTCCTACATGCCGGAGGCCATCGAGAAGGCAGCTGCCATGTTCCGTTGGGATGAGCGAGTTGCTCAGCCAAAGGTGATTGCGAACAATAAAGTACGCGGCATCGGCCTGGGCATGGGTTATCACTCTGCTGGCGCCAATGGCTACGACGGTCTGTTGCGTATCGGCACCGACGGCAAGATTTATCTGCACACAGGTGTTGGTAACCTCGGTACCTACTCTTACGCAGGTGTACTGCGAGCCGCAGCTGAAGCCCTGCAGTGCAGTTGGGAAAATTGCGTTGTCGTTCACGGCAACAGCGAATTGAACCTGCCGCACAGCACCTATCAGGGTGGCAGTAACACCATGTTCACCGAAACCCGCTCCAGCCACGTTGCTGCGCTCGATGCTATCAGGAAACTGAAGGAAATCGCTGCTGCTGAACTCGGCGGCGCTGCGGATGATTACAGTGTCGGTGGTGAACGCGTATTCCTGACGAGCGACCAGGCCAAAGGCCTGACGTTTGCGGAAGCAGCTCAGAAGGCGATTGATCTGGGCGGCGAATACAGCGGCCAGGTTTACCCGGAAGACATCAACGCCACTACCAAGCGTTCTGTTGAAGCCATGAAAGGCACCGGCCTGATCGGTGTCGCCAAGGACACGCTGCCCAAACAGGGCACCGCACCTGGCTTCGCGATTGCTTTCGTCGAGATCGAAATGGATCTGGATACCGGCAAGTATGACATCACCGACTACACTGCTGTTGCCGAGTGCGGCACCGTGGTGCACCCACAGGGCCTGAGTCAGGCCATGAACGGTGGCGGTGTGTGGGGTATCGGCATGGCAGGCTACGAGCGCCACGTCTATGACCCGCAAAACGGTCTGCCTGCCAACGTGGGCTTCTACCAGGCCAAGCTGCCGACATACCTCGATGTGCCTGCGAAGATGCTGACTGCTGGCATGGATATGGCTGATCCGCAGAGCCCAGTTGGCGCCCGCGGTATCGGCGAGCCTGCTCAGGGCTGCGGTGCTGCAGCACTGATGAGCGCCATCTCCGATGCACTTGATGGACATTTGTTCAACCGCACGCCGGTCACTCCGGACATGATCGTGAATCATGTCGCGCAGAATGGCTTCAATACCGGCGAATTGAAAACGAATACATTCTGAGGTTTTTAAAATGCCATCAAATGACAATATGCCAGAAATGAGCCTCTACCAGCCCGTCCAGGTAGAGGATGCAATAAGCCTTGCCGGTACTTTGGCCGAGAGAGGATGGTTGGTAGGCGGTGGACAAGACACCTACGGATGGATCAAGGACCGCGCCAAGCGCCCGGAAGCCCTGATCGATCTGAATGGCATCGAATCCATGCGCGGAATCCGCGAGACCGCTGACGGCATCGAAATCGGCGCTCTGGTCACGCTGACCGAGCTGGCCAACAATGCGTTGGTCAAAGAGCGTTATTCACTGCTGTCATCTGCAGCCGGTCGTGTGGCCAGCCCGCAGATTCGCAACATCGGTACCCTGGGCGGCAACGTGGCTCAGGACGTACGCTGCTGGTACTACCGACGCGGGCTGAACTGCTACCGCGCCGGGGGCAACCTCTGCTACGCCGATACTCCGGAAGGTCAGAACCGTGAGCACGCCCTGTTTGGTGCCAGCCGCTGCGTAGCGGTTACACCAAGCGATACGGCTCCTGCGCTGGTCGCCCTGGAAGCACAGATGGTGATTCGCAATGCTGGCGGCGAGCGCGTCGTGGCAGCGGAAGATTTCTTCATCGGACCCGATGTCGACATCCGCCACACAACAGTGCTGCGTGCCGGTGACGTTCTCACTGCGGTTCGCATCCCTGCCAAGTGGGCGAATGCCGAGTTCTACTTCGAGAAAGTAGCAGACCGTAATGTCTGGGACTTCGCGTTGGTCAGCATCGCTGCGGCGATGAAGGTCACCAACGGGACGATTGAAGAGTCACGCATGGTTGCAGGTGCGGTAGAGTGCACCCCACGCCGACTGACTTCGGTTGAGCAGGCTATTCAGGGCCGTGCCCGCAATCAGGAAACTGCTGATGCGGTGGCGTCTTTGGCCAGCCAGGGTGCGAAGCCCTTGAACTACAACCACTTCAAGATGCCGTTGATGGACAATCTGGTGAAGCGCGCACTGACCGTGTGATGTTCCACTGATTGATACCTATCTGCTGACAGGCTCGCCAAGGTGCATACCGTGGCGAGCCTGTTGCTTTGTGGCGTCCTGAAAACCCAACTCTCTCATTCAACTTGATCACTGCCATGACCGACAGCGACAACGGAAACCTCTACGCCGACCTCTCCGGCTACTACGATCAGTTCTGCGCCGAAGTGGACTACGCCGAGCAATGTGCATTCGCCGAGCGCGCGTTTGAGTGCTTTGCCCTTTCAGGTGGGCGGGAGTATCTGGACCTGGCATGTGGGACTGGCCAGCATCTGTTGCACATGCTCAATCGAGGTTTCACGGGCACCGGCCTGGATAACAGCGCGGCGATGCTTGAATTGGCGCAGGCGCGATGTCCCGCAGCGCACTTTCTGCTCTGTGATCTGGCAGCCTTCGAGCAGGTCGCCAGATTCGATCTCATCACCTGCTTCCTGTATTCGATCCACTACAGCCATCCCATCTCGGCGCTGCAGCAAACGCTGCAAAGAGCCTGGCAGGCGCTGAAGCCCGGCGGCCTGTTGCTCTTCAACACGGTCGACGCTGGAGGCATCAGCAATCAGCGCAGCACGATGACTACTGTGATGGACGGGGACGTGCAATTGAGTTTCGAATCGGGCTGGCGCTATCGGGGGGAAGGGGAGACGCTTGACCTGTTGCTGGGCTTTACCCGTGAATCCGCTGCCGAAGGACTTAAGCGCTGGACGGATCATCACGCCATGACAGCAATTACGTTGCCGCAGCTGCAGGCCATGCTCACGGACATCGGATTCGAGGTCACGTTGCTGGAGCATGACTACCAGCGTCTGCTGCCCTGGAATGGCAAGAGTTTCAATGCGCTGGTCGCGGCCCGCAGGCCTTGAATCGCCAGAACTCTAGATCACCAGAGGTCTAGATCACCAGAAACTGTCCCATCATTCCGCGATCCTCATGCTCCAGCATATGGCAGTGATACATGTAAGGATGTTCCGAATCGGAGAAGTCGGTGAAGCTGATGATCACCCGCACTGTCTCCCTGCCTTTCACCAGCACTGTGTCCTTGAAGCCCAGCTCATGGGGTGGCGGTGCGAGGCCGTCGCGGTCCAGAATCTGAAACTGCCCGCTGTGGATGTGAAACGGGTGAGGCATCGGAGAGCTGTTGAATATCTCCCAGATCTCAGTGTCGCCGAGGTTCACGCGCTCGTTGATGAAATCCATGTTCATCTGACGTCCATTGATGAAGTAGTCGCCACCGCCATGTCCGCCACCGAAACCGTTACGGTATCCCGTCGTCGGTCCGCGATCACCGCCACCGCGTGAGCCGGTGCCCATCTGCAGACGGAAGGTGCGAGTCTTCACCGCTTCATCGGCACTGCGGCGCCTGATAGTGGTGAGCGCCTCCGGTAGCGGCGCGGAGGTGCGCAGGTCCGCGGCGGGATAGAACCGCAAGATGTCAAAGCCCTCACTGCCCATCGCGCGCATGATGCGGCTCATGGCGCCGGGAGAATCCTGATAATTGGAGACCATCGGCACGTTCACCAGCGTCACGGGTTGCCCATCGCTGAAATCGGCAATGATCTCGACCCGCTCGCCAGAGGCCAGCATCAGCATGTCCATGGTGACCGGCGCCGTCAGCAGGCCGCCATCACTGGCAATAACCTGAAAGGGGCGGTGATCGCTGAACGCCAGCATGTATTTGCGGGCGTTGGCGGCGTTGAGAATTCGCAGACGCACTTTGGATGTGGTGGGCACGAAGTAGGGGTCTACCACGCCGTTGACCATCTTGATATCACCCTGCATGCCCTGCACCATGTCGTCGTAGATGGTCATGTAGGCCAGCGTGCCATCTTTGTTGAAACGGCGGTCCTGAATGATGACGGGGATGTCGTCCACGCCATACTCGGAAGGTAATGGCAGGCTGCGACTGACGTCGTCATCCAGGATCAGCATGCCAGCCAGCCCCTTGTACACCTGCTCGCCGGTCTTGTGCATCATGTGCGAGTGGTACCACAGCGTGGCGGCGGGTTGCATGATGCGGATCAGCGGGTCCCAGCGAGCGCCGTGCTCGATGGTCTGGTGCGGTCCGCCGTCGGAGCGGGCGGGTACATGCAGTCCATGCCAGTGCAGCGTAGAGGGTTCTCCAATCTGATTGTCCACCTGCAGGCGGATAAGATCGTTGCGCGAGCAGCGCAGGGTAGGGCCCAGAAAGTCACCGTTGATACCCAGCGTCGGGGTTTTCACCCCTGTGAGGAATTCTGTCTCGCCGTGCTGGAGCCGCAGTTCGAAGCGCTTTTCTGTCCCATCGTCGATCCCCTCCAGCAGCGGCGGGATTGTCAAACGGTTGCCTGTGGGAACTGCAGCTGTGGCGCTCTGTGCGGTGACATGCTGAGGCCAGCGCAAGCCGCCTGTCAGCGTGGTGGCCCCCAGCGCCAGAGCCGAGAGAAACTTGCGGCGTTTCAGCATGCGGTGACTTTTCCTGGAGGTCGTCTTGCCTGTGGTCTATTTGCGCTGAATGAAGAGCTCGGGATGCAGGGCGCCGTCATAGTAATTCTCGCCGCCCGTCAGGGAGGACTGTATCTGTTCAAGAGATTCCAGCGAGTCCGCCGTAATACTCCAATTCTGAAGTCGGGCGGTTTTGCCGCCATCTCCAGGTTGATTTACGATGCGCGCCCGGCCGCCTCGTTCAAGTTCGAGTTGCCACTCGAAAATATTGGCGTCGGCGTCTGCCCTGAAGGGCGGGCCAAAGACAGAGACAAGCATAGCCAGGGTGGTACTGACTTCCGATTTGCAGGGGGGGCTGTCGTGCTCGGAGGCGATACTTTGAGTGCTCATGGCGGTGACTCCTTCAGTGAGTTCTTAAATGAGTTCTTCAGTGACTCCTTCATTGGTTCAGGCGCGAGCCTGTGCTGCAGGATAATACGAGAAAACCCTGACTTTTAGCACTGTTACTTTACGCGAGCGTTGCCTCGAAAGTCGGTTCTCGGCTAGAGTTCAGGCACACTCTCAAATCACATCCTCAAGTCACATTCTCAAGAAACCCTCCCGATGTCCACTCACCGCTACCGAGATCTTTCCCTTCAGCAGTTGCTTGATCTTGCCCAGGGGCGCGGGGGACTCAAACCTGATGCCCGCGCTCAATATCATCTGGCGCTGCGCTACGAGCGCGGCGAGGGAGTTGTCCACGACGACGCGGTGGCGGCCCAGTGGTTCGCACGAGCGGCAGCGGCAGGTGACGCGGATGCGCAGCGTCTGCTTGCGTTCGCTTATCTGCATGGCATTGGAGTTCCCAGAAACGAATCGGAAGGCATTCGCCGCCTGCGCATCGCAGCCGAGTGGGGCGATGCGGTGGCTCGTCGGCAGCTCGGTTTCCGTTATGTCACCGGGGCGTCGGTGCCCAGGGACGAGGCCGAAGGCGTGCACTGGTTCAAGCTCGCCGCCGAGCAGGGCGACGAGATGGCGCAGTACAATCTCGCCTATGCCTATTCGCACGGCAGCGGTGTCGAGTTGGACCAGGCTCGGGCCATTCACTGGCTCACGCTGGCTGCGCAGCAAGGGCTACCTGCGGCGCAGTGTGGTCTGGGGTCGGTTTATGAACAGGGGTTGGGCGTGCCGGTGGATTATGAGGCAAGCGCCAGATGGACCCGTCTGGCGGCAGACCAGGGTTATCCCGAAGCCTGCAGCAACCTCGGCTGGTTATATGAAAACGGTCTCGGTGTGGAACGTGACCTGCAGCAGGCCCGTCATTGGTATGAATTGGCGGTGCACAAAGATCACGCCGAGGCTCGCCAGCGCCTCGCACACTTGAGCAGCACAGGTGGCAGTGCGCCTTCTGAAGTGGCGAGGCCACTACCGCGCAGTGACACTATCAATGACTATCTGGAAACGGCCTTCGCTGAAGTAGTCGGTTTGGACATGGTCAGGCAGGAGATATTCCGTCAGGCCAGTTACATCCACGTGCAGCAATTGCGGGCAAAGCAGGGCATGCCTGTGCCTGACTGGCCGTCGCGTCATCTTGTGTTCAGCGGCAACCCCGGCACTGGCAAGACCATGGTTGCCCGCATCATCGCCGGTCTGTACCTCAAGCTGGGCATCCTCAAGACTGACAAGATTGTCGAAACCGATCGCGCTGGACTCGTCGGGTCCCACATCGGAGAGACTGCCCTCAAGACCCGGACGCTCGTTGAATCCGCTCTTGGCGGCATTCTTTTCATAGACGAAGCTTACTCACTGGCCAGACCCAGCCAGCAGGACTTTGGCCACGAGGCGATAGAGACGCTTCTGAAGATGATGGAAGACCACCGGGACAATCTGGTTGTCATTGTGGCGGGTTACGGCGCCGAGATGGATGAATTCATACAGTCGAATCCGGGGTTGTCTTCACGCTTCAATCGCTTCCTGCATTTCCCCAATTACACGCCGGACGAGCTACTGTCGATCTTCCTGGGCTTTTGCCGTCAGCATGCCTATGTGGCCAGTGACTCCATCCAGCACGGCTTGAAGCGCATATTCGCGCGGGAGATGCAGGCACAGCGCGAGCACTTCGGCAATGCTCGTTACGTGCGCAATCTCTTCGAAAAGGTTTTGGAAGCACATGCCCAGCGTGTCTACGCGCTGCCCGTGGCGACGACACACGAACTGGGGACGATTCTTCCAGTGGATATTGAAAGTGCTTTAGGAGAGACGCTCGCCGACCAGGACGGCGTGGCTGAGAACTTCGCGGCGGCACTGGCAAAGCTCGACAGTCTCGTGGGGCTGCAGCGCGTCAAACGGCAGGTGCGGCGCCTGTGCAGTTTCGTGCAGGTGCAGAGCGAACGAGCGAGGGCAGGGTACAAGACGGCAGCCGGATTCTCGCAGCATCTGGTGTTTACCGGCAGTCCCGGCACAGGCAAGACCGTGGTGTCGCGCATTGTCGCGGACCTCTACTTCAATCTCGGGATTCTGCCCTCCAATCGGATTGTCGAGGTGGATCGCTCTGGGTTGGTTGCGCAGTACGTGGGGCAGTCGGCACTGAAGACCCGAGAGGTGATCGAGTCTGCTTTGGGAGGCGTGCTGTTCATTGACGAGGCCTATGCGCTCGCCAAAGAGGGCGACGAGCGGGACTTCGGACACGAGGTCATCGATACTCTGCTCAAGGCGATGGAGGACTATCGTGATCAGTTGACCGTAATCGTGGCCGGCTATCCGGAACCGATGACGCGTTTCATCGACAGTAATCCCGGTCTGCGATCGCGCTTCAACCACTACATCGAATTCGAGGACTATCAACCAGACGAGTTGCTCAGTATCTTCGAGCGTTTTGTAAGAGACTCCGAGTATGACTTGGAAGCGGATGCCCGCCTGGCGCTGCAGGAACAATTGCAGGAGTTGTTCAGGCAGGGGTGTACCGGCGATAACGGCCGCTTCGTCCGCAATCTTTTCGAGCGCACGGTCGAGCTGCAGGCCGAGCGCATAGCCCGCCTGGAGCACGCATCCGGAGTACTGCTCAATACGTTGGCCACTTCAGACGTGGAAGCGGCAGTGACGGAAATACTGGCCGAGGCAATGCCCTGCTCTGAATCTGGCGGATAGCTAAAGCAGCGGCGTATCCCTGTAATCGCCCTCAGTTGCACTGGCTCCCGGTCTCTGTGGACAGAAACCGGGGCCATGCCTTCCTGATGTTGCCTTTCCTGCTATTTCTTTTCCTGTTATTTCGTAACGGTTACTCCGCTGCGACCGAGCGCTGCTTGGCAGCTTCGCGCTGGGCCAGAATCTCATCGTAACCCTGCTGATCAAGATGAGTCACGGCGATCCAGGCATGAGTCATTTCATCCGCGGTGCGGCTGCCGTTCACCACCCAGAAATCCGGATCCGGATTGTTTGGATTGTTGGAGGTATTGTCGTACCACTGCTTGATGATCAGCACAGCGCCTGTAGGCAGCAGCGGAGCCACATCCGGCTGGTACAGGTGGCTATGGTGCCAGGTAGCGCTCCAATTGGAGATCTGGCTGATTTGCTCCATGCGGCCCGTGGCCGGATAGAAGATCTCCAGTGATGCCTGACGCATGCGCAGGTGGCCGTGTGGCTGGAAGCTGTCGATTCGCACCGGGTGGTCGAAGGAGTGAATCCCTTGTGTCATTACCGTTGCATGCGGAGGAACGATCAGTTCGCCCTGATCCAGACGGTAGGACTTGAGATCTTGCTTGTATTTGACCTGATTTTCATAGCCCTCGGGATGCAGCCAGACGCCGATCTCGACGACATTGTCCTCGATCACCGTACCAGGAGCCGTTGCCCCGACACCACCGGGGAAGAGGTGAATGTCCCAGCGAATCCGCGCATTCTTGGGCAGCGTGCGGCACACGCCTTCCGGGGCGATCTCGCCCCATTTGCCCATCGCGTACTCAGTGAACATCCCGTACTCCTCGTACTCGCCAGCGTCGTTCAGGGTTTCCACGTAGGAGTTGGCGTGGTGCACCACGGCCTTGGCGTTGCCAGCAGGTTTCACCTGTATCGCCCGTATGCAGCGGTCACTGTCCAGACCGGTCATCACGTAGGGGCGGTGCCACATGTCATTACCTAGCGCTGGCACGTCGATCGGAGCAGAATCCAGCACCAGGCTCGGCTCGCCGAACTGCGGCGCGAAACTCCACTGATCGGGATCGGGCAGGTTGGCGACAGGATGCGAACGGTCGCCCCAATCACCTTCTGGTGCGCCTTGCTGTACCCAGGCCGTGATGGTGTCGATCTCACTCTGCTCCAGTCTCCAGTCGCCTTGCAGTTCTTGAATGCCGATGCCGTGATCGTAGGCATAGGGAGGCATTTCCCTGTTTTCAACGCGATACTGAATGAGCGGTGCCCAGGGACGGACCTGCTCATAATTCGTGAGCTGCATCGGGCCGACGCCGCCCTCACGGTGACAGACTACACAGTTGTCCGTAATGATCTGGGCAACGTGATCGGCATACGTCACATCGCCGGTGTTGATCGACAGGGGTGACTGGGCCTGAGCCTGTGCCTCTCCAGTCATACCCAGCATGGCGAGCACGGCCAGACCCAGCGCGCCTTTTCCTTTGATTTTTCTACTGCAATAAGGGCTTATTCTCATTCTTGTCTCCTTGCATTGCACAGCGTTGAAGGGATGGATCTTATAAATCATTAGGAACACTTGATATATATCGGCAAAGATTTGCAAAGTCCAGCGGCTAAAAATTGCAAATTGTAACGGCTTTCTGGCAGGCGCCAAGCGAGGCGAAGAAGGGGGAATCTGTGCCGTTCAGTCGTTTCCGAACAGGTCTCGAGTAAATACCTTGGGCGCCACGTCATTCAGCACTGCAGTCATGCGATTAGCAATGATGACATCGCTTCTGAGTTTGAATTCCTCAAGATCATTGACCACGGGCGAGCGAAAAAACGTGCTCGATTGCAGTGCAGGTTCGTAGACGATGACCTGAATCCCTTTGGCTTTTATCCTCTTCATGATCCCCTGCACGCTGGAGGTTCTGAAGTTGTCTGACTCGGATTTCATGATCAAACGGTATACGCCAACCACGTTGGGATTCTTTTGAATTATCGTCTGTGCGATGAAGTCCTTGCGTGTGGTGTTGGAATCAACGATTGCGTGAATAAGGTTTTGCGGCACGTCCCGGTAATTGGCAAGCAGTTGTCTGGTGTCCTTGGGCAGGCAGTAGCCACCATACCCAAAGGAAGGGTTGTTGTAGTGACTGCCGATGCGCGGATCGAGACACACGCCTTCAATGATCTGGCGGGAGGCCAGGCCATGCGAAGCAGCGTAAGTATCCAACTCGTTGAAATAGGCCACGCGCATGGCGAGGTAGGTGTTGGAGAAGAGTTTGATGGCTTCTGCTTCAGTGGAGTCGCTGAGCAGTATCGGAATATCTTTCTTGATGGCGCCACGTTGCAACAGATTGGCGAATCGCGCAGCTCTGTCCGATCGTTCTCCGACGATGATGCGGGAGGGATGAAGATTGTCGTGCAGCGCCTTTCCTTCACGCAAAAATTCCGGCGAAAAGACCAGTTTTTCACAGGCAAATTCGCGGCGAATCCTTTCCGTATACCCGACCGGCACCGTCGACTTGATAATCATGACTGCGTGCGGATTGATTTGCATGACGTCACGGATGACTGCTTCGATGCTGGTGGTATTGAAGCAGTCGGTGGAGGGGTCGTAATCTGTAGGCGTCGATATGATGACGTACTCGGCGTCGGCATAGGCCTCGTGCTTGTCCAATGTGGCGCGCAGTTGCAGAGGTTTTTCTGTCAGGTAATGCTCGATGTCATCATCTCGCACAACACTCTTGCGCGCGTTGGTCAGGGCGACCTTCTCAGGGACGATGTCGAGTGCTATCACGTCATTGTGCTGCGCGAGAAGCACGGCATTGGAAAGACCGACATATCCTATTCCCGCAACGGCAATTCTCGTCATCTTTCCTCGCTGGAGTGACACCCGTAGGTTAGCTTCGGGTGTCACTCTAGCGAGCCGTCATGACGCGCTGATGGCGGGAATTTTACAGTTGCGTGAACTGCTTACTCTGCCATGACTTGTCGCAGCGCCTCGGCATCGCGCCAGTGGCCGCCCACCAGGCGCGAAAGAAACGCGGCGGCGATGGCGACGATCAATACACAGAATACGATCCACGATGCCTGCGGACCAAAGTCCCACACGCGGATGACGAGGTATTGAATCACGAGCATGATCCAATGCAGCGCTGTGGAGGTGTACATCACCCAACGCGTATCACCGGCCCCGCGCAACACTCCGCCACAGACCTGAATAGTGGCATCGGCCATGGTGTAGCAGGAGAGCCCCACCATCATGAAGGCCGCCAGGAGTCGGATCTCCGAAAAATCCCCGGTTGGCGGCGCGAACACCTCCACCAGTGGAAAGCGGAAGACGATGTAGATCAGACCCAGCACAGCCGAGTAGCCGATGCCGATGACAAACCCCGCGGTGATAACCTCGTTGGCCTTGTCCATATTGCGCGCCCCCACCGAACGACCAATCAGACTGACGAGTCCGATATTCAGGCCGATCATGGGAACGAACGACAGCATGTCCCAATTGAAGACGATGGCCGCCGACGCGCCATGCACTACCCCGTACGATTGGAACATCAACAGAAAAAGGTTAAAGGCCGCCACGTTCAGGAACAGCTCGAATCCCGAAGGCAATCCCAGGCGCAGGTAGCGCCGCACAATCGCAAGGTCCGCGCGGAACGATGCCAACACCTGAAACTTCTCGCGGTTGTGCCGCGCCAGATAGAACACGCCGAACAAGGCCAGCGAAAACAGTGAAGAAATCACCGTGCTCCACCCGGCTCCGCTGATGCCCATGGCTGGAAGGCCGAACTTTCCGAATGCCATGGCCCAACACAAAGGAGCGTTCAACAGCAGCCCGGCGACATCGCACACCATCACCACCCGCGTGCGCCCGATTCCTGCAAAGTAGGAGGCCAGGCACGCCTTCAAGAGTGTGATGACCGCGCCGAGCATCAGGATTCGATAATAGGTGCTTTCCAGCTCTACTACCTGCGGGTCGTGGCCCATCGCCGCGAAAATGCGCGCGACGTATACCGCGATCAGCATCAACAAGGGCAGACAGAGGATGGACATCAGCGTGCCCTGCGTCACCACCCGCGAGCACTTGGCGAGCTCCCCGGCACCCAGATACTGAGCGACCAAGGCATTCGCGTAAGAGATGACTCCGGAGAAAAAGCACACCGAGAAGAACGTCGCCACACTGCCGCCCAGGGCCGCCG
>JBBTKA010000006.1:0-3658 GCA_038059145.1 Pseudomonadota bacterium
AGCGGTAAGGATTACCAGAATCTGATGACGATCAACTCGCTGGATTTCGTGCTGCTGTTCATGCCTGTCGAAGCGGCATTCTCGGTGGCGGTGCAGCAGGATGGCGGTTTGTTCACCGATGCCTTCGAGAAGAACATCATCCTGGTCGGCCCGTCGACGCTGCTGGCCACGCTGCGCACCATTCAAAACATCTGGCGCTACGAGCAACAGAGCCAGAATGCCATCGAAATTGCCAATTCAGCAGGCGCGCTCTATGACAAGTTTGTGGCCTTTGTCGCGGATATTGAAGAAATTGGTGGCCGCATCGACGCGACGCAGAAGAGTTTTGACAAGGCTCACAACAAGCTTGTGTCGGGCAAAGGCAACCTGATTACCCGCATCGAAAAGCTGAAGCAGTTAGGTGCGCGGGCCAGCAAGAAACACACCGATCATGTGCTGGCGCAGGACAGTACTTAAGATCCCGAACAGTTGGAAGACCAGAGCAACTGAGAACAATAGCCACCATGTTGAATGAAATTCTCGAATTCCTTCCGTGTCCCACGCCCGATGCCTGGCTTGAGGAGGCGGTGCAGCAACAATCCGTTCTGCTTATCGATCACGCCAATTGTGAGAAGAAGGCGGCGGCCACTGCCATGAATCTGCTCTATCGTTATTCGGATCGGACCGAGTTATTGCAGAAGATGGCGCAGTTGGCCAGAGAAGAATTGTTGCATTTCGAGCAGGTTGTCAGGTTGCTGGAGCAGCGGGGCATCGAGTATACCCACCTGGGTGCATCACGCTACGCCGGCGGCTTGCGCGCACACATACGTCACGATCGACGTCACGTATTGACCGATACCTTGATCGTCGGTGCCTTCGTGGAGGCCCGCTCCTGCGAGCGTTTTGCCCGTGTGGCGCCATTGCTCGATGCACAGCTTGCCAGATTCTATCGAGGGCTGTTGAAGTCTGAGGCGCGGCACTATCAGGATTACCTGGCGCTTGCGAGACTGTACGCAGACGAAGACATCACGCCGCACATCGACCGCTTTCGCGCCGTTGAACACGAGCTGATCAGTTCGCTAGATACCGAGTTTCGCTTTCACAGCGGCGTACCGAATCTGGCCAGTGTCGATACACACGTGCCCGACGTCGAACGACAGGCTTAGCTGCCGCAGACTTCAGTCGCGGCAGTCTGCAGGTAGACGCAGGTTTTGTCCCAGTTTGCCGCTCAAGACATCGAGCTGGCTGCACTGGATGTTGTCATTGCCACTCAGGGTTGCCGAGGTCAGTGTCACCATCGATATTAGAGGCGCAATGTCGGTGACCCGATTGTTCACGATGCTGATGGAGCTCAGATTGCGCAGTGGTTGCAGCGGTGCCAGGCTGCTGATGCGGTTGTCGCTGAGGTCTAGAAACTGCAGTGCCGCAAGTTGCGTGATGCCATCCAGTATCTCGATCTCCCACCCGGGGCATGCCAGCACCTTCAAGGTTTCCAGTGTTGCATCCGGTTGCTGCAGGGCGAAATTGACACAGCCCTGCAGCCCTGGGTCCGCAAAGCGCTGCTCAGCAGCGTTCACGCGGGGATCGTAGAGTGTCTGATTGTTGAGCGTGACAGCGAAGCGCTGCGAACAGCTGCTGCATGACAGCACCAGCAGGACGGAGACAAGTGCAATCCGGTGGCGTGTCAGCAGCAGGTGGATTTTTTTCACGATAGGGCGTTCCTTGGCGATTGACTGATAGCGAGGCTGGCAGCATAACCGATGCCCCCGATCACTGACAGTGCCGCAGGGAGTGTTGCATGGCCCGCCGGTGGAAATTGGCGGCGACTACGGTTAGTATTTGCTGCCCGATGTCGGCACGTTTTGTCCGCCTGCAATCAAAATCGGTATATCACTTTATAGAAACCTCCAATTAAGGATCTCAACATGAATTTTCCCCGATTACCGACACTGAGCAGCGCCGTGCTGGCAGTCATGTTTTCTGCCACCCAGATACAGGCGGCTGACAACGCTGTCGATCTGACCAGTGAAGAGAATCAGATCAGTTACAGCATCGGCGTCAACATCGGTCAGAACCTGGCCGGGCAGGGCATCATGGACTCCATCAATATGGACGCCTTCTTTGCCGGCATCCGCGATGTCGTCGGTGGCCAGTCGCAGTTGACTGAAGAGCAGATGATGACGGCTCTGCAGAGTTTCCAGCAGCAGATGATGGATCGACAGAACGCAGAGATGGAAGCGGCACGCTCGGAGAGCGAGGCGTTTCTGGCAGCCAATGCCCAGAAAGAGGGTGTAGTCACGACCGCATCCGGTCTGCAGTACCTTGTTCTCAATGAAGGCGCTGCAGGTGGCGCATCACCGACTCTGCAGGATTCCGTGCTGGCGCATTATCACGGCACTTTCATCGACGGCAGCGTTTTTGACAGCTCCGTGGATCGCGGCGAGCCAGCCGAATTCGGCGTCAGCCAGGTGATTGCCGGCTGGACCGAAGCACTGCAGCTGATGAAGGCGGGTGATAAGTGGCGTCTCTTCATCCCGGCGGCTCTGGCCTATGGCGAAACAGGTTCTGGTCCGATCGGCCCGCATGCAGCATTGATTTTTGATGTCGAACTGCTGGAAGTGAAGGCGCAGTAAGATCATCGATTGGCGTGTGACCCAGGGCCTGGAGCCAGGCCATGGGTCCAAGAGGCAAGCTAGCCGGGAGTGAAAGTGTGACGAGACAGGCGCTGGACAAGAACAGCTTCAATGCGGGACTGCTGGACTTCATCGCCGCTTCTCCCACTCCGTTTCACGCCGTCAGCCACATGTCTCAATCCCTCCTGGCGGCTGGTTTTCAGCCGCTCAACGAGGTAGATGCCTGGGAGCTGCAGGCAGGCGGGCGCTATTTCGTCACACGCAATGGCTCGTCCATCATCGCTTTCACTCTGCCGGAAACGGGGTCCACCAGCCAGGGGGGCACTTACCCTGAGGTCACTTATCCTGGTGCCAGACTGGCGGGGGCGCATACGGACAGCCCGTGTCTGCGCATCAAACCGCAGCCGGATCTGCGCAAGAACAATTACTTGCAACTGGGCGTAGAGGTTTACGGCGGCGCTCTGCTCAATCCCTGGTTTGATCGTGATCTTTCGATTGCGGGGCGCGTCGATTTCATGACGCGTGATCAGCAGCTGCATTCGTGTCTCATCGACATGAAGAAGCCGGTCGCCGTCATTCCGAGTCTTGCCATTCATCTGGACCGGGAAGCCAACCAGAGCAAATCCATCAACGCGCAGAAAGATCTGCCGCCCCTGCTGTCTATCTCCGGTGTCCGTGACAGCTCCTTTGACGAGTTGCTCCTGGGCTGGTTGCATGACCAATGTGGCAGGCCGGATGCTGAGCGCATTCTCAGTCATGAGCTGAGCTTCTACGATACCCAGCGTCCTGCATTGATTGGTCTGCATGACGAGTTCATCTCCTCGGCAAGACTGGACAACCTGCTCAGTTGCTACCTGTCGTTGCAGGCGTTGCTGTGTGGCGGGGGACAGACTTGCAACATGTTGATCTGCTCCGACCACGAGGAAGTAGGCAGCGCGTCTGCCTCCGGCGCACAGGGGCCGTTTCTGCGCTCGGTATTGGAGAGGATTATTGGCTGCACATCCACGCGCATCGAAAGGCGCGCCGAAGACCTGGAGCGGCTGATT
>JBBTKA010000006.1:3668-5297 GCA_038059145.1 Pseudomonadota bacterium
ATTCCATGCTGATCTCCATCGACAATGCTCACGGTGTTCATCCGAATTATGCGGACAAACACGACGGCAACCACGGCCCTATCCTCAATCAGGGGCCGGTCGTGAAGATCAATGCCAACCAGCGCTATGCCAGCAACAGTCGCTCGGTGGCCTATTTCAAATCGCTGTGCGCGCAGGTCGACGTGCCGGTGCAGGCGTTTGTGGTGCGCAGTGACATGGCCTGCGGAAGCACCATCGGGCCGATTACGGCGGCGGGTATTGGTGTCGAGACGGTCGATATCGGTGTGCCGACCTTTGCCATGCACTCGATCCGCGAACTGGCTGGCAGCGATGATGCTCACAGTCTCTATCGTGTGATCAGCAGGTTCTTCAGCTAGCGCCCCGCTGGTAACCACCCGCGGGTAATCTACGTAATTCCCTCAGCAGAAATCGCGCCGGATGCAGGCAGTCAAGCAGTGACTTCTGCAACGGACTCACTTCGTTGTCGATCAGACTCGCCAGATGCTCACCTACCAGCGGGCAATTGGTCGCCCCGTGAGAACCGTGACCCACGCTGATATACAGCCCGGGCAGGCAGGCGGGGAGTCTTGTCGGTGCCTGCCTTTCCCATTGCTTCAGTGTCGGGTAGTAGTCCGTCAACGCCGCCAGATCTGGCACCGGACCGGCAATCGGCATGCGATCACCCGTACTCGCCCGGACCGACACTCTGCCACCGGTGATCGCATCCGTCGTGAGGGTGTTGGCAGGGAAGTGGCCACTGATCCCCGCGATGTTGTCGCGATGCTCTGAGTCCGAGATGGCGAGATCGCTGATATCCTTCGAGTAACTCGCGCCAGCGCTGTGCTCGCCAGCGTGGGCCGGGCTCATATAACTCAATCCGCATACGACGCTGCGCAATGCCCGGGTTGCCTCTGATGCCTGCAGATAGCTGACTTGGCCCCGCAGGGGTGTCAGAGGCAGCAGCGCCGTCTGGCTGAAGCGCCGAGCCGCAAAGCTGTTGGCGATTATGAGCGTTGGCGCGCTGGCGATCGGCAGGCTCCGCTCAGCGCTGAACACTTGCCAGTGTCCGTTCTCATACGCCAGCCGTTCGACGGGTGTATTGCCGCAGAATTGAATCAAAGGCTGTTGCAGCCAGGCACGACAGAGGGCGGCGGGATCGAGCCAGCCACCCAGAGGGAGAAAATTGCCGCCGCCATCAAGCGTCATTCCGCACAGGGCTGCCGCTTCCTGTTGATCGACCTTGCGTACCACCTGCGCGGAATAGCGCTCCAACTCTACGTCCGGGCAGCGCTCGCGCCGGGAGCTGAAGGCGGTGTCGAGGTTCAACACACCACAGGGATGCCATTGAATGTCGGCGAAGTCCCGCTGGATGGCATTGAAGTGTCGCACTGCATACAGAAAAGCCTGCAGATTGAACTGCCAGCCTGCATTGACGGCATTGCTGAGACGACACTGTAAAACGGCCTGTCGATTACCGGAGGCGCCGCTGGCGATCTCACTATGCTGTTCCAGCACAGTGACACGAAAACCGCGCCTGGCCAGCGCATGCGCTGCACTGCAGCCGGCAAGTCCAGCCCCGATGATGATGACCTCGCGAGAAGATGGTGTGTATTCGGGAAGTTGTAGCCA
>JBBTKA010000006.1:5307-9304 GCA_038059145.1 Pseudomonadota bacterium
CACTCGCATCGGCAAGCCGGTAGTAGACGAAGAGCCCATCCTTCCGAGTGTCGACCAGGCTGGCGCGGCGCAGCGCCTGGAGATGTTGGGACGTGTTGGCCGTGGAGGATCCGATCTCGGCGGCCAGCGAGTCCACGGTGCGCTCACTTTGGGAGGAGCGATCTGGCCGCCACCCACAAACTCACCGTGCAGCATGTGGCGCTTCTGCCCGAAACCCGGTTGCTTGCTGACTTGAAAGCCACATTCCTGCAGATTGCGCACGACCTGGCCGGCGACACTGTAGGTACTCAACGTGGTGCCGGGCCTGCTCAGCCGCGCCATGGCCGCCAGCAGGGCCGTACTCCACATATCCGGGTTGACGCGCGGCGCAAAGCCATCGAGAAACCAGGCGTCGACTTTGACCTGCTCGCGCAGCGGATGGGCGGCGAGCATTGCGGCCGCATCGCCGTAGTAAAGATCGAGGGTTACTTCGCTGCCACTATCCTGACTGCGTAACTGCAAACGATGATAGCCCGGCGAGTGATCAGGATAGGCGTTGAGAAGGCTCAGGCTGAAATTGCTCAGTTCCGGCCAGCTTGCCAGCGCCTGCGCGAGCGCGCTCGTCTGCATGGGGAATTTCTCGCAGGCGATGTAATGCAGACGCAGATGAGTCGGTTGCAATTGCTGCCAGGCACGCCAGCAGCACAGGAAATTGAGGCCGGTGCCGAGGCCCAGTTCAGCAATCGTGAAGCAGCGCTGAGGGCTTGTATGGAGGATGTCGATCGCCAAGTCTTCGCGCACGAGCTTATCGAGCGAGTGCCAACGCTCTTGCAGCCGATTGGCGGCGATAAACACATGCTCGGTTTCTTCGAGTCCGCCCTGGCGTGAAAAGTAGATATCGGCAAAACGGCTGGAGTAGGGCGCACCATTTTCCTGCCAGACTATTTCAGCATTTTCGAGGATTTGATCAGGAGATTTTTGCATCGCGGGAGTTTAGCAGATTGCCCCGACGGGCGGTTAACCGGCAGCCCGCTGTCTTATCGCGTGAGGAATAGGGTAAAATGCCCGCCTTTTCCGCCACCAGACACAGCATTTGAGACGCGCATGATCGAGACCAATTTAACGCAGCTGAAAATCAAGGACTTCACCGCCCGCACCGAGATCCTTCGGGGGTATCTTTGACTACGATGAAAAGAAGGATCGGCTGAAGGAAGTTGAGCTGGAGCTGGGCGAATCCGATGTGTGGGACAAGCCCGAGGTGGCGCAGGCGCTCGGCAAGGAGCGTGCGGAGCTGGAGCTGGTCGTCAACACCATAGATCACATGCACAGTGGTCTGGCCGATTGCCGGGAACTGCTGCAGCTGGCGGAAGACGAGGACGATGAAGACCTCTTCAACGAAGTGAACGTGGAACTGCAAAGCCTGGGCGCAAAACTCGAGGCGCTGGAATTCCGCCGCATGTTCTCCGGCAAGATGGACATGAACAATGCGTTCGTCGATATTCAGGCTGGCTCCGGTGGTACCGAGGCGCAGGATTGGGCAGACATGTTGTTGCGCATGTATCTGCGCTGGGGCGAGGCCAAAGGTTTTGGTGTGGAAGTCGTCGAAGTATCTGCCGGTGAGGTCGCCGGCATCAAGAGTGCGACCATTCATGTGACTGGCGAATATGCTTTCGGCTGGTTGCGAACCGAGACCGGTGTGCATCGTCTGGTGCGCAAGTCTCCCTTTGATTCCGGCAATCGGCGCCACACCTCTTTCTCTTCGGTGTTCGTGTCGCCTGAGGTCGATGATGATATCGAGATTGATCTGAATATGTCCGACGTGCGCGTCGACACCTACCGTGCCAGTGGTGCCGGTGGGCAGCACATCAACAAGACCGATTCCGCGATTCGTCTGACTCATGAGCCCACAGGCATCGTTGTGCAGTGCCAGAACCAGCGTTCCCAGCACAAGAATAAAGATCAGGCGATCAAGCAGTTGAAGGCGAAGCTCTACGAGATGGAGGAGTTGAAACGTCGTGAGGCCGCTCAGGAAATCGAAGCGGAGAAATCCGACATCGGCTGGGGCAGTCAGATCCGTTCCTATGTGCTGGACCAGTCGCGGATCAAGGATCTGCGAACCGGCGTGGAAATCAGTAATACCGGCGCCGTCCTCGACGGTGATCTGGACAAGTTTATCGAAGCAAGTTTGAAAATGGGGCTATGAATCCAGTGACAAATCACAATGACCAAGCAGGACAAGCAGGCGATGATTCGCATCACGACGAAAACAAACTGATCGCACAGCGTCGCGAGAAACTGGATGCAATTCGTGTCAAGCGCAATGCGTTTCCGAATGACTTTCGTCGCACCCATTATGCGCGCGATCTGATTGCCGCCTATGGCGAGAAGGACAAGGAAGAGATCGACGGCCTGCAGGTCAACGTGAAGGTGGCGGGGCGTGTCATTCGCATGCGCGGGCCGTTCCTGGTGATTCAGGATGTGTCCGAACAGATGCAGTTGTATTTCAATCCCAAGGAATTGTCGGAGGAATTGCTGGCCGAGATCAAAGGTCTCGATCTGGGCGACATCGTGGGCGTCGAAGGCAAGGTCTTCAAGACTGGCAAAGGCGAGTTGACCGTGTGGATCAGTTCGCTGCGTCTGCTCACCAAAGCATTGCGTCCATTGCCGGATAAATATCGTGGTCTCTCCGACACGGAAGTGCGCTATCGTCAGCGCTATATAGATCTGATCGCCAATCAGAGTTCACGTGACACCTTTGTCATGCGCTCAAAAATCATCAGCAGCATGCGGCGTTTCTTCGAGGGTCACGACTTCATGGAAGTCGAGACGCCGATGATGCACGTGATTCCTGGTGGCGCCTCGGCGAAGCCCTTCATCACGCATCACAACGCGCTGGATCAGCAGATGTATCTGCGTATCGCGCCGGAGTTGTACTTGAAGCGTCTCGTGGTCGGTGGCTTCGAGCGCGTTTTCGAAATCAATCGCAATTTCCGCAACGAAGGATTGTCCACACGACACAATCCCGAATTCACGATGATTGAGTTCTACCAGGCTTATGCCGACTACCACGACCTGATGGACCTGACGGAAAATCTGTTCCGCAAGATTGCACAGGACGTACTCCGCACGACACAGCTCTCTTACCAGGGTTTGCCACTGGATTTTGCCGTGCCCTTCAATCGCCTGAGTGTGCGCGAGTCCATCATTCGCTACTGCGAAGGCGTTGCCATGCACGACTTCAGAGATCGTGACGCCGTTGCCGCACTGGCGAAGCGCATGGCTGTACCCATTGAAGATTCGTGGGGCACCGGGCGCGTCACCATGGCGATCTTCGATGAGCGTGTGGAGCATCAGCTGTTGCAGCCGACCTTCATTACCGAGTACCCCACTGAGATATCGCCACTGGCTCGCAGCAACGACGACAATCCCGAGGTCACTGATCGTTTCGAGTTGTTCATCGGCGGACGCGAGATCGCCAACGGCTTCTCCGAATTGAACGATGCCGAGGACCAGGCCGAACGCTTCCACGCCCAGGTGGCTCAGAAAGAATCCGGCGACGATGAGGCCATGCACTACGATGCAGACTTCATCACGGCACTGGAGTTCGGTCTGCCTCCTACAGCGGGCGAGGGCATTGGTGTCGACCGTCTGGTGATGTTGTTCACCGATGCGCCTTCGATCAAGGATGTGCTGCTGTTTCCGCACATGCGTCCTCATCACGAAAAGTGACATTGATGGAGAGTGGCCGATGGACCGCGTGCGGCTCGAACAATCCTGGAAGGAATTGCTGTTGCCGGAGTTCGAGCTTGAATACATGCGGTCATTGCGTGAATTTTTGTTGCGCGAGAAACAGCAGGGAAAAGTCATTTTTCCTGCAGGCAACGATATCTTCAACGCCTTGAATTCCACACCGTTTCACAAGACTCGGGTCGTCATCCTGGGGCAGGATCCCTATCACGGCCCGGGTCAGGCGCATGGGCGCCGCCCTACGGGCTGGAGATCGTGATGACGGCCTCGG
>JBBTKA010000007.1:0-6084 GCA_038059145.1 Pseudomonadota bacterium
AGGCAGTGTCGCCCGCTCAGTGGGCAGACTCTTGCGACAACTGGGCGATCGCGGTCAGGTGCTGTGCGTCACCCATCAGGCGCAGGTGGCCAGCCAGGGACACCAGCATCTGTTCGTCAGCAAGCTGATGCAGGCAACGGACGGGCGCGCCGCCATGGTCGGCACTCAGATTCGTGAGCTAACCAGGGAGGAGAAGGTCAGGGAGATCGCGCGCATCCTCGGAGGGGAGTCGGACAAACAGGGTCTGACACCGGAATCGCTGGCCCACGCCGAGGAAATGCTGAGCGCCTGAGGCCGGCACTCGTTTTGTCATAAGCCTGTCAGGACGCTTGGCAGGCCTGGCAGATGCCGTACAGGTACAGACTGTGGTCGGTAATCTCGAAGCCGAACTTGGCCGCGATCTTGTCCTGCTGCTTTTCGATCACTTCATCGAAGAACTCTTCCACCAGCCCGCATTTGTTGCAGACCAAATGGTCGTGATGCTCCATGGTGCTCAGCTCGAACACCGAATGCCCACCCTCGAAGTGGTGACGCATGACCAGACCGGCCGACTCGAACTGGGTCAGCACCCGATACACCGTCGCCAGACCGACATCCTCGTCAGCCTCGATCAGCGCCTTGTAGACATCCTCAGCGCTCAAATGTCTAGTGGCGGAATTCTCCAGCAACTGAAGAATCTTGACGCGCGGGAGGGTGACCTTGAGGCCGGCTTTTCGTAGTTCCTGATTCTCTGATGACATGCTTCTCTCGTGGTGGCCAGACCGGTTAGCAAAGAGGTATTATGCCCACTAACCGATCCAGAAGAAAGTTAGCACCATGCCGAGAATCCTGAACTTGACGAAATCACCCGCGCAACAGACTGCTCTTTATCGACCCGCTTCCCGGCTCATCCGCCATGCAAAAGTGGCGCTGTTGCTGAGCAGCATGCTGGTCGCCAGCGCTTGCAGCTACCTGCCAAGCCTGCAGTTCCCCGGCGTTTACAAGATCGATATCCAGCAGGGCAATATCATCACCCAGGAGATGGTGGATCAGCTGCGCCCCGGTATGACCAAGCGCCAAGTGACCTTCGTGATGGGTACGCCTCTGGTGCGTGACCCGTTCAATCAGGATCGCTGGGACTATGTCTACAGCTACCAGCCCGGCGGTGGCGTGCGCGGACAGGAACGCATCACCATGTACTTCGAGAACGATCTGCTGGTGAATTTCACCGGCGACTTCAGACCCGGCGAAGGCTCGACGGCCGACTCAGCCCCCGCGACCGCCCCCGCAGCAGAAGACACCCCAGCCGCCGGCACAACACCGGCGGCCAGCAACTCCTGATCAAAACTCGATTCGCAACCCCAACTCGACACTGCGCCCGGCCTCGGGCGCCACGTCCTTCAGCAACGATGTGTGGTTGCGAATCTCCTCGTCCAGCAGATTGTTGATCTTGCCGAACACGGTCGCCTCTCCCGCGAACAGCGCAGCGTGGTAATCAACTGACGCATTGAGCAGCGTGTAGCCGTCTGTTTTCGTTTCGCGCAGCGCCACATCCGATTGACTGGCCACACGCGTCGCGCGCAGCTTGTAGATCCAGTGGTCGTGTGCATGACTGATCTCTGCCCCTATCCTTCGCGCGGGAATCTGCGGGACATTGCCACCACGCTGCAACTGGGCACGAACGTAGTCGCCGAACAGCGTCAGATCGGTACGCTGCACGTCATTGCCGGCGATAGGTAGCGTAAACTCCACCTCTACCCCTCTGAACTCGGCATCCTCCTGCGTCAGCATGGCGATGGGAATCTCATCGACCTCGACCCCCGTGTCGCGCATGTACAAGTAGTCGCGGATGCTGTTGTAGAACACGTTGACCTCGCCGGTCACCTGCCCCAGATGGCGGCGCAGGCCGATCTCGAAGTTGGTGGAACGCTCCTTGTCTGCATTCGGATTACCGATCTCCAATCGTTGCGTAGCCGCGTGGGCGATCAGCTGATGCTCATCCTCTGGCGTCCTGCAGGTGATTGCATCGATGTTGGAGTAGAGCTCTTCCACGGTCGGCGTGCGCTGCGAATGCGCCACCGAGACCAGCAGGTTGAGATCCTCCCGTGCTCGCCACAACCCGGACAGGCTGCCGCTGAGACTGCTGTCAGAGCTTTCACAGTTGCCCACCTGCTGCAGATGCTGATGCTCACCACGCACTCCGAATTCAACCATCATGTTGCCGACATCGATGCTCTGCAGCGTGAACAGCGCAATGGAGTCGATATCCGTTGTGGCGATGTAAGCTTCCTCACCAAGGGCGCTGAAGGTCTTGCTGCCGTACTGCAGCCCAGTCACTCCCATGAGGCTCCCGATCGGGCGATGCGTGAAAGTAAAACGTCCCTCACTACCCTCGTTCTTGTAGACGGTGCCAATCTGTCCATCGCTCTCAATCTCGGCATGCTGGTAGTCGACGACACTCAGCTTGCCATTGGCCTCTTCGAAGAAACTGCGCAGCGGTACCTTGCCCTCGAAGTCGAGGCGCTCCTGCTGCATGGCGATGCGAATTCCACCTTCGGGCCCCGCTTCCGGCTCGCCCGCCTCGTGATCTTCCTCGTCATGGGGCTCATGGTGATGATGCGCCGCTGTCGGCAGGCCGTAATGGCTCTCGGAACGATTCAGCGCCATGCCCAGATAACCGCCGTCAAAGACCCAGGAGAGTCCGCCGGTCAGTGCATTTGCGCGTGTCGAAGAATTGTCGATGTAACCCTTGCTGGCGAGCAGCTCGGAGAAAGCCTCCTCGTCGTCAATATCGACGGTGTCAGGATTGATGGCAAAACCGTTGATGCGAGTGTCGTTGCTGGCGCGATAGGTGCCATCGAGATGCCACGCCAACTGGCCAGCACCATTTTCGAGTTTGAAGACACTGGTCTGTTGATCGGAAGCGCTCTGGTGCCGGGTTTCCAACAGCCCGGTCAGCGCTTCGGGCATCGATGTCGGCACACGATTGTCGATAACGTTGACCACGCCGCCGATCGCGCCGTTACCATAGAGCAAGGTTGCCGGGCCACGCACGACCTCGATACGCTCGGCCAGCGCTGCCTCTACGCTGTTGGCATGATCCGGGCTGACCGCCGCGGCATCGATATTGCTGACGCCACCTTGCAGGACCTGCACCCGATTGCCGCTCTGGCCACGAATCACCGGCATGCCGACACCAGTACCGAACGATGCGCTGTTGACACCCACCAACTCTTTCAGAGTTTCCCCCAGAGTACTGGCCGTCTTCTCCCGCAGGGCTTCCCCGCTGAGCACATTCACCGGCAATGATGTCTCCGCGCGGTTGCGCTGCAGCGTGCCGGAGACAATGATTTCATCGAGCACTTCGTCGCTGTGCGGCTCGGCCGCCTGCACGGTGCTCGTGGCCACAGTCGCCGACATCGCCGCAGACACCGCTGACACCAGCGCACGCACTCTGAAGGATTTGTAAAAAGAACGCATTTCCAACCTCACTATCTATCGAATCTATCGAAACTGGACAGGCATGCACGCGAACTATGGCGTTACCAATGGGAGACGCAGAACTGTGCAAGACCGGGGACTGCCAGATGGCAGCGAACAGAGAATCAGATCAGAGAGGTTTGCGGGGGCGAGCGGGACTTCGCGGAGATCGGCCAGGAATGGGCGGGTGGCGTTGCCAACTCCAGGTATTGCTGTTGCGTCGGCAGAATTTCGGGGCGAGAGACGGTCAGCGTCGGCGCATCGTCCCCTGAGCCCAGATTGAGACAGAAGGCACAATCGATATGCTTGTTGAGATCGCCTGCATGGGTATGCAGCAGCAGGAAACTCTGGGAAAGGAGGAAGACCAGCAGAAAACTAAGTGCGAGTACACCCTTCAAAGGGTGCTTGGGTAACTTGAGCGAGGATTGAATCATTCTCATGGCAGGCTCGGCGTAAAACCTTCGAGACAACCGGGACTCGCTTTTGGCGAACCCCGATTGTTCGAAGGTGGACTTACGGGCACACTTCATTGACCGTGGCATTCTCGAAAAGTTTCCGACAATTTGTGTTCTTCTGAAAATAATTTCAAAAAATGCTTTTGTTACTGTGTAACATAACAGCGTTCACGCCGATGTGCCAGCCCTCAGAGCGACGGCAAATCGCTCCAACGCCTCCAGGCCCACCACATCATGCGCCACCAGCGTCAGATCCTGACGCGGAATATCCGGAAGCGCCTCGGTCAACGTGCCAAGATGAACCTCTTCCTGTACGCGCCGCTCGGCCAGAAACTCGCCCATCCCCTGCGGGGACCGTTTGTTGACCACCAGTGCGCCGACGGTGACGCCGGAGCGGCGCAACTGATCATGCAATGCAATCGTCTCCAGCACGGGCAAACGCTCGGCCGCGAGCACGATCACGAAGGAGGTGCGCTCAGGATTGCTCAGCGCATTGCGCAGATCCATGAACCGGCGACGACGGCGATTCAGCAGGCTGCGGATGCGGCTCTCGCGCTCCGCCAGGGGATCTTCCTGCCCGCCCAGAATCTTGTTTCCCACGCTCTTGTCGCTGCCCATGTTGCGCAGTACCGCGCTGAAGCGATCGGCCTTGTCACGGCGCTGGATCAGGCCATCTGTCCACGCCGACATCATTTCCGGCAGCGCAATCAGCCGCGCGGTATGACCGGAAGGGGCAGTGTCAAACACCAGCATGTCGTAGTCGGTGGCCGCCCTTTCAACCACCTCGGCGATACGCTCCATGATGGCGGCCTCCTGCATGCCGGGTGCATCACGCGAGAGCTCGATGTGCTTGTCCACTTCGCCTGCAAGGTGGGGTGCCATGAGCTTGCGAAGCGACTGCGAGACCTCTTCGAGATGCTCATTCACGGTCTGCTCGGGATCGAGCTCCATGCCATCGAGGTTGGGCGCCAGCTTGACAGGTTGCGGTCCCACTGTGCGATTGAACAGGTGTCCGAGGTTGTGCGCCGGGTCCGTGGAGACCAGCAACACGCGCTTGCCCTCCGACGCCATTGCCAACGCTGTCGCGGCAGAGACAGTGGTCTTGCCCACACCGCCTTTGCCACCGAAAAACAGAATACTCTTGGAGCGGGCCAGTTCTAGCAGCATGAGACGTGATCCAGTGGTGAACGCTCCATGCCCATGCGGCGATGCCAGTCATGGAAGCGGTCGTAGACCACAGGCAGAAGTTCAAGGGTGTAGTAGGTCGTGGGGTTGGGAATGCCGAGACTTTCCGAGAAAATCAGCATCATGAACAGATCATCTTCGTCGCGCTGTGCGCGGGCAAATTCGCGTCGATACGGCGCGATGTAATATTCGCGCAAACCTTCCTCGAGGCGAGTGAAGAAGCCCTTGCGCTTGTCATTGGCCGGTATGTCGTTCTGATCCATGGTGCTCTCCTTGGCCCGAGTATACGTTGGATGTCGCGCGTGGCTCAACGCTTGCGCAGGCCTGCAGCCAGTGCCCTCTTGCGGGCACGCGCGGCGCGCAACAAACGCGCCTGCATCGGATCGATCAGCAACGGGCGGTAGATCTCGACACGATCACGCTCGCTCAGCACATAGTCCTGCGGCAGCGGGCTGGCCTTGCCATCGAGCGGACGCGAGAAGATGCCCATGGCCGCGGAATGCGGATCGATCTCGGGAAATTCCGTGGCGATTCCCGACAACTCCGCGGCAGCCAGGGCCGTGGTACCACGTGCGACCTGCAAAATGATGATGCGCTGCCTCTCAGGCAACGCATATGCCACTTCAACGGAAATGAGATCAGGATGCTCGCTCATGCTTGCCCACCGTAGAGAAGATTGGCGCGCTCGACGACTGCATCGACTAGCGTATTCGCGGAATGATTGAAGAGTTTTTCCAGCGCAAAGCCCATCAGCCCACCGGCAAAATCGAACTCCATCTGCAGGCTGACCTTGCAGGCATTCTCGGCCAGCGGTTGAAAGTGCCACGACGCCCCAAACTTGCGGAACGGCCCCTCCACCAGTCCCATGCGCATTTCCTCGCCAGGCTTGACGGTATTGCGCGTGGTGAACGAGTGCTGCAGTCCAGCCTTGCCGAGAGTCAGCTCTCCCACCACCTCCGTATCCGTGCGACTGATAACACGTGCC
>JBBTKA010000008.1:0-5102 GCA_038059145.1 Pseudomonadota bacterium
GCTGGAGCGCTGGCCCGTGGCGGCCTGTGTGCTGGTGAGCAATTTCTCCAACCCCCTGGGCGTGTGCATGTCCGATGAACGCAAACAGGCTCTGCTGAAACTGCTGGCCGCGCATCGCGTGCCAGTGGTAGAGGATGACATCTACGGGGACTTGCCATTGTCTGGGCCGCGCCCGCGCCCCTTGAAGAGCTGGGATCGCCACGGGCTGGTGTACTACTGCTCCTCGTCGTCGAAGACACTCTCGGCGGGGTTGCGCGTTGGCTGGCTCGTGGCAGGCCAACATCAGGAGCGAGCGCGTTATCTGCAATTCAACAACACCGTGGGCGTCTCCACCCCGTCGCAACTGGCACTGGCGCATTACCTGCAGCACGGTCACTACGATCGCTATCTGCGTCAGCTCTGCGGCGAGCTTGCCATCGCCGTCGCCCGCATGACGGACCGTGTCACTCAGTTGTTTCCTGCGCAGACGCGGGTCAGCCGACCGGCCGGGGGATATGTGTTATGGGTGGAATTACCAGAGGACATCGACACCAGCGCACTGATGGAACAGGCCCTGGCCGCCGGCGTCAGCTTTGCGCCCGGAGCCATGTTTTCGGCGTCAGGCAAATACTCACACTGCATGCGCTTGAATTGCGCGGTGCACTGGGATGCGCGCGTGGAAAGGGCGCTGTTGACACTTTCGCGCCTGCTTTGACCGGCGCACAAACGCCGAGGCAAAAAAAAGGTGCCAGAGCAACGCTCTGACACCTTTCTCATCAAACAGTATCCGCGATCCGGTCAGACGCTCAGCCTGTCATGCAAACTGACCGCCGCCGGAATCACAGTCCTTCTTATGCACCCGGTGCCCAGTCAACAGAGACCCAGACTTGACGGCCCCATGGTGTAGACAGACGTGAAGCGAAACCACCGATGATCGGCAGACGCTGTGGGCGGATGTCGAACACGTTGGCCACACCGGCACTCAGTGTGATCTCGCTGTCGAAGTAATCATCAAACACATAGGCGTACTGTGCATTGGTGATTGTCTCGGAGTCGATCAGACGGTTCTTGTACGTCAACCAGCCATTGCCGTAACGGTCGATGGGGCGGTCGTCGAACTTGACGTGGTGTCTGTAGTTCGCAGAGATGCTGGCACTGTGGTTATCCATGTACCAGCCCAGGCGCACGCTGCCCTTGAGCTTGGGCAATGGCGGAACGATACCGGTCTGGGCGTTCTGCATGCCCAGCGCATCGATGGTTTCGCCAGTGTTGTCTTCGTACTCGTAGTTCTTGTAGTAAGACGCTTCCACGGTGGTTGTGAACGTACCCCAGTCAGCCGTGTCGATTGTGTAACGAGCCTTCGCGTCCACCAGATCGATGAACACGGACGCAATGTTCTGCGCCTGTCTGAAGATCGTGTCCACAGACATATCGGCCGGATCACGCAGTACGGAGTTACCTGGCTTGCCTGCAATGGAGCGCAGGTAAGCATCGGCGGCCGCACGGTCACCGGCGTTGGCTGGGTTGTAGGTCGCAGCAGTGCGGCCAGTGGCCTGCAGGAAGTCACGGAACTGGTCATACACAGTGTCAGTATCGTCGAGCGTACGGATACGGTCGATGTACTTCACACTCTGGTAGTCCATGCTCAGGCTCAGACCTTCAATGCCTTCGTAGGTGAAACCGAAGTTCTTGATCGTTGAGGTCTCAGGTGCCAGGCCTGGGTTACCGGCTTGACAGGTAGAGGAACCGATCAGAGAAGCATTGAAGAACGGATCGTTACCGGAGAAGGCTTCGCCACAAAGCTCGTTGGGGATGAACGGACGGGCCTGTTCAGGCGTTGGTGCCAGGAAGCTCTCGCCCCATGATGCACGCAGTGCCAGGCCATCCATTGCTTCCCAGCGCAATGCCACTTTCGGCGTGGTGGATTCCATGCCGAAATCGGTGAACTGCTCGTGACGCACGGCGCCCTGCGCAGTCAGAGATTCCAGGATGGGCACTTCCAACTCGACGAAGGCAGCGCGCACGGCGCTGAAGTATTCGGCGTCTTTACGCACTGGCGTGGTGATGTCGACGTTGTAGTTCATCTTTCGGGTAGAAAGTGGGTTTGCAAAGTCTTGCACGACAGTGTCGCGCCACTGGTAACCCGTCGCCATCTGCACGGTACCGGCTGGCAGATCGAACAACTCGCCAGTGATCGTGACTTCGGCGATGTCCAGGAAGTCGCGGTCGGTGGTCAGGTTGAACGGTTCCCACATCCAATCCATGATTTCCTGGCTGTTGTCGGTCTTGCCCTTGACGTACAGGGGCGAACGAGGATCAGCAGAACCGAAGGGGTTGAAGTACAGGTTGCCGTTGACGCCGCCCTTGCCCATCAGAGCCTGTTGCAGCTTGAGCAGGTTCAGGTTGCCACGGTAGTTGCGCGTCCAGGCCTTGCGCTCCTGACGGGAGTAGTAGGCATAGCCTGACCAGGTTTCGGTCATGTCGAAGCGCGCGCCCAGCTTCATGCGGTTGGAGCTGGTGTCTGTGCCGCCCTTGGTCTCACCGAACTCGCTGATCCACCTCGGGGAGGTTCCCAGACCAGAGTACGGACGCCACAGGTAAGGCACCACGTCGAAGCCAAAGGTATTGGCCGGGTGGCTTGCCGGAATGTACAACACGGTACGGTTGTTCGGGTTCAGCGCTGTCACCACGCCCTCGGTGCTTTCATCGAGGAGGTAGTTCCAGTTGCCTGTCGCTTCCAGTTGCAACCAATCGGTCGCTTCCCAAGTCAGGTTCTGGTAAAGGTTGTACTCGTTCATGCCGCGGGCATAGGGGTACGTGGTGGTGTAGTTGTACCAGCAGGTGCGGTTGTTGCCAGTGCCGGTGATGATGCCGCTGGGGATGCTGCCACGCTGGGTGCGATCTTCCAAGCCTTGGTTGAAGGTGCCGCAACTTGGGTCGGGCAGGTTACCGCCAGTCAGGCGGCCGCCGTGCTGGGCGCCCAATTGGGGCACAGCACCAGTGATGCGACGATAGGTGCCTGGGTTGCCTGAACCGGATGAACCGTCAGCCATTTCCCACTCTCTTGGACGCTCGTACATACCCAGACGAGTACGCTTTCTGGCATCGAAGGCACCGACGTAGTTCACGCCGTTGTCGAAGCTTTTGCCCCACAACAGGGAGATGTTGCCTTCTTCAAAACCGCCTTCTTCCGGCGTCTGGTAGTAAGCACGAACTCGAACGCCATCAAATTCCTTGATCGGAACGATGTTGACCACACCGGCTACCGCGTCGGAGCCGTACAGTGCGGAACCACCGTCAAGTACCACTTCCATACGCGCTACTGCGATGTCCGGCAGCATGGCGGTGATGGAGGTATCGATACTGCGCACACCGTCCATCAGAGACAGCGTGCTGTTCTCACCGAGACCACGCAGGTTGAACGTGGTGCCCACGCCGCTCTGGGAGCCGGCAGAGTCAGACAGTACGTTCTGAACGGTGTTGGTGTTCTGGGTGAAGCTCAAGTCGCGGATGTAGTTCGCCATGCTCGGCGCACCGGACTGATAGAGATCTTCCTGGCTTACTGTGGCAACCGGGGAGTTCTGGGCAAAGGCACTGTTACGGATATAAGAACCCGTGACAACGACTTCCTCGACTTCGTCATCTGACGCAGCGGGAGTCTGCGCCATCAAGGCGGCCGGGGTGCACAGAGAGAGTGCGAGACCAACCCGGATCATGTTGCGCAGATAGTTTTTACGATGGACTGTTTGTGGGTACAGCATTTTGTTCCTCCAATGACACTCTTGCTTTTTGTAATTTTCTGAATCATGTAGAACTGCAACAAGCGGATACGGATGAATCGGTCCCTTTGTATCCTGTACTGCGGTGAGTCCTTTCTGGAAACGCGAATCAGTGCCTGAAGTTCGCGGATCCACCATTGTGGCGGTGGATATACCGGCGAAGAGCACTGAACTTTTGCTGGGAAACTGCCGACTACCAGACAAATTCCCAAGAACTATCTTCACGGGAAACAACTTCCCGAAAATCCTGGGTCATTCGAGCAATCGAGATTTGAAACTGAGGGAGACGTAACTGGTTACAATCTGTGACATGTGGCAATCCTTCTACTTCTTATTTATGGACTTTGCCCAATTCTGCCCAACATCACCCCCATGGTCAACCCACAAGGCGTCTTTTCTCACACAATGAAAAGAGGGCGATGCGCCCGTTTTCTGTGCCGAAAAAGGCGGCAGGGGAATCACTGAAGACGCAGGTCCTGCAGCCTTTCGATGAGTTCCAGCGTGTCGACCTCGTGCTCGCGACTCAGCGTGTCGACGTAGACAATCTCGCTGGTATTGGGACCGCAGGCATGCCAGCGGCGGATGAAACGGGCGTTATTAGTGCCCGCAAACACAGTAAACGTGCGTATACCCGACGCCGCACCGATGTGCTGGCACGCCGAGTCATAGCCAATAAACTCATCGCTGCACGCAATCAGTGCCGCAACCTGGCCGACATCGCAGTGAATTCCGAACAAGCGCTCGAACGAATTTCCGCCTGAAGCGCACACAGAAGTACTATCAAAAGCACGATCAACAGTGCGATCAACAGCGCCAGGTGCACATAATTGTTCAGATTGATCCAGATCAACAAAAGTTAAAGTGTGCGTCGCGACGCCCACCGCACGGGCCGCCGTCAGGATCGCCTGGCTGCGTTCCAGCTCCTCGTCACCAAAGCCCATGTCCAGCAACACCACAGTCTCAGGTTCCTGCAAAAGACTCAGGACCAGCTGCACTTCAAAATCGCCGGGGACACGCTTGCGCATGTTGCCACCAACGCCGAGATTGAGAGTGATCACTCGTCGCGCACCGGCCGCGCAGAGTCTCTCGCGCAAGCGCCGCGCGACCGCCAGCTCCTGGGTGTCCAGCCATACCTGTGGATAACTGAAGGCACCGTGTCCGAACACGCTGCCAGCGAAGAGATTATCCAGCCAGAGGTTGGCCAGCTCGGAGATGGAACCCTTCACCGGATAACCCTGTTTGCCGCGACTGTTGAAGAAGCGATAGTTGCGATCAGGCACCAGCGGCAACACCCCCAGTTGCGTGAGGCGCGAATCGGGGTCGAGCACCAGGTAGTCGTTCTCT
>JBBTKA010000009.1:0-6961 GCA_038059145.1 Pseudomonadota bacterium
GCCGCGCCAGGTATCGGCGTGGGTCCACAGGCGCAGGAAGGTTTCCTGAGTAATGTCCTCGGTATCCTTGGTGTTTCCCAGCATACGAAATGCATAGTGACTGATGGATTTCAGATGCCTTTTGACGACTGACTCATAGGCGCGCGCGTTGCCTGCCTGTATTGCTGTCATCAGCTCTTGATCATCTGTCATTTTGAGAACGGTGCTCCGGAGGCCGTCTGCCTGGGCGCTATCGCCAGCTCGGCAGAGTACTGCCGAACCCTGTGGAGATAATGCTGGTACCGTGCATTTTGCTGCATTCCATGGGCAAAGTAACCCCTTGGTGAGCTATACGCAGGCGATCAGGGAATCCGTCGCAGGGGAGGGGGAAGCGTGGGATTTTGGCGATTTGAAAAGCAAAAGGCCCCACCGTTTGATCGGCGAGGCCTGCTTTCTTGCTTTGTGCGACGGCGCTTTAATCGGCGACGGTTGAGGGGCAGATAACGGCGTGCACGATGGTATCGATCTGTTCTGGCTCAAACGTCAGACCCCAGGTGCCGCCAAGTTGACCGGTGCCGTTACCTGCCATGGACAATCCGTAGTCCAGTGGCGACATGTTCTGGTAGAGCCCCGCGGTATCGAAATAGGCGTTGGCGCTGCGAATTTTCAACGCAGGGCTGGCACTGCTGTCCAGTGAGAGCTCCAGTCCAAAGATCGAAGTGTCAATAAGGCCGGCCAAGAACGACCCCACAATATTGCCGTTACCGGTTACGAGATCTCCGCCGAAGAATCGGGTTGATGAGCTATAGGTATTCAGCCAGGCGCTGCCCGTATCGGTTACACCAACCGGAGTAATGCCAACGGGGGCGACAGGCTCTGTAATGGACGTCACGCCCTGACCGAAGACGTTGAAGCAGCCGGCAGGCAGCACTACAACGGGGTAATCGGGATCTTCATCGTCATCGCAGTAATCATTGGTGAACGAGAAATAGCGCGCCCAACTGCCGCCGGAGCCAATCTGATTTGATCCGGCCCACGCAGATTCAGTGCCAGTCTTGCCGCCTTTGCCGCTGCCGGTTCGGGAGACTACGGCGTGAGCCGCAACAAAAACTTCTGCACCGCAGAAGGTGTCGGCGTTGATCGGGAGATCACTTAGCGGTATTACGAAACTATAAGAACTGACGCCACCGAGGCCAGTTGCGCTGTGAGGAAAGTGCCCGACTTGAGGGTTTCCTTTGCGGTTTTGCGGCATTAGTGCGCGGTCTTCACCTATCCAGGCATGGACTTCGGAAAGGCTCCAGCCAGTTGCCAGCTCGTAATCGATACTGACTGTGCCGACATCGGTATCGATGCTGACACACACCTCTCCCGCATTGCTGTTCTGGCCAGCGTAGAGTATGTCGCAGTTCGTGATCGGAGTAGTCGCCAGAGCGCCCTGGCCCATGAATACGCCAAGTAAGAAAACAAGTACAGCCAATGGATTGTGGAGTTTCATTTTTTTACCTCGGTGCTATCGGTGCTATCCGGTACTGGAAGATGACTGATTTTAACGCTCTTGGAGAATCCCGTTGCAGTTACAGGGGGTTAAAACCGGGCAAATTGTTGCGTGTTCGTGCGGATTGGACTCGGGTATTGCAGAGGTGTAACAAATGGTTCCAAAACCGCCTTGGCGGCGTTGTAGGCAGCCCGGAGAAAACCTTTAGTTCTCTCCGGGCTTTTTTGCAGACTTTTTACAGCTTGTCGGCGTTCTGTGCCAGATAGGCCGCCACGCCAGCAGGGGACGCGTCCATGCCCTTGTCGCCCTTGGTCCAGCCAGCCGGGCAGACTTCGCCGTGCTGTTCATGGAACTGCAGCGCATCGACGAGACGGAGCAGCTCGTCGATGTTGCGACCCAACGGCAGGTCGTTGACGATCTGCGAGCGCACCATGCCTGCGGTATCGATCAGGAAGGCGCCGCGGAACGCCATCCCGCCAGCAGATTCAACGTCGTAAGCGCGGCAGATTTCGTGGTTCATATCGGCCGCCAGTGTGTAACCCAGCTGGCCGATACCGCCAGCATTCACTGGGGTATTACGCCACGCATTGTGAGTAAAGTGGGAGTCAATCGACACCCCGATGACTTCGACATTGCGCGCTTTGAAGTCGGCGATTCGGTGATCCAGTGCGATCAGCTCTGAAGGGCATACGAAAGTGAAGTCCAGCGGGTAAAAGAATACCAGACCGTATTTGCCCTTGATGGCTGAGGAAAGAGTATAGCTATCGACAATTTCGCCGCTGGCCAATACTGCGGGGACTGTAAAATCGGGTGCTTGTTTGCCTACCAGAACGCTCATAAATCCATCCTTTTCTTTGTGGGTGATAAAAACTGCAGGGCATCAGCAAAAAACAAAAGGGGCTAGCGTTGCCGGTAGCCCCTTTGTCTGTATGGTAGCTATGCGTGGATTTGAACCACGGACATCAGCATTATGAATGCTGCGCTCTAACCAACTGAGCTACATAGCCATGAAACTGGTAATGCTGACGGGAGGATACTTCCTGATCCACCCCGTTTGAAGGCTGCGAATTTTGGCCACTTCGGGAAATTTTGTCAAGTTAGACATTGAAGCGGAAGTGCACAACATCACCATCCTTGACGATGTACTCCTTGCCTTCAAGGCGCCACTTGCCGGCATCCTTGGCTCCCTGCTCGCCTTTGAACTGAATGAAGTCCTCGTAGGCAATGACCTCGGCGCGAATGAAGCCCTTCTCGAAGTCGGTGTGAATAACTCCCGCAGCCTGGGGAGCTGTGGCGCCAACCTTGATCGTCCAGGCACGCACTTCTTTGACGCCTGCGGTGAAGTAGGTCTGCAGGCCCAGCAATGCATAGCCCGCACGGATGACGCGATCCAGACCAGGCTCTTCCATGCCCAGATCCTGAAGGAATTCCATCTTTTCTGCGTCTTCCAGCTCCGCTATTTCGGACTCCAGCTTGTTGCAGATCGGGACGACAGAAGCCCCTTCTGACCTGGCGATCTCGATGACTTTGTCGAGGTGCGGATTATTCTCGAAGCCATTCTCGTCGACGTTGGCGATGTACATGGTGGGCTTCACGGTCAGCAAATGCATTCCATAGATATCCGCCAACTCTTCTTCGTTCAGGTTGAGTGTGCGGACCGGTTTTGCTTCGTTCAGATGCGCTTTGACGCGCTCGAACAGGGCCTGTTGCCGGGCCGCATCCTTGTCGCCGCTTCTGGCCACTTTGGTGATGCGGTGCAGAGACTTTTCGACTGTTTCCAGATCGGCCAATGCGAGTTCGGTATTGATCACTTCGATGTCCGCTGCGGGATTGATGCGATCAGCGACATGGATGATGTTGGTGTCTTCGAAGCAGCGCACCACATGGGCGATGGCGTCGGTTTCACGAATGTTGGCAAGGAACTGGTTGCCAAGCCCTTCGCCTTTGGACGCTCCGGCGACCAGACCAGCGATGTCCACGAACTCCATAGTGGTTGGTAGAATACGCTGGGGTTTGACGATTTCTGCCAGTTTGTCCAGGCGTGGGTCAGGCATTGGCACCAGGCCCGAGTTAGGTTCAATCGTGCAGAATGGGAAGTTTTCTGCAGCAATGCCTGCCTTGGTCAGCGCATTGAACAGGGTGGATTTGCCCACATTGGGGAGACCTACTATGCCGCATTTGAAACCCATGCTGTCTATTCCTGGTTCTGCCGGTGTTAATTCCGGGAGTGAGTCTGGTGTGTAACTGTCTGATGCTGATCGTTCAAACGGGCTTGGTGTGCAATTCGTGCATGGCGGTCTGCCAATTGCCTTTGACTGCGTGCGGCAGTGTGCGGATGGCAAGATCAATATCGCCCAATATGATTTCCGCTTCCCGCTTGGGGGGATCGCTGAGGACGTAGTTCGCAACCTGCGCCTTGTTGCCTGGATGTCCGACGCCAATTCGCAGCCTGTAGAAGTCGCGGCGCTCGCCCAATGCACTGATGATGTCGCGCATCCCGTTGTGCCCCCCGTGTCCGCCACCGAGCTTGTAGCGGGTGACGCCGACCTCGAAGTCGATCTCGTCATAGGCCACCAGCATGTTTTCAGGCGCAATATCGAAATAGCTGCAGAAGGCGGCAACTGACTGACCGCTGCGATTCATGAAGGTGGTGGGGAAAAGCAGGCGAACATCCTGGCCAGCGATCGTGATTCGTCCGGCATTGCCGAAGAATTTGCTCTCGCTCCGTAGTTCTGTGTGTCCGTCACTGGCGAGACGTGCTACCAACCACGCCCCGGCGTTGTGCCGGTTGAAACGATATTGCGGGCCTGGATTTCCCAGGCCCACAATCAGCTTTAACGCATTGCTTTGCATAGTCTATGGTCCGCAGCGTTGCAGCACTAGCGTGCCGGATCAGGCCTTGGATTCGGCGTCGCCGGGAGCACCACGCGGAGCCAATACGCTGACCACTGCGTTGTCCGCATCGTGACCGTGAGTCAGGTCGACACTGCTGACGCCCTTCGGCAATTTGATCTGAGAAATGTGGATCGCTTCGCCCACGCCCAGGTCAGCCATGTCAACTTCAATGAACTCAGGCAGATCTTTTGGCAGACAGCTGATCTGCAGTTCGTTCAGAGCCTTGATGATGCTGCCACCACCAAGCTTGACGCCCTTGCACTTGTCTTCGTTGATGAAGTGCAGAGGTACGGCGACGCTGATCGCGTGGTCGGCACTGACGCGCTGGAAGTCAGCATGCAGGATGCGCGGCTTGGCGGGGTGACGCTGCAGCGCCTTGATCACGCCTTGTTCCTTCTTGCCATCCACGTTCAAGGTGATGATGTGCGAGAAGAAGGCCTCGTTGGACACCGCCTTCAGAATATCCTTGTGCGGGATAGTGATGTTGACGGGTGCCTTGCCTTCGCCATAAATGATGGCTGGGACGAGGTCGGCCAGACGGCGCAGGCGGCGGCTCGCACCTTTCCCCAGATCCGTTCTGACTGTGACATTAAGTTCGAATTCGTTGGACATGTTGTTTCTCCAGTTCTGTGATGTTTCTCAACATCGTCATACCAGGCACGGTTTGCGACCAACCGGGCGTGGTGCTAAAAAAGAACCGAAAGCAAGCCACTGCGCTCCTCTTGCGAGGATCGACATGGATTGCCGCGGATCTTTCGTTTTTGCAACCGGTCGGGTCGAGAGCCGATTGCAGCCTCAGTGCAACGTCACACCCAATCAGGTGTTGTCAAACATTGCGCTGATGGATTCTTCATTGCTGACTCGTCGTATCGATTCAGCCAGCAACTTGGCCATGCTGAGCTGGCGGACCTTGGAGCATTTGGAAAATTCTTCGCTCAGGGGGATCGTGTCGGTGACCACCAGCGAATCGAGCTCTGATTCCTTGATATTTTTCAATGCAGCGCCCGATAGGACCGGGTGTGTGCAGTACGCAACTACCTTGGAGGCGCCATGTTCTTTCAATGCGGCGGCTGCCTTGCAAAGAGTCCCTGCGGTATCGACCATGTCGTCTACAATCAGGCAGGTACGACCTTCTACTTCACCGATGATGTGCATGACCTGTGCGTCATTCGCCTGAGGGCGACGCTTGTCGATGATGGCGAGATCGACATTCAGTTGTTTGGCCACAGCGCGGGCGCGAACTACACCGCCGACGTCCGGTGATACCACGATCAGATTCTCGTAGTGCATTCTCTCGATGTCGTCGGTCAGCAGTGGAGAGCCGTAGACGTTATCCACGGGGATGCTGAAAAAGCCCTGAATCTGTTCGGCGTGGAGATCGACGGTCAGGACGCGGTTCACTCCGACGGCGACGATCATGTCGGCGACGACCTTGGCGCTGATAGCGACACGGGCAGAGCGCACGCGGCGATCCTGACGGGCATAACCAAAGTAGGGAATTACAGCGGTGATTCGGTTGGCGGAGGCGCGGTGCAGGGCATCGGCCATCAACATCAGTTCCATCAGGCTATCGTTGGTCGGTGCGCAGGTCGGCTGGATGATGAACACATCCTTGCCGCGCACGTTTTCCTTGATCTCGACAGTGATTTCGCCGTCGCTGAATTTCCCGATGGTAGCGTCGCCCAGTGGAATTCCGATGTGCTTGGCGATCTTGTCTGCCAACGCGGGATTCGCATTGCCCGTGAACACCATCAAATTGTTTGCCATGAGTTCCAACCCTTTGGACGGCTGTTTCGAATAAGTTCTGAGGTTTTTTCTAGTCAGGCTTAAGATAGGCGATCCGGTTGTCAGTATGGCTTTGAAGAGGGATCAGGCTGATGTAAACCCGTCCCGAAGGACGTACTCAAAATGGCTGGGGTGGCTGGACTCGAACCAACGAATGCAAGGATCAAAACCTTGTGCCTTACCAACTTGGCGACACCCCAATAACTTGTGCACTTACTCTTGCAAAAACATGCTCGCATGCCGGGTCAGATTGCACTGCTCTGTTGCAGGCCGCGAGCTACAAAAGCTCGCCAACCCTCTGGAAGTTTCTGCCGCAACGCGTGCGCATCTGCTTCCGAATCAAACTGCGCGAACACGCTGGCACCGGTTCCTGTCATCCTGGCATCAACGTATTGATTGAGCCATTTCAGTGCCTCGTCCACGGGCGGATAGAGCTTGCGGACGATGTTTTCGCAGTCATTTCTGGTCTGCCCAGCCAGAAAGGCGGCCATTTTGATGGCAGTCGTGTTCCGTGTCAATTGCTGATTGGAAAAAATGTCTTTCGTGGAAACATGACAATCGGGTGTCACTACCAGATAAAATTTCGGCTCCAAATCCACGGGTGTGAGAATTTCACCGATGCCTTCAGCCCATGCGGATTGTCCTTTCACGAAGAGCGGCACGTCGGCACCCAACCGCACGCCAATGACGCCGAGTTCTTCCTTGCTCAAGCCGGTTTTCCAGAGCTTGTTCAGCGCCAGCAGTGTGGTCGCCGCGTTCGAGCTGCCGCCCCCCAGCCCGGCCCCCATTGGAATATGCTTCTCCAGC
>JBBTKA010000010.1:0-6377 GCA_038059145.1 Pseudomonadota bacterium
TGCTCACCAGCAGCTCGTCAAGGTTGGCGATGAACTCGACACCGCGCGTTTCGATCTCATCGACTGGAATGAACGTGCGCACGGTCATGCCGCCGGGCAAGGTGTCGGACTGCGATTCGATGACATCCTTGACCGTTTCCTGAAACAGATTGACGCGCAGCTCGCCATTGGTGATCTGCCGCTCCAGCATGAGATTCTGGTGCACACCAGCCTCGGGACGCAGCTCGGGGTTGGCAACGCTGATCGCGTTGTAGGCGGAGTACTGACTGAACAGTTCCTCCACAATCGGGAAGCGATACGCCTTGCCCAGCGCATAGGCGAAGCGCCAGTTTTCGGTGGGCTGATAGCCGACGGAGAATTTTGGTGATGCCTGCTTGTCACTGACCTTGGGCACCGGGACCAGATCGTATTCGGGCGTCGCTTTCACGTCGCGGGAGAAATAGCCGTTGCTGCTCTCGAACGACTCCCAGCGCAGACCGAGCCCCATGTCCCACTGCGCATTGATGTCGTAGTTGAGCTGCGCGAACAGCGCCTCGACCTGCGTCTGGCCACCGCTGCGGCTGGTAAAACCGTTGAAGCTGCCGGCCACGTAATTGGCAGAATTGTAGACATCCATGTTCAGCTCATAGGCGTCGTGACGCGCGCCGACGATCAGGCCCAACCCTTCAACTGGCAGGCTCTCGAAACTCAGCTTGGCCTCGGCACTGCGCCAGCCGGTGTCGCCGAACTCGGTGACCTGACCGTTGCGCGTATAGGCGCTATCACCAGGATTGCTCAGCGAGGCTCGCATCTCGTCGTTGAGCACCTGAAATTCATTGAGATTGCTCTCGAAGATGACGCCTTCAGCGACTTCGCCACGCACCCGCAGGCCCACGGACAGGCTGTCTCGCTGCAGCTCGCTGACGCCCAGACGCGCGGCAGGGATGTTGATCTTCCAGCCGTTCTGCACGACGTTGCCGCTCCAGACCGAACCACCTGCGGCGTTCTTCACATAGCTGTTGGGTTTGTTGTTGCCGGTGAAGCGATCCTCGTAAGCGACATTGAGCAACGCTTCCCAGGCGCCAAAGTCCTGGCCGATCTTGAGCTTGTAGTTATCGGTCGTGGTGTCCACGATGCCGGTGTCGCCGAACCACAGACGTGAGGTGGAAAATTCGTCATTGCCGACAATGCCTCCACTGACGGGCGTGACGCTGGCGGCCGACGTGTTGGAGCCGAAATAGAAAGTCTGCGGCTGGGACTCGCTCTCCAGACGGTTGTAGGAGAGGTAGAGACTGGTGTCGCCGATCTTGTCGCCGTAGGAGAAGAAGCTCTTGTAACCGTTGACCGTGTCATCGAAGCCGTAGGCGTTGAAGTTCTGCGAGAAGAACGAGCTGTCGAAGTGGAATTCGCGCTTCTGCGGAATGGCGGACTCAATCAGCACGACGCCGCCCATGGAGTTGCCGCTGAATTCTGCCGAGAACGGGCCATAGAGCACCTCGACCTGAGCAATCTCGCTGGCGGAGACCATGGTCCAGCGCGGCGCGCCGTTCCAGCGGGACTGCAGCAGATAGTGCAAGGGCACGCCGTCGGCAAACACCATCGAGCGCGAGGTCTGGAACATGTTGGAGCCGCGCATACCCATGGTGCCGTTGGAATCACCAATGAAGCGGCGGCGGATCACCAGGCTGGGCTCGAACTTGACCACATCCTCGGTGGTCGCCACGTTGATGCTCACCAGATCCTGCTGGGTCAGCATGCTGCTGGGGTGCGACGTGGCGGCTCGCTGCACTGTCTCCTGCCCCCACACCACGATCTCTTCGACGGTGTCCCCCTCTGCGGCGTACAGAGGCGAAGCTGCCAAGGTAGCCAGAATCAGGGCAATTTCAAGGTTCAAAGGTTTTCTGCGCAGCATGGTCTTCCACTTCCGTGAGGTTGTTGATGCTTGGCAGTCTAGGGATTCGTGTCCAGGAAACAATGCGACCGAATGTCGCAGGGGCTGTCACATGGCTTATCTCAGGGATGCCACCGCCGTGGTGTGAGTTGGCAATGACATGGGCTAGAATAGCCCCCGAATTCCACAAAACAACCTGCACGGCAGGCCGATTGGAGATACTTTTTGAGTGACACGCTGAACAGCAACAGAATCGCCTTCATCGGCGCGGGAAACATGGCCAACAGCCTGATACGCGGACTCTTGGCCAAGGGCGTGCCCGCTGCCAACATCGCCGCCTGCGACATTGACGCCGGCAAGCTTGCCGAGCTGAGCGCCGAATGTGGCATCCGCACCGGCAGCATGAGCGAGGTCGCGGCCGACGCCGACGTGCTGCTGCTCGCGGTCAAACCACAGGTCATGGGGCAGGTCTGCGAGACCTTGCGCCCGCTGCTGCAGACCGGCACGTTGATCATCTCGATCGCCGCCGGCATTCCTCTCAAAAGCATGGAACAGTGGCTGGGCAGTACCCAGGCCATCGTGCGCTGCATGCCCAACACGCCCGCGCTGGTGCTGGAAGGCGCCACCGGACTGTTCGCCAATGCCAACACGTCGCCAGCGCAGAGGACGCTGGCCGAAGCCATTCTGTCCGCCGTGGGCATCAGCCGCTGGCTTGGCAGCGAGCACGACATCAATGCGGTGACTGCGCTCTCGGGCAGCGGTCCTGCGTACTTCTTCCTGTTGATGGAGGCCATGCAGGACGCCGGTGTTGCGCTTGGTCTGGAGCCTGAACTGGCGCGTGCGCTGACCATACAGACAGCGCTGGGTGCCGCGAAGCTCGCCGCCAGCAGTGATGTCGGCCCCGATGAGTTGCGCCGCCGCGTGACGTCGCCCAATGGCACAACGCAAGCCGCGCTGGAGCAGTTCGAAAGCGAGGATTTCCGAGGCCTGGTGGAGCGCGCCTTGAGTGCCGCGCAGAAGCGCTCCGTGGAACTGGCGGGCTGAACCTCCTGCGTGCAACAAGTCGATGAATCGGCAATTTCAAGGTTTGAAACCAGAGCAATTTTGAAGTCAGTAGAGAGAGTGATACATGGGTGCAATGGGTAACGTGGGTGTTCTGCTTGTCAATACGCTGGGGGGGTTGTACCTGCTCGCGGTCATGCTGCGTTTTCTGCTGCAGGTTGCCCGCGCCGATTTCTACAATCCGTTCACCCAGGCCATCGTGAAGGTGACGGACCCTGCCGTGCGTTTCTTCCGCCGCATCGTTCCCGGCTATCGCGGTCTCGACTTCGCCTCGCTGGTGCTGGCCCTGCTGGTGCAGTGCGTCTGCACGGCGCTGCTGATTTCGTTCAGCGGGTTCGGGATTCCTGGTGCTGGTCTGGTGGTCTCCTGGTCAGTCATCGGCCTGCTGTCACTGGTGCTGAACATCTACTTCTGGGGCATGATGATCTCCATCATCGCCAGCTTCATTGCCCCCTACAGCGGACACCCGGCGCTGGTGCTGATTCGTCAGTTGACCGAACCCCTGATGGAACCGTTCCGGCGCTTCCTGCCCTCCATGGGCGGGCTCGACCTGTCGCCGATCTTTGTATTCCTCGCCATCCAGATCATCCGCACCGTGCTGATCATGCCGATGGGAGTGAATCCCGCCGTGGTGCTGGGGTTGTAGGCCCGGGATACAGGTAGTGGCAGACAACGAATCCGCACACGACACCGTTTATTATCAATGGCAGGATGGCAACCTGATCCTGCACTGTCGCCTGCAGCCGAAAGCGGCACAGGACGAGTTTGCGGAAGTCACGGAAGGCAGGATCAAGATTCGGATTACGGCGCCCCCGGTCGACGGCAAGGCCAACAAGCACCTGATAAAATTTTTAGCCAAACAGTTCAAAGTACCCCTGGACAGAGTGGAGATCATGAGCGGAGACAACAGCAGACAGAAGCGCATCCTGATCGTGGATCCGCAAGTGTTGCCCGCCGCCCTGCAACTCGACCGCAAAGGGGATTCTTCAGCAGCACGGACGACAAGAACATAAGATGCCCAAGACCATCCCGCAAGATTCAGTAGGAATCGTCACGCCGCAGTGCCTGCACTTCGACGAACCACTCACATTGCGCAGTGGCAAAGTGATCGCCAGTTACGACTTGATGGTGGAAACCTACGGCACGTTGAATGCCGCGAAATCCAACGCGATTCTGATATGCCACGCACTCAGTGGCGACCACCACGCGGCGGGCTATCATACCGATGCCGATAGCAAACCGGGCTGGTGGGATACCTGCATCGGGCCGGGCAAGCCCATCGACACCAACCAGTTCTTCGTGGTGTGTCTCAACAATCTCGGCGGCTGTGCAGGCAGTACCGGCCCAACCTCGCTGAATCCAGAGACTGGCACCTTCTACGGCCCCGATTTCCCGGTAGTGACGGTGCGCGACTGGGTCAACAGTCAGTTGCGTCTGATGCACCGGCTTGGCATCGACCAGTGGGCTGCGGTGATCGGCGGCAGTCTCGGGGGCATGCAGGTGATGCGCTGGTCGATCAGCTACCCGGAAAAAGTGCGTCACGCGATCATGATTGCTGTGGCACCGAAGCTTTCCGCGCAGAACATTGCCTTCAACGAAGTGGCACGCCAGTCGATCACGGCAGACCCCAACTTTCACAACGGTCGCTATCTGGAACATGGCACATATCCGAAGAAGGGCGTGATGCTCGCACGCATGGTAGGGCACATCACCTATCTGTCCGACAGCGCCATGCGCGAGAAATTCGGCAAGTCCGCTGATGACCCGACCAATCCAGCAATCACGAGCCCATCGATAAAGAGCAACTTCGGGCGTGATCTGCGCAGTGGCAAGCTCAGCTTCGGGCTGGACACCGACTTCCAGGTGGAGAGCTATCTGCACTATCAGGGCGAGCGCTTCTCGGAACGCTTCGACGCCAACACTTACCTGCTGATGACCAAGGCGCTGGATTATTTCGATCCGTCGGTGGACTACGACGGCGATCTGAGCCGCACCTTCGCCAAGAGCAATTGTCGCTTTCTGCTGATCTCTTTCAGTTCGGACTGGCGCTTTCCGCCGGAGCGCACACGCGAGATCGTCGATGCGCTGCTGGAAGCCCGCAAGCGGGTCAGCTATCTGGAGATCGAAGCCGACCAGGGGCACGACGCCTTCCTGCTGCCAGTGCCCCGTTACATGGAGGCGCTGACCACCTATCTGCAGCGCGTAAGCGATGAGGTCAATGGCACGTCGACAGAATCTCGCGCAGCGAACTCACAGGAAGCCCAATCATGATGCGCCCAGATCTCGATATCATCCAGCACTGGATTGCACCGGGCAGCCGCGTGCTCGACCTCGGTTGCGGCGATGGCAGCCTGCTTGAATATCTGAAAAACACGCGGCAGATCTCCGAAATCGGCTTGGAGATCGATGCGGACAATATTCACAAATGCCTGAGCAAGGGCGTCAACGTGATCGAGCAGGACCTCAACAAGAGCCTGCAGAATTTCGGCGACAAGAGCTTCGACACCGTGCTGCTCACACAGACGCTGCAGGCGGTGAATTATCCGGATGTCGTCATCGACGAGATGCTGCGCATCGGCCGCAACTGCATCGTGACGTTTCCGAATTTCGGCAACTGGCGCAGTCGGCTGTATCTGCTGCGCAAGGGCAGAATGCCGGTCTCCAAGTTCATGCCCTATCAGTGGTACGACACGCCGAACATTCACTTCTGTACCGTGCGCGACTTTGACGTGCTGTGCCGCGAGAAAGGCATCAAGGTCATCACGCGCACCGTGGTCGATCATATGCATCAGGGCAACTGGTACATCAAGCTCTGGCCCAACCTCTTGGGTGAGACGGCCATTTACCACATCAGTCGCTGAGATGCCTCTTATGAACAGAATTGTGCTGGCCAGCGGCAACACAGGCAAACTCCGGGAATTCCAGCAGATGCTCGGTGGTGCCGACATCGAATTCGTCACCCAGCGTTCACTCGGTGTCAGCGATGCCGACGAGACCGGCCTGAGCTTCGTTGAGAACGCCATACTCAAGGCACGCCACGCCAGTGCACTGACCGGGCTGCCGGCGCTGGCCGATGATTCTGGCATCGAAGTGGACGCATTGCGCGGACAGCCGGGGATCTATTCCGCGCGCTATGCCGGTGTCGGCGCCACCGATCAGCAGAACAACGACAAACTGCTGGCCGCGCTCGCCGACGTCCCCATCGAGCAGCGCGGCGCGCGCTTTCAATGCGTCATCGTCTTCATGCGTCATGCCGAAGACCCGATGCCATTCATCAGCCAGGGCACCTGGGAGGGACGCATTCTCTACGCCCCGTCTGGCGCGAATGGATTCGGTTATGACCCGCTGTTCTATGTACCCACGCACGGCTGCGCCTCTGCCGAGCTGGAACCGACGATCAAGAACAGCATCAGTCATCGTGGCCAGGCCCTGCGCCAGTTGCTCG
>JBBTKA010000011.1:0-801 GCA_038059145.1 Pseudomonadota bacterium
CCAGCGGTCCAGGAGTGCCGACAAGCTGGGTGAACAGTGCTGCCAGATCAGCGCAGAAGACTGTGGCGCGGCGCGCATCGAACAACCTGCACAGGCCTGCAACGCGCTCAAGGTTGTGCAGCAGCGCGGCCAGCGCGGGTTCCAACTGGCCCGTTGGCACGTCAACCGGTGCATGTCCTGCCAACACACCTCCTTCCAATACACACCCTTCCAGCAGCAGCGCCGCACTCGACTCCAATTGCTCCGCACACTGCTGCAGCACCGACTGCCATCGGCACTCTTCAACATTCAAGTTCGCCCGCCCGGACTCTGTGCTGAAGGCCATTTCACGGAACATCGTGGCGACCTCCCGTGAGCAAGTCGACAAGACGCGCGCCTAACCGCTGTGCTGTGAGCGGCCAGCTCAAAACTCCCTGCAACCCCAGCGCCCGCGCCCAGATGTCATCAGTCTCGCGCCGCACGCCGCTGAGCAGCAAGACCTTGCTCACCCCCGCGCGCAGCAGGCAAAGCCCGACATCGAAGCCGTTGTCGTTCAGCAGGGTCAGCTCGACGAGGGCCAGATCGACAGGCTCTTTTTCCAGATGAGCACCCGCCTCCACCAGCCGCAATGCTTCCGACAACACGCCGACGTGGCAGACCTCATGCCCCAGTCCCAGCAATTGACGCTGCATGCACAAGGTCTGCGTCGGGGAGTCGTCAAGCAACAGAATGCGCGCCATCGGCAGCCTCCTCGGCGCGCACGACTGCCGGCGCCACCGGTTGCCGCGCACTCGGCACCAGCGCCGCAATCGCCTCCAGCAG
>JBBTKA010000011.1:811-7225 GCA_038059145.1 Pseudomonadota bacterium
CGAAAGGGTTTGAGAATGTAACGCCGCGCCCCGGCCAGCTCTGCTCGGGCACGGTCCAGCAGTCCGTCGTTGCCGGACACCAGCACCACCGGCGTCTCCCCGAACTGCGGACTGGCGCGGATAAGCGCGCAGGCCTGAAAACCATCCAGACCCGGCATCATGACATCCATGAAGATGATGTCCGGCCGCAGTGCGGCGATCCGGCACAGGGCATCGAAGCCGTCCTCGGCGAGCGTGATGGCGCACCCCAGCGGCTCCAGCATGGCCTGCGCACTCTGCCGAATGCTCCTGCTGTCATCGACCAGCAGCACCTTGAGATGGGGAGTGTTTTCTGAATTTAGCGTGTGTGATGTGGCATCCATGCCAACCTCCTTGTGTTGCAGCATTTGTGCAGGATCGGTGCGACAGGCAGAGACAGTCAGGACTCGCTGTGGCACTGCGGCTAAAGATCTGTGCGGCAGGTAGAGGCAGGCAGGACTGTGCGCCGCATGGATGCGGCGCCCAAGCCTACAGGGAAGTATTCACGGCGTGTCCTGAATGTCTCTACCTGCTGCGCAGATCCTTCCAATACACAAAAGGTCTAGCACACCTTCTCAATTCCCGCGAACTCGCCCGCGTCGATACATCGCAGGAGTTGAGTTATGATCTGCCCAGCTCGCGGGTCCTGTCACAATCAATCCCATAACCCGCCCCATATCATCAGCACAGGCACACACATGACCATCAGACTCGGCATTGTTATGGACCCGATCCAGACCATCAACTACAAGAAGGACACCAGCCTCGCCATGCTCATCGCTGCCCAGGAACGCGGCTGGGAGCTGTACTACATGGAGCAGTCTGATCTGTATCTCAAAGACGGCATCGCCTATGGGCTAATGCGCCAGCTGAATGTGGCGTGGGACGAGAACCAGTGGTACTCCTTCGGTGACGCCAGCGACGAGCCGCTGGGCGAACTCGACGTGATTCTGATGCGCAAGGATCCCCCCTTCGACAACGAGTACATCTACTCGACTTACATCCTGGAGCAGGCCGATAATGCCGGGTGCCTCGTGGTCAACAGACCGCGCAGCCTGCGCGACTGCAACGAGAAACTGTTCGCCACCCAGTTCCCGCAGTGCTGTCCACCGCTGGTGGTGAGCAACAACGCGACGGTGCTGAAGCACTTCCACGTCACCCACGGCGACGTCATCTTCAAGCCGCTGGACGGCATGGGCGGCTCCTCGATCTTCCGTCTGCGCCACGACGACCCGAACGTCAGCGTCATCATCGAGACCCTCACCGGGCACGGCCGTACGCCGATCATGGCGCAGCGCTTCATTCCCGAGATCGTCAACGGCGACAAGCGCATCCTGCTGGTGGATGGCGATCCTGTGCCTTACGCGCTGGCGCGAGTGCCGGCCCGTGGCGAGACACGAGGCAATCTGGCGGCCGGTGGCAGTGGCGTACCACAGCCTTTGAGTGAGCGTGATCGCTGGATCTGCAGCCAGGTGCGTGAGTCAGTACGGGAGCGCGGCCTGTTGTTCGTCGGTCTGGACGTCATCGGCGAGTACCTCACCGAGATCAACGTCACCAGTCCGACCTGTGTGCGGGAACTGAACAAGGCGTACAATCTCGACATCGCTGGCGACCTGATGCGCAGCATTGAGAGCAGGCTGGCCGAGCGCCAGCTTTAAACACCGTTTGTTATACAGAAACCAAGTCGTGAGACCGCATGCCAAACTCCGCGAATGACAGCTCAGATCAGCCCATGATCAGGAACACTGATCTGAGCGCCGACCTGAGCAACGATCGCTTCGGTTTCACAATCTTCCTGTCCGGCTGCCTGCATATCATGCTGATCGTCGGCGTGGGGTTCAGCTATCTGGAAGAAAGCAACAGTGCGCCCGCCGTGGAAATCACGCTGGCGCAATACCGCAGTGACATCGCTCCGGACCAGGCGGATTTCATTGCGCAGGAAAACCAGAGCGGCAGTGGCGTACTTGAAGAGGCCGCCACTCCCAGCACACCCTTCGTCTCACCGTTTCATGACGAGGTGATCCAGCAGGTGGACCCGGTGCCGCAGGCGCCGGCACCGAGCCAGCAAACTGATCCGAGCGACCTGGCTCTGCTCACTGCAACGGATGCCGCACTGTCGATCGAACAGCAATTGCAGGAAGAGAACCCCGCGACAGACAAACCCATCTCCGATACCGCCACGCCAGAGGAATTGAGTCTGGCGATCGCCAGTCTGCAGGCGCAGTTGGATCTGCAGCAGCAGGCCTACGCCAAGCGCCCGCGCACCTACACCATCTCCTCGGCGTCTACCCAGAAGCGCCACGACGCGCTTTATCTGGATTCCTGGCGCAAGCGTATTGAGGCGGTGGGCAATCTGAATTATCCGGAGCAGGCACGTCAGCAGGAAATCTATGGCAGCCTGCGCATGCTGGTGTCGTTGCGCCCCAATGGCTCGGTGCAGGAAATCCGCATTCTGCAGAGTTCGGGCGAACGTGTGCTGGACGAAGCGGCCATCAACATCGTCAGTCTCGCCTCGCCCTTCGACCCGTTCCCACCGGAACTGCTGGAAGAAGTCGACATTCTGGAAATCATCCGCACCTGGCGTTTTCACCGGGGCAATTCATTCAGCAGCGAGTGAGAGCGAGCCTATGACAGACGACGCGGATTATCAGGCAACACCTGGCTCACTGGCTAACCAGTTCCTGATTGCCATGCCTCATCTGCAGGACCCCTGGTTCGCTCACACTGTCACCTATCTGTGGAAACACAACGAGGAAGGCGCGCTTGGGATTGTCATCAACAAACCCTCCAGCATGCTGCTCTCGGAGTTGCTCGCGGAGTTGCACATCGATGCGGAGTTGCGACGCGGTGACAGCATCTTCCATAGTCAGCGTGTGATGAGTGGTGGCCCGGTGGAGAAACACAAGGGCTTCATCCTGCACGAGAGTGGTCGCGAGTGGGAGTACACCTTGCGGATCACTCCCGGCCTCAGCCTGTCGATGTCCAAAGATATTCTCGCCGACATCGCCAATGGCAACGGCCCGGAAAACTATCTGGTTGCCCTCGGCTGTGCGGGTTGGGAAGCTGGCCAGCTGGAGCGGGAAATCAGTGACAACTACTGGCTGACCGCGCCCGCGATCCCGACGCTGATCTTCTCGACCGATTACGAAGCCAAGCCCGAGGCGGCAGCGGCCAGCCTCGGAGTCAGCCTGAGCCAGCTCTCCAGCATTGCGGGCCACTCATGAAGCGGGCCACGTAGATGGATGCGTTTCCCGTCAAAAAACCCGGCGACATTACGGCATTGGGCTTCGACTTCGGCACCAAGCGTATCGGTGTGGCTTGCGGGCAGTCGATCCTCGGCACCGCCAGCGCGCTCGGCCCGGTAGCGGCGCGCGATGGCATTCCGGATTGGCAGGTGATGGATAAATTAATCGAGAAATGGCAGCCGGATGTGTTCGTCGTGGGATTGCCTTACAACATGGATGGCTCGGAGAGTGAGCTGTTTTTCAAGGCTCGCAAGTTCGGCAACCGCCTCAATGCCCGCTATTTCAAACCCTGCTTCGGGATGGACGAACGGCTCAGCTCCTTCGAGGCGCGCGGGCAATTGCTGCGGGGAGAATCGAAGGCGCAACTGGACAGCCTGGCGGCGCAGCTGGTTCTGGAATCGTGGTTCAGCGGACTGATCGAAAAATTCCGCGAGTAGAGAATGCCCCTGTGGGAGCGTACCCGAGGGCATAAAGGCCTTGCCCGCGATTGATTTGCGATGAATCAATCGCGAGCAGGCTCGCTCCCACAAGGTTAGAACGAATCCGGCATCTTGGCCTTGGCTCTCGCCGCTTCCTTGGTGATGGTGCCCTTCTGGACGAGTTCTTTCAGGCACTGATCCAGCGTCTTCATCCCGTACTGGGAGCCGGTCTGAATTGCCGAATACATCTGCGCCACCTTGTCTTCACGAATCAGGTTACGAATCGCGGGCGTGCCAATCATGATCTCGTGTGCCGCCACGCGGCCACCGCCGTTCTTCTTCAAGAGTGCCTGCGAGATCACCGCCTGCAAAGACTCCGAGAGCATCGAGCGCACCATGGATTTTTCAGCGGCCGGGAACACGTCGATGATACGGTCGATGGTCTTGGCGGCGGAGGTGGTGTGCAGTGTGCCGAACACCAGGTGGCCCGTCTCTGCCGCTGTCAGCGCCAGACGAATAGTCTCCAGGTCCCGCAACTCGCCCACCAGAATGATGTCAGGGTCTTCACGCAGGGCTGAGCGCAGCGCCTCGGCGAAGCCCAGGGTGTCGCGGTGCACCTCGCGCTGGTTAACCAGACACTTCTTGCTCTCGTGGACAAATTCAATCGGATCTTCGATCGTCAAAATGTGCTCGTAGCGACTGTTGTTCACGTAGTCCATCATCGCGGCGAGCGTCGTACTCTTGCCTGAACCCGTGGGCCCGGTGACCACCACCAGCCCTCTCGCGAGATCGGAGACATCACGGAACACCTGCCCCATCCCGAGCTGCTCCATCGACAGCACCTTGGAGGGAATGGTACGGAATACGGCGGCAGCACCACGGTTCTGATTGAAGGCGTTGACCCGGAAACGAGCGAGGCCTGGCACCTCGAAGGAGAAGTCAGTCTCCATGAACTGCTCGTAATCCTTGCGCTGCTTGTCGGTCATGATCTCGTAGATGAGGCCGTGAACTTCCTTGTGATCCATGGAGGGAACATTGATCTTGCGCATGTCACCGTCGACGCGAATCAGGGGCGGCATGCCGGCCGTGAGATGCAGATCCGATGCGCCCTGTTTGACGCTGAAACCCAGTAATTCGGTGATGTCCATTGTGATACCTGCCCCTGCTTCAAAATTGCCTGTTGCGATTATGGTTATCCGGCGATGTGCGGTGTTTGTGTGCAGTGCTATAGTTGCCCTTGATATCGAGGCTGAAAACCATGGCAAGCATAGCAGAAAATATTTCCACAGTTCGTGAAGAGATCGGCAAAGCCGCCGTCGCCTGCGGCAGGCCTGTTGGCAGTGTTGCCCTGCTGGCGGTCAGCAAGACTCAGGGACCCGAGAAGGTGCGTGAGGCCTTTGCGGCAGGACAACGGGAGTTCGGCGAAAACTATGTGCAGGAGGCGCTGAGCAAGATCAGTGCATTGCCGCTGCCGGGCCTGTGCTGGCATTTCATCGGCCCGATTCAATCCAACAAGACGCGCGAGATTGCCGAGCACTTTCAATGGGTGCACAGCGTGGATCGTCTGAAAATTGCGCAGCGGCTGAGTGCGCAGCGGCCGGCAACGCTTGGCCCCCTCAACATCTGCATTCAGGTCAACATTTCCGGGGAAGACAGCAAATCCGGTGTGACACTGGCCGAAGCAGCTGATCTTTGCGAGGCGATCAACGGCCTGGAAAATATCTGCCTGCGCGGCCTCATGGCGATTCCCGCTCCCTGCGACGACACCGCACAGCAGCGCCTGACTTTCCGTCCGCTCGCCCAATTGCTGCAACACCTGGCGGTGAAATATCCGCAGATGGACACGCTTTCCATTGGCATGAGCGGTGATTACGCGGCGGCAATTGCCGAGGGCTCGACCATCGTCAGAATCGGCTCGGCGATCTTCGGGGCACGCTTATAGGTGCTTGAACGATAGCCCGCAGTGGGCGCACTGGGAGCGAAAGGGATTCAGAAAGAAGCGCTTCACGAAGAACTGTTCGTGACAATCCGGACAGCGCTTGACCGATGCACTGATCCCGAAAAACGCGTACAGCAACATGTAGGAATACATGATGAGACTTGAGGAGTTGCCCGCACTCAACAGCTGATTAACGGCATAGATATATACCGGCAAGGTTGCGAAACAGACGAACAGACGATTGCGCGCCCCGCGAATGTCGAGTAATGCCTTGAGCTGTGATTCATCACCGTGTCTTGCCGAGCTTCTGCCGGAAGGCGACTTCTTGTTATGGTCTGACATGATTCTGAATTCCGATAGTTTGCCAAGCTGCTGATGTTCGAAGTGTACACGTTGCCGGCTGGAAAAATCAGAGGGCATGCGGCTTTTTCAGTGTCGCGCTTTGGTTCGGGACGACACGAGAGGTAACATGCGGCTCGCGCAGTCAGGAACACTGGTTTACTGTGCTAAACTCGGCCAATAAGCGGCCTTCGGCGAAAACCTCAAGAATCAGAATCCGGCATGGACCAGACCCTCACCATCAATGTCCTCATCGTTGCAGACCTCCTCAGAGACGGCGAGCGGTTGGTGACTCTGCTGCGCAAATCCGGCTTCAGCGTGCATGCCGAAGCGGCGCGGGACGAGGATTTTCTGCGCGGGCGGCTGCTTCTCAAGTCCTGGGATCTGTTGTTCATGAACGCGGGCAATCTGCGCCTCTCATTCGAGCGGCTGCAGGCCGTGCTGAAGGAAATGG
>JBBTKA010000012.1:0-7632 GCA_038059145.1 Pseudomonadota bacterium
TCAACAAGTATCTGCTCAAGGGGGAGGCTCGCAACTGAGGTCGCTCCTGCGATCCGGTCGCTGCAACGATGAACTATATCTTTGTGCCCAATGCCATCGTGCTGGTATTGCTGGGTTTGTACACCTGGCGGCAGAATCCGGGACGCTTGTCATTCACCTATCTGATGACCAATCTCGCGGTTGCTGTCTGGGCACTCTGCTTCCTGTTCCTGCATGAGTTTCAGTCGTTTGTGCCGATCAACCCGGTCTCGCAATTGCAGCTGGTGAGTGCCATTGTGTTTGCCAACGGGTTTATCTATACCAGTCTGCTTTATCCCTCCGTCAGAAAGATGCCGGGGCGATGGCTCAATGCCATCAATGCTCTGACAGGCACTGGCTTCACGCTGCTGATTCTGTTCAGCGACGTGGTTTCCCGCGCAGAATTGCAGGACGGAGCAATCGTCTACATTGATGGTGCCGGGTATCTGTATTACTCGATCTATCTGGTGCTGCTGGGCTCGCTCAGCGTGATCAATCTGTTCATCAGCTACCGGCGCTATCCCGAATACAAAGTCCGCCTCGCTTACATGCTCACGGGGCTGGGGCTGTTTATTTTTCTGGGCATCTTCTTCGATCTGATTCTGGTGCTGTTTGGCAACTATGACTTGCTGGTGTTCGGACACCTGGCATCCGTATTTCCTTCGCTGTTTTTTGCCTATGCGATCAGCAAGCATGACCTGCTCGATATCCGTATGGTCGTGCAGCGCAACACCGCAAAGGTCATCGTCGCTTCACTGATCGTGACCAGTCTGTATCTGGCGTTTCAGATTTCTTTCAGCCGACCGGCGTCAAGCCTGGTGCTGATCTGTCTGCTCGGTGTGGTCTGGGCCTTCGCCGCCGCTCCTCTCGAGCTGCTGCTGATCACGACGGCACGCCGCAAGTTCGTCCGTGGCTGGTACGACGCCGAAGACATCCTCAATCGCCTGTCTGGGGTATTGGGCCAGGAAAAAAATCGGCGCGACATCTTTCGTCAGTTGATCGAGGAGCTGGACAACACCTTCGAGCTGGAGCGCGCGCATTATGTGGTGGCAGTACGGGGCGATGATGACCAGTTGCGGGGTTACGAGCTGTTCGCCTCGCAAGGGTCGGCCCAACCTGCCACCTCTGCCGTTATCGAGGCACTGGCGGTCGATGACGCATTTATCGACGAGTGTCGCAACCGAAGCTCGCTTGCCAGTCTCGAAGAGTTTGGTGCCTCCGCACAGCGGCGCTTCTTCGCGCTCGGGCATCAGCATCCTGAGTTGAGTTTGGTCATTCCCTGCTTCTCACCGGAAATTCTCGAGGGCGTGCTGATTCTGGGTGAGCGTAGCAATCAGGAGCCATTCTCGAAGCGGGACCGGCAATTCCTGACACGGCTGCGCAGCTACGTGTCCGCCATTCTTTACCGTCTTACGCCATTTGAGAGGCTCGAGAAACTCTACGCCGAAAACCAGAAGCGCCTGCACGACGCCGAGATCGAGTTGATGCGCGCGGAAAAGAGCCGTGCGATTGCTCACGCGACACGCCAGGCGCACCACGAGATCAGAACGCCTCTGAATATCATTCGCCTGAGTGCGAGGCGTATCCGCGATCTCGAGAGCGCCGAAAAATATCGCGAGATCATCGAGGCCCAGGTCGACCGTGCGACGGAGATTGTGGAGGAGACGTTGGCGTTCACCGATGCGGATGTCGACGAGAGTGAACGCGTACAGTCAGTGGACCTCAATCAGGTGCTGACGCGCTGCCTGCGTCTGGCACCCGAATCCATTCACGAAAAAGTACTGGATCTGCAGCACGATCTGCCGTCAGTCCAGGGCATCCCCGGCGACTTGCAGGTGCTGTTTTCCAATCTGATCAAGAATGGCCTGGAGGCGATGCCAGAGACCGGGACTTTGCGTATTCGCACACGTGGCGAACGTGGTGAGGTGGTCGTGTCGGTCAGCGATACCGGTGTAGGGATTGCGCCAGAGTTGCGCGAGAAGATATGGGAGCCGTATTTCAGCGGCAAAGTCACTGCTGCAGGAAATGCGACCGCAAGACGTGGCTGGGGTCTGACTATCTGCAATCGCATCATCACCGAGCACAAAGGGACGATTCAGTTCTCCAGCAAACCAGGGCTCGGTACGACCTTTACGGTGCGCCTGCCTGCAGAGCCACCTGTTGCTATTTCCGAAGCTCTTTGACCCACCGGGCTTCGCGTTCGATCAGAATCTCGCGCAGAATTTCCGCTTCTTGATGCACGATGATGCGCTTGAGGAGTGTCAGCAATTCTTCTTTGTCAAAGGGTTTGACGATGTATCCCGAGGCCAGGCCCAGCGTCGGGTCTTTCGCCAGTTGCAGGCGCTCCTTGTCGCTGTAGGCTGAAAAAATCACGATGGGAATGTGACGCTTGAACGGGCTTCTGCCTTCCTCTGTCCGCAGTCGCTTGATGAAGACTTCACCGTTCATTCGGGGCATCTGCCAGTCCAGCAGAATACAGGCGACGCGATTGCTCAGGAAATTGAAGCCGCGTTGATTGTCTTCCAGCACCTGAAAGGCATGCTCGCCGTCATACGCAGGAATCGCCTGGTAGAGTCCTGTTTCGTTGATGATCTCCACCACCAGTGCGGATTGTGTTTTGTCATCTTCGACGACCAGTACCAGCGGTTTAGATTTCATGTGAGCCCTCCGCTCTGGTCGTCATCAGGATTTCAAGTGGGCCAGCTGCTGCCAGGAGCGCCAGCTCTTGCGAAAGACAAAGATCGGCCCCTGCACGATTCCTGTCAGGATGGCGAAGGGCAGCAGAAGCAGAGCGATCAGCGTATTGGCGAGAATGAGCAGGACTGGGAATGGTTCACGTTTGAATTCAGTCTGTATCTCGCTGTTGGTCAGTTCGACAAGCTCGATAGGCTTCGATTTCATCCGGTGCGTGAGAATCGCCCCGGTGAATTTGTTGTAGCTGCGCAGGGGATAGCGTTTCCACTGCGTGATTTGCAAATGATTCAGATCGGCCCAGTTTTCATAGACCGCCAGCATTTTGAAGAAGATTCCACCGAGGATTCCGTAACACAGACTCCAGAGCAGGATCAAAGGGAAGCAGACAGCAGTCAATAATCCTTTAAGCATCTTGTAACTCCTTTTCAATATCACCTGACGCTAGTATACACTACCGCCAGTCGCACAGTTTCCGCAACATGGCCGCTGCGTAAACCGGATTTTTATCCCTGATTTCCACCAAAGTGCATTCCATGCCCGCTCTGTCATGCTGACAACCAACTCGCTCGTCAAAGGATTGCTGATCGTTGCGTACCTGGCGCTGTATGGAGTGCTGGCATTTCTGCTTCGGACTCTGATTAATGACCCGTTGTTCCATGCCCTGCTGCAAATCTTTTTCATTGTATTTATCTGCCTGACCTACGATGTGCTCTACCCCTATATGCTCATGGGGTTCAAGTCCTCGCGCGGTGATCTTCCGGCCGGCCGGCTCGGTTCCCTGGCCGCGCTCATCAATGCCATGCATGAGCACGCCGATCTGGACAGCCTGCTAGACTTCGCGGGCAGGGCTCTGACGCGTTTGATGAATGTCGAGAAGACCACCATCTTCATCTGCGACACACTCGTGGCAGAGGGCGCTGAAGATCGGCATGCTGCCAGAGGGATGCAGCAGTGGGAGCCGGGCCTTCTCGATCTGAATGATGATGAGCGCCATCACTCCGCACATGTCAGCGATTCAGCACTGATAAGGCTGGAGGAGACCAATCCGCTATTGCTGTACGCACGCAGTCAGCGCACCGTGTTTTTTGCCTCACATTGCACGGCCCCAGTGGCACGTGAGCTGCAGCGCTTCGATGCCGAGCAGGCGTTGCCGGCGCACGGCGAGCAGGGTCTGTTGTGCCTCCTCTTGCCAGGCGGCAGACTACTGCACGAGGGCAACCGCGAGGATGAGGCCCCCCTGCTGCACTTCTTCTGCCGACAATTGAATATCGCCGTAGAACGTATCGACGCCCAGCGCAAGCAGCAGGTCAGGAAGGAGGCGATCCATGCCGAGAAGATGGCACTGCTCTCCAATCTCAGCGCCACGATCGCGCATGAGATGCGCACGCCTTTGTCGGGTGTGCGGGCGAGTATCAGTGGCGTGGAGTCGTATCTGCCGGATCTTCTGGAAGGCTACCGCTATGCCAGCCTGCAGGAGCCGTCGCGCTTTTTTCCGATCCGGGCCGAGCACCGTGACATGCTTGAAGGCACTCCTGCGCGCATCAAGAGCATGGTGGATCAGGCCAATTCCGTCATCGATCTGCTGCTGGTGAATCTGCGCAATCGCGAGCTTGATCGCTCGAGCTTTTCCCGTTGCACCATGGCCGCTTGCGTGGAAGAGGCTCTGCTGGCGTATCCTTTCAAGCGGGACCAGCGCCAGCTTGTGCACTATTCGGTTGGCAATGGCTTCGATTTCATCGGCGTGCACTCGCTGATGGTGTATGTATTGTTCAATCTGATCAAGAATGCTCTCTACAGTGTTGAAGCGGCAGGCAAGGGCGAGATCAGTATCACATTGGATTGCACCGCTGAGCAGCATCGCCTGATATTCACCGACACCGGCCTGGGGATCAGTGCGGAAAATCTACCGCACATCTTTGACCGCTTCTTCACGACCCGGAACGATGGCACAGGTGCCGGGCTGGCCTTCTGCAAGCGTACCCTCCTCAGCTTCGATGCTGCCATCCGTGTCGATTCGGTGCTGGGCGAGTACACCACCTTCACGCTGGATTTTCCGGTGCTGGTGGAAGAGGGCAGGGACGGCGGCGAGCGCCTCAAGCACTGACAGCCGCTAATGCCGGAGCTAATGCAGGTGCCAATTTAGGGACTAATGCAGGTACTAATGCAGATACTTCTGCCCCGCGCCAGTCTGTGGCATGCCGATGTGGGCGCTGTAAGGTGCAATGTCCTCCGGATGGTACTTGCGCAGCAGGCTCCTTGCCTGGTCGCCCGACAGCATCGCGCAATAGTAGGCGGCGCGCTCGGAAATACGGGCAGCGGGCACGTAATATTTCTTCCAGTTCTGCAGAATTCCCGGGTCTATCTTCTCCTGTTCATTGGCGACATTGAACAGCGGAATGATGGAGCCGTTCGCCAGTGCCTGTTGCAGATCGCTCGGAGCGCCTTCGGCTGCGCATTGTCGGTAGTGGCTCTGCAATTTCAGTTCGGGCAGGATCAACAGAATCGAGACGGTGCCTTTTTCATCGAGCAGGAAGAAGCCTGAATAGGGTTCGTCGATCAGGTAGTACTCCGCGATGTTGCGCGTCGAAAGGATCTCGCGGAAATAATTCACGAAGTCAGGATTGTTGATGAAGCGGCTCTGGTTGTTGGCGATGACGGGGTCGGTGATCAGCTTGAAGGTTCTGCTGAAATAGTGCTGCTGCAGATTGGCTATCGAACGGTTGAGTTTCGCCTGAAGATGTTGATCCTTCTTGCTGATGTACTGATCGATCAAGCCCTCATTGAATGCCTGCACGGCCAGGTCGGTGTCGGCCTGGCCGGTGAGTAGAATTTTCTTCACATAAGGGTTGGTCAGGCTCATGCAGAACTCCAGCCCGTTCATCTCCGGCATCGAGTAGTCGACCACTACGACGGTCGGCGTCGCAAAGCGTGCCGGGTTGTAAACCTCTTTGTAGATCTCGTTGATGTCGATATGGTTGAGCGTGTCGGAATCGAAGGGGCCGGTCTTGTAGGAGGAGTAACAGCGTCGGATCATGTCGGTCTGCTGATTCGAGTTGTTGACGTGAATCAGCGCCTGGGCGGCCGAACGAAACAGCCGATAGCTGAGGTTGCGGCGCAGCAACAGACTGACGGCGTCGAGAAAATCAGGGTCATCGTCTACCAGCACAACCTGTGTCGGGTAGTAGAAAAGATGACAAATCGGGAAGTTGATATCCATTTCCGGGCTCCATGCACTTGCAGCTGCAACAGGCGCCTTTGCCCGTTCAGAGATTCATCTCCTGCTCGAGAAGGTGTTGCACCTGTCGACTTAGCAGTGACTTGTAGTTGGCCATCGGTTCATCAACCAGCCAGGTCTTGATGAACTCTCCAGTCGTATCATCGACTATCTCGTTGAACTCTTCGGTGATCAGGCGATTGTCGGCGTCGGCGTGCGTATAGACAGCTTCGCTTATCAGCAGTGTCCCGATCGGACCTTCTTCGCAGATCTGCCTGGCCAGCGCGAGGTTCTCTCCCGCCACGGTATAGCTCTTCTGTTCAAGAGAGGAGATTACCCCCGTCAGCAGCTCGCCGCAATGCAGGCCTGCACGGAACTGCAGGGATGGCAGTGACTGCGCTTCCAGTTCGCGTCCCAGGGTGTTGGACAGCTGCAGGAACAGCAGGGCGGCGCACACCCCGTGGAAACTGTGGTCTTCGTCGCTCTGCGCCGCGCCAAAGGTCAGCAGAATCTCGTCGCCGGCGCACTTCTCGATGTTGCCGTTGTACAGCTGCGCGACCTTGTGGATGTAGAAGTAGTAGGTGTTGATCAGCTCCACTGTCTCCACCGGATCGTGCTGATGGAGAGCCGATCTGTAATTGCTGATATTCAGATGCAGAATGCTGACGACGGTGCTGCCCGGTTTGCGGTAGGCCGGCGGCGTCTGCGCTACTGCGGCGGGCTCGGGTTCCTCGCCAAAGATCGCTTGTCGTGTTTCGGGGTCTTCGAGATCGTAGATCAGGCGGTTGTAATTGCGGATGAGCGCACCTACCTCATCCCCTCGCTCTCCGTACGGACAGGGCTCGGGTTCGCCGCGCCGGACGCTGTGCATGGAGGCGCTCAACATCCGCAGCGGAAAGGTCACGAAATGCTGAGCCAGTGCCAGGGTCACACTGATGCCGGTCAATGCCAGCAGCAGCAGAGCAATCAGCATGAAGAGGAAGTTCCGGGTCACGCCCTGCTCGATGTAGCGCTGATCCAGGTGGATGCGGACGTAGCCTGCCAGCGAATCCTGCAAGGCGATGGGCGCCACATAGCTGCCAAATAAATCGGCGTTGCCGGTTTGCGTCCCATCCGGGTTGGAGACTGCGGCGCCGGAAATGGCGATGACCTGATCGTCGATGCTCAAGATTGCCGCCTGGCTGATTGCCGCGTCCCGGGTCAGCTGGCTGAGCAAGACATTCATGCTGATCAGATCGTTGGCCAGCACGAGTTCGGTGGCCAGAATGGCGGTCTGGCGTGCGAGGGTATTGCCGAGACTGTCCGCCTGCTGGCGCAGGATGTTTTCGGTGGTCTGATTGGTGACGAGCCAGAATACGCACATGGAGAGAATCAGCAGCACGCAGCTGGCGATCGCCAGCTTCTGCCCCACCCGCAGCTGCGACACCGGCTGCACACTGTGGGAGCGGGCCCCGCCCGCGATAGCATTGCCGCCGCTCTCCTCCTCAGCAAGCGCCGAAAAATCCTGTGGGTGTCTGTCTGCCGAAAGGTTGTCTGTTGCCAAGTTCAGTGTCTCTACTAAAAGAAATCCTAGTAAAAGGAATCCAGGGTGATCTCTTCATCCTGCACGAAGCTGAAGTCCATTTTGTCGCTGGGTTCCTGCAGGCAGTTGCCCTGCACAAAGTTGACATCCGCGTCCCACAACAACGGCAACACGTCGATGTGAT
>JBBTKA010000013.1:0-5591 GCA_038059145.1 Pseudomonadota bacterium
TCGTTCGGACCGCTCAGCACCGGTGTGGACATCGGCTTCGTCTCGCTGGTCCAGGCTGAAATAAGTAGTCCCGAGCTGAATGCCGATGATGGCTTCAAGGAAGGGGTCGCGTGGCTCCTGACTGCGGGCCAGTTCGTACGCGCGCAGATAATGACCCCGAGCATCGGCAAATTCACTATTGGCGGTGGCGGAATCCCCCAAAGCCATCAGTGGATCGACCAGCGCCAGTGCGTCTTCGCCATGCACGTTTTCGGAAATTTCCAGTGCATGCTCCAGAATCTCGGCAGCATCGTCGCCGTCGCGGACCACGTTGCCATAATTCAACGCCAGCGCGGCGGTTGTCTGATGTGCGTCTCCCAGCACCTCTAATGCCAGTTCATAGGCCTGACGCGCAGGCTCCACTGCTTGATCACGGAACTGCGGACCCTGCGCTACGAGTTCCTGATATTGACGGTAGGCCGCATTCATCGCCGCGCGTTTCTCATCATCAGTCTGTGCTTGCAGGGTCAGAGGCAGGCTCAGCAACGCCACCAAAGTCAGGGGTTTGAGTGCGGCAAACGGTCGGCGGCTGGTGAGCGGGGTGTGGTTCATCATCTTGAAAGCCCTTTTGGTGAAGAGTCTGTTTATGCGTGCTTTTATCGTGCAGATAGTGGTGCCCGGTTTACACGAAGTGCCAGGGGCTGGCAATCACATTAAGTCTGGCGCAAGGATTTGCCTGTTGAGCAGTCGTTCGGTGGTTGTCGGATAGAGACACGGTGGCCCATTTTGGCTACACTGCCCGCCAGTCAACGCCAGCGCCATCGCAACGCCAGCTCGAAGAAAATCAATCAATAACAATAATGAGGTTTCCATGCTCCGACGCTCGCTCTCCTCTGCTGTCTCTTCTGCTATTGCCCTGTGCACGCTGCTAGTCTGCACAAGTGGTCTTCAGGCTGCCGAACTGAATGCCAATCTCAAGATCGTCCGCTTTGGTCCCGCCGGGCAGGAGAAGCCGGGCCTGGTCGATGCGTCCGGTCAGCTGCGCGATCTGTCAGCACATGTCACCGATATCACACCCGATGTACTGTCCGATGAGAGTCTTGAGCGCATCGCCGCGATTCCCATGGACCAATTGCCGGTTGTGCCGGGCGAGCCGCGCCTGGGCATTCCGCTCACCGGCATCGGCAAGATCATCGCCGTTGGCTTCAACTATGTGAATCACGCTGCCGAGATGCAGGTCGAACTGCCTACCGAGCCGCTGATCTTCATGAAAGCGACATCCGCATTGACCGGCCCGTTCGATGACGTCATTCAGCCACGCAACGGGGTGAAGCTCGATTACGAGTCCGAACTGGTGGTCGTGATTGGCAAGCGTGCCCAGTATGTTGCCGAGGCCGACGTGTTCGACTACATCGCTGGTTATGCAGTCGGCCATGACGTTTCTGAGCGTGCTTTCCAGCGCGAGCGAGGCGGTCAGTTCACAAAAGGCAAGAGTGCCGACACCTTCGCCCCGCTCGGACCGTGGCTGGTCACCCGCGACAGCATCAAGGACGTGCAGAACCTGTCCATCTGGTCCGAAGTCAATGGCGAGATGCGTCAACAAGGCAATACGGCTGACATGGTCTTCGGAGTAGCGAAGATTGTCAGCCATCTGAGTGAATTCATGACCCTGTATCCCGGGGACGTCATCTACACCGGTACTCCTGCCGGAGTCGGTGATGGCATGGTGCCCCCGGTCTACCTTAAACCCGGTGACGTGGTGAGGCTGGGAATCGAAGGGCTTGACGAGCAGCGTCAGACCATCGTTCCGTCGCGCTGATCTTTCGTTCGGACATTACAAAATGTCACAAATACGACACAGGCGGTGGTTTTTCACTGCCTGTGTTGTGTGCATACTTGCCGCCGCTCGTTACCGATAAAAATGAATTGTCAGCGCATTTGCAGCCGACAACGTTTATGAAGCCTGGAGTCTTACCAATGAGTTATCGCTTGATTCGCAAGGGGTTGCGCGCCACAGTGCGCCCCGTCACCTTGGCCGCAGCGGCCCTGCTCCTCGCCAGCGCGGCGTCAGCACAACAGCCTGCCGCCAGTGATTCCACCGTGACGTACCCCGCCGAATTCTTTGCCCAGTACGAGCCCTTCTCCGTGAATGACATGCTTTCTCGTATCCCAGGCATCAACCTGGCGATGGGCGGCGGCAATCAGGGCGCAAGTGGCAGCGGTGGTGGTCCCGGCAGTTCCGGCGGCGCCGATCGTCGTGGTCTGGGTGCCGGTGGCGACCAGATCCTGATCAACGGTCGACGAATCGCGGGTAAGGAGAACGAAGGCAACGCCCAGCTCGCACGCATTCCCGCCAGCCAGGTACAGTACATAGAGATTATTCGTGGCACCTCCGGAGATCTGGACGTGCGCGGCGGTGCGCAGGTCATCAATATCGTATTGCTGGAGGCCGAGACCCGTTCCAGTATCGCAGCCGAAGTGAATGTCGATCGTTACCACGATGGCACACTGGATCCGGGTGGCTCGATTTCCCTGAACGGGCAACGTGGCGCCCTGAACTACCAGTTCAGTGCTGGAGCAGAGCCCCGCTACGAGTTTCGCGATGGTTTCGAGACCAGCATCCTTGCCAATGGCACGCCGAATGACACCGTGGTACGGCAGGAATACCGTGACTCCAAACCGGTGACGCTGAGTACCAACCTTGGCTACGACCTCACTTTGAATGACCGCGTCAACTTCAACGCTTTGATTGCTGATTCGGATGCGCCGATGACAGTGGATCGCATTATTACCGATCTGCGTGCCACGCCGAACACTTTGACCACTGAGTACGATGACATTCCGGCCTCCAGTGACAACTGGGAGATCGGTGGAGATTACGAGCACACCTTCGCGAACGGCAGCCGCTTCAAGACTCTTTTCATCGTCAATGAAGCTAACAGCGAGAGTGCCCGTGACGCGTTTGACGTGAATGGCGCCAATTACACCAAGTTCCTCTATCTGGCGACTCAGAGTGTCAATAAGGAACGCATTGTGCGCAGTACCTACTCTTTCGGCCTGAACGAAACTCAGGATCTGGAGATCGGTATTGAGCGTGCGCAGACGATTCTAGATTCACAGCTACAGCTCGGCCTGCCGCCTGTGCCGTTCGCCCCTTCGCCTCTATTCGGCGGCTTGCGTCCGGCCAGCAACACCGATGCGCTGGTGGAGGAAATCCGCTACGAGTCGTTTGTCGTGCACAATTGGCAGCTCAATGATCGCATGTCTCTGGAGAGCACCTTGCTGTTCGAGAACTCCACGATTGAGCAGAGCGGCGATGTGCGCAACAAGCGTGACTTCGACTTCATCCGTCCCAAGGTGGACTACCGTTTCGATATTACCCCTGCCATCCAGTTCCGCGCCTCCATCGAGAAGGACGTGGCACAGCTGAGCTTTGCCGACTTCACCGCCAGCATTGCCGGTGGTGACGACGATCAGAACGCGCTGGCCGGTAACCCGGAACTGGTGCAGGAGCAGTCGCTGCGCTACGAGGCAAACCTGGAATACCGTCTGCCGGACGACGCCGGCGTGCTCAGCACCAAGGTCTTCTATCATGACCTGACGGACGTGATCGACAGGGTCGATGTGTCAACTCTTACCACGATTCAGTCTGCCAGTGGCAACATCGGTGATGGTGAGCGCTATGGCGTCAGTGTAGACGCGAGTCTGCGTCTGGGCTTTATCGGCGTGCCCGAAATGCTGCTGACCTCCGGCGTGCAGGTCGAGGACTCCAGCGTGACCGATCCGTTCCTCGGTATCGATCGCAAACTGCGTCAGGGTGGCCGTGGCAACATGCGTCTCGGCTTCCGCCATGACTTGCCGGCGTTGAGCTTGAACTACGGCTTCAATTTCGCGCACCAGTTCGAAGGTGAAAGGAAGGCTTACGACATCGACAAGATCGAAGATTACAACTCAGGCGACATGCTGACTGTGTTTGCCGAGACCATTGGCTTTGCGGGCCTGACTTACCGCTTCGAAGCCATGAATGCCCTGGAAGGCGAGCGTTGCCGTGAACGTTCACGCTATGTTCGTGGCACCATTGCCACGGGCGTGCTGAACGAGATCGAGACGTCATGCAGCAATACCGGTGTGAAACTGGCATTGAAGATCCGCGGTACGTTCTGAGGTTTTTGATTTTATTTTCGTGATCTGTACGCGGATCACGAATTTTTCGGATTCGCGGGGAAGGCAAGCTCACATCCAGAGCGTCACAAACTCGGGAGCAACCCTTTCGCGCGATGATTAGCCTGCAAAGGTTTATTTATAAGAGCAGATCAATCTGCCACAATTCGATGCCCGTCTCCGATAAGGATGGCGGGCATTTTTATTTCTGACTTATTATTTCGCTACAATCGATTTTGACAGGAAGCCTGTCAGCAGGAGCCCGCATGGCCGAGATCGGCAAATTCAACACGCTGCCCGTGACCAAACAGGTGGCCTTCGGGGTCTATGTGGACGGGGGCGAGCTGGGCGAGATTCTGTTGCCACGCCTGGAGGTGCCGGCCAACTGCAAAGTCGGCGACACCGTCGAAGTTTTCCTCTATCACGATTCTGAGGATCGCCCGATCGCGACCACCCGGCGGCCGCGTGCTCAGGTCGGTCAGTGCGTCTCCCTGAGCGTGGTGCAGGTCAACCATGCGGGCGCGTTTCTCGACTGGGGACTGCCCAAGGATCTGCTGGTGCCGTTCAGTGAGCAACGGGTGCCAATGCGTGAAGAGAGCTCTTATGTCGTTTACGTGTACCTCGACAAGCCGAGCGGTCGGATTGCCGCCACCTCGCGTCTGGACGCCTGGCTGAGTGAGGATGGCACCGGCTTCGAGCCGATGCAGCCGGTCAACCTGCTGGTATGCGGCCGCACCGATCTCGGCTACAAGGCCGTCGTCAATCAGACTCACCTCGGCCTGATCTTCAAGACGGAGGTGTTGCAGCCACTGCGTGTCGGCCAGAAGCTCAAAGGCTATATTCGTCGGATTCGCGAGGATGGCCGCATCGACCTTTGCCTGCAGTTGCAGGGACAGGCGGTGCGTGATGATCTGGGCGAGAAGATTCTGGCGCACCTGCGGGCTAATGACGGTGTGTCGTCGCTGTGCGACCATAGCAGTCCGGATGAGATTTACGCGGTCTACAAGGTCAGCAAGGGCAATTACAAGAGGGCCATCGGCACATTGCTGAAGAAGAAGCAGATCGCGATCTACCCCGACCACATTCAACTAATCACAACATGAACACTGTGGGAGCGAGCCCGCTCGCGATTGAGTGCAGCGCAAAATCGATCGCGAGCGGGCTCGCTACCACAGATTCGAACCAGGAATTAGACTTTTGAAGCAAGAAGAAACCCTCGCCCTCGATTTTGACCAGTGCTGCAATCACTTCATGGAGTTCGGCTATGAGGTCTCCCCCTCGGAAATTCATGGCCTGTTGTCGGGTGTCGTCACCACCGGCCTGAAGATTCGCCCGGACAGCGTCGTCAACCTTGTGGTCAAACATGTCGACGCGGACAGCTGTTCCGAACGCAATCGCCACACCATATTGCAGATGTATGAATTCATCGAACGCGAGATGTTCAACAGCGA
>JBBTKA010000014.1:0-9487 GCA_038059145.1 Pseudomonadota bacterium
GTCGCCACCAACTTCTGATCTGCCGACTGGTCGCGGGTCAGTTGTCGGTTTGCGCCGGCAACACGGCCTGCAGCCAGGGGTCGAGAGTCTCCCATTCCATCGCAAACATGTGGGGCGACATGAACACCAGTCCCGCGTCCACTCGAGCACCGGCGGCACGCAATGTCGCCGCAGTCTCGTCAAGCCGGTCCTGCCAGCCGGCCTCGTCCTGATCGCCGATGCGCAAATAGATTGGCATGCCCGCCAGCGCACTGACGTTCAGTCCGCGTGGGACCAATGCCGGTATCGCCATGATGCCCGCGTACTCTTGTGGCGCGGCTGCGGCGACCTCCAGTGCTGACATCCCCCCGTTGGAGATCCCCGCCAGCAGGGTTTTGTTCTCGCTGACACGCTCGTCTTTTTTCAGTGCCTCGATCAGCAGCGGGATCAGGCGATTGTTCTCGCCTCGGAAGGATCTGGCGTTGGGGGATACCGGCACGGCGACGACATACCCTCTGTCGGCCAGATCCTGTCCCACGCCACCCTGAACATCTCTCGCTATACCTTCTTCGCCAGAACCGCCGCCCATCAGAATCACGAGAGGATGGGCGGTATCGGCTTGCGGTTGCGGATACAGCAGATAGACGCCCAGCGCAGTACCGTCACTCAATGAAATATCCACCCGCTCGGCGTGGCCTTGGGTGGCAGAGAGCAGAAGACAGAGCGCTATCGATCGTAGAATCAGAGGTTTCAATTGGTTCTCCAGGCCTTCGCGAGGCGATTGCGGGCGAGCGTGCAGGGCTGACGGCGGAAGTATTACAGGCCAGCCCCGGTCCTGTCACCGACGCATGCATTCAGGTGGCGTACAGCTTGCATAGTTCATACTGCAGTCACAATGGTATGGCAAGGTAAAACAATGGCGAGTGTGCAAGGACTGAGAGTGGTGAATGCTGATTTCAAATTACAGGATCATGACGGTTCAATTACAGTGCAGTCAGGCTGGAATTGGACATTTTTGGTGCGGAAAAATTGCCCCTTGATGCTGAAAAAAGTCGTGCCATTTCAAGTCTTTTCGCAAACTATATTTTTCTTTGTCGAGCTATTGACGACACTCGGACGCCACCCTATGATGCGCGCCGTTCCTACCCCCCCTTCCATTTATTCTGATACCCATATATGCGTATTTCGAGTTTGCTTGTAGCCCTGTTGTTTGCAGCGGTCACGTTTTCACTGTGGGCGCTGATTAACCGTCCTACGGAAGTCGTGCCCTGGCCTGAACAGATCAGTGGCTTCGCTTTCTCTCCGTTCCGTGCCAATCAGAACGGTATTCTCAATATCATGCCCAGCACGGAAGAAATTCGTGAAGATGTTGAGTTGCTGGCTGGCAAGGCTCGTGCACTGCGTACGTACTCCAGTCTGCGCAGTCTGGCGGAAATCCCCGCGATTGCTGATCAGCATGATCTCGAAATCACGCTGGGCATCTGGCTGGGTACTGATGACGCGACCGATCAGCAGGAAATCGAGGCGGGCATCGCGCTGGCCAATACGTATGACAACATCACCCGTGTGATGGTGGGCAACGAAACCACCTTGCGTGGTGAGTTCACTGTGGACGAGATGGCCGCGATGCTGGAACGCGTCAAGAGCCAGGTCAGTCAGCCTGTCAGCACAGCCGAGCCATGGCATGTCTGGTTGAGCCATCCGGAACTGGCCGAGCATGTCGACTTCCTGACCGTGCACATGCTGCCGTACTGGGAAGGCGTTGATGTGGATATGGCCGAAGAATACATCGTCGACAAGATGAAGCAGTTGGAAGAGGCCTTCCCTGACAAGCCTATTCTGATCGGTGAAGTGGGCTGGCCGTCGGATGGTCGTACCCGCGAGGCAGCAGTTGCCAGTGAGGCGAACGAGGCCTTGTTCCTGCGTCGTTTCCTGCACCGTGCAGAGCAGGAAAATTACGAATACTTCCTGATGGAAGCGTTTGACCAGCCCTGGAAGGCTCAGAACGAAGGCGGCGTGGGAGCGTACTGGGGCGTCTACGACGTCGAGCGCAATCCCAAGTTCTCGTTCGCCGAACCAATCGTCCGCGTTCCGGACTGGCGAGTGCTGGCGGTGATCTCCATTCTCAGCTCGGTCATCATGCTGGGATTCTTCTTCGTCAACAGCCAGACTCTGCGCACCAAGGGCCATGGCCTGATGGCGCTGGTAGCTTCCGGTGCAGCGACAGTACTGGTCTGGATCATCTATGACTACTCTCAGCAATATCTGACCGTGACGTCATTTATTGTCGGTGTACTGCTGGTGATCGGCATGCTCGGTGTGATTACCATTCTGCTGACAGAGGCTCACGAGTGGGCAGAGGCGCACTGGTACACCACGCGTCGTCGTCAGATCAAACCGACGCAACTGAACCTGTCCCGCGTTCCGAAAGTGTCGATCCACGTGCCTGCCTACAATGAACCGGCCGACATGATGATCGAGACACTGGATGCACTGGCGCGTCTGGATTACCCGGATTTCGAAGTGCTCGTCATCGACAACAACACCCGTGACGAAGCTGTCTGGCGTCCCGTGGAAGCGCATTGCGCCAAACTGGGTGAGCGATTCCGTTTCTTCCACGTCGCCCCGTTGGCCGGCTTCAAGGCTGGTGCACTGAATTTTGCACTGGAGCGCACGCACAAGGATGCGGAAGTGATCGCAGCCATCGACAGCGACTACCAGGTCGAGCCGAACTGGTTGAGTGATCTGGTCGGTGCTTTCGAGAATCCAAAGATCGCGATCGTGCAGTCACCGCAGGATTACCGTGACCACGACGACAATGCCTTCAAGTCGATGTGCTTCGCGGAATACCGCGGCTTCTTCGAGATCGGCATGATCACGCGCAACGAGCGCAACGCCATCATCCAGCACGGCACCATGACGCTGGTGCGTCGTGCAGTGCTGGACGAGCTCGGCGGCTGGGGCGAGTGGTGCATTACTGAAGATGCTGAGCTTGGTCTGCGTATCTTCGAAGCGGGCTATGAAGCCATGTATCTTTCTTATAGCTACGGCCGTGGCCTGATGCCTGATACCTTCATCGACTACAAGAAGCAGCGCTTCCGCTGGGCCTACGGTGCGATGCAGATTCTGCGTCTTCACACGGCCGAGTTGTTCAGCACCAAGAAGTCCGCACTGACCATGGGCCAGCGCTATCACTTCCTGGCCGGCTGGTTGCCCTGGGTTGCTGACGGATTCAACCTGATCTTCAACATGGCGGCGATTGCCTGGTCCATCGCGATGATCGTGTCCCCGACGCAGATCGACGCTCCGCTGGTGATGTTCTCGGTGCTGCCGCTGTCGTTGTTCGCGTTCAAACTCTCGAAGATGGTGTACCTGTACCGTTCACGAGTGAAAGCGAATCTGCGTCAGACCTTTGCAGCTGCCGTTGCCGGACTCGCACTGTCACACACAGTCGGACTCGCAACATTGAAAGGGCTGTTCACTGACGACATGCCGTTTGTGCGAACGCCCAAGTGCGCGCGCCCATCAGCCGTGTTGCAGGCGCTGACAGCTGTGCGTGAAGAGTTGCTGATGCTGGTGAGTCTGTGTCTCGCGGTGTTCGCCCTCAGTTTGGTGCCGCGTGAATACGGCAGCCCTGATCTGCGCGTGTGGAGCATTGTGTTGATGATTCAGGCGATCCCGTATGGAGCGGCTGTGCTGGTGTCCTTCGTCAGCTCTTTCCGTTGGCCGGCTCGTTTGCTCGGTGGTGGCATCAAGCGCAATCTCTTTCCGAGAGTCCCGCGCGGGGTGTAATCCGCAGCGTTGCAAGTTTCAAGTGTTCCTGCAGTAAGGTAAGGTTTAAGCCCGGTTCGCCGGGTTCTTCAGGGTCGCCGTTTGGCGACCCTTTTTTTTGTGGCCTGTTTTTGCGGCCTGTTTTTACGTGCTTGTTCAGGTAGTCTTTGTGTATGTCAGCCACCACATTTTCATCGGCCCGCCTGCTCGGCAATCCCTGGTTCCAGATTCATTTCTGTGTCCTGCTGTGGGGCTTTACGGCCATCCTCGGCAAGCTCATCAGCATGCCCGCTTTGCCGCTGGTGATGTGGCGCATGCTCATGGTGGCGGCCGCGCTGATGTTGCTGCCGACCGTCTGGCGCGGGGTGCTGGCGATGTCCTCGCGACATCGGCTCGGATTCACAGTGGCAGGCGTGCTGGTGGCCTTGCACTGGTTGACCTTCTATGGTGCCGTGAAGCTGGCCAACGCCTCGGTGGCAGCGACATGCATGGCACTGGTGCCGATCTTTCTGTGTGTTGTCGAGCCACTGCTGACAGGCAGTCAATTCAAACGCAGTGAGCTGGCGCTCGGTGTGCTGGTCCTGCCCGGCATTGCTCTCGTCGTTGGTGGTACTCCGGACACGATGAACGCGGGCATTGGCGTAGGAGTGCTCTCGGCGTTTCTGGTGGCGCTCTTCAGTGCGCTCAATAAACGTTTGATTGCACATGCCGATGCATTGAGTGTGACGGCCCTGGAAATGATCAGTGGCGGCGTGTTTCTGGTGATTGTTTCCGTGATCCTCAGCTATTGGCCGGTAGCCGGATCATCAGGAGCCTTGCTGCCTGCGGCAGATGAACTATTCGCGGTGCCCGAAGGCGACGACATCGTGTATCTGTTGCTATTGGCGTTCGGTTGCACATTGCTGCCTTTCGCGCTGTCGTTGAAGGCGTTGCGACAGCTTTCTGCCTATGCGAGCGCATTGGCGGTGAACCTGGAGCCGATCTACGCGATCCTCCTAGCAATGCTTATTCTGGGGGAACAGCGCGAACTGCATCTCGGTTTCTATGTGGGCGCTCTGGTTATTCTGGGGGTAGTCTTCATATACTCGTTGCAAAGGCGACGCTGAATCGCTACAAACAGGTTTTGAAAATGTGACTGACGTGTGACGACCCCGAAATGAAGAACCGCAAATGGAGAGACAGGTGACATTAATTGATATGAAAGAAGATATTCTCGCCGTCAATCTTGAGGAGGAGGCCTCGGTTCTGGAGACATTCAAGGAGCTGACACGGCGTTGCCCCGATGAGGACAACGAGGTGTTGCGCGCATGGCTGAAGTCCCGGCTGGCCGATGCGGCGACGGAAGGTGAGATAGGGTTCTACCTTGATGAATTCGGTGCACGCGATGTTCGTGAGATTCCAGCCAGCGAGGCACTGCTGATGTTGAATCAGCCGCTGATCTGGTCAGAGCAAAGCGAAGTGATGCTGCATGCCTACCTGATGACGCATGCCGGTTGAGGCCTGCTGCCGCGCAATTCCAACGACTCCGTAACCGCACAAGATCCGAATCATGAACATCGATAATGCTTTACTGACCGACCTGGGTGCCGCGCTGGTGGCCGGTAATCTCACAGACAAGTCCCTGCTGGCACAGACAGGCGCCACCCCAAATCTGCACATCCTGCCCAATGCCAACGTGATCAAGATCGGTGGGCAGAGCTTCATCGACCGGGGGCGCTCCGCCGTCTATCCGCTGATCGAAGAGATCAAGCAGAATCTTCCCCAGCACCAGATGATCATCGGCACCGGTGCCGGGACCCGTGCACGTCACGCCTACAGCGTCGGCATCGAACTCGGGATGCCCACGGGCGTGCTGAGCGTGCTGGGCACCTTCGTCAGCATGCAGAATGCCCGCATGCTGCACTATCTGCTCGCCGATGCCGGTATCCCTTTCATTGAACCCGCCCAGTTTCCGCAATTGCCGCTGTATCTGGCCGAACGGCGCGCCGCGATATTCTTCGGCATGCCGCCCTATACCTTCTGGCAGCGCAATCCGGCGGTGGGGCGCATTCCTCCGCATCGCACGGACACGGGCGCCTATCTGGTCAGCGAGACCTTTGGCACGCGCTCCATGATCTACGTGAAGGACGAGGACGGGCTCTACACGGCAGACCCGAAGAAAGACCGCCACGCCAAATTCATCCCAAAGATTACTGTCGCGGAACTGAAAGCGCTGGACCTGCAGGACGTCGTGGTCGAGCACAGCGTGCTGGACATGATGGAGAACGCCCGCAATCGCCGCTCCATTCAAATCATCAATGGCCTGGTGAAGGGCAACCTCACCCGCGCCCTCAACGGTGAGCACGTCGGCACCATCATTTCGGCCGACTGAAAACGCCGCCAGCCTGAAGAATCAGCCCGGATAACACCATGAGCGAAAAATACAGCACCGACCACCGTCACCACATGCAGTCATTGCTCTCCAGAGAGAGCCTGCTGGACAAAGACGTGATGGCCAGTACCGAGACCCCCGTGATGCGCATGTTGCCGACGGTGCATGTGGTGAAGATTGGGGGCAGTTCCATTCTGGAGGCCGGTCGTCATGTCGTGATGCCCGTTATCGACGTGCTCGGCGAAATACTGCAGACCGAGAAGCTGATCCTCGGTGTCGGCGCCGGCGCGCGCAGCCGTCATGTGTTCTCGATTGGTCTGGACCTCGGTCTGCCAACGGGGGTGCTGGCGCAGGTCTCGGTGGCCGATGCGCTGGGCAATGCCCATATTCTCGGCACACTGCTGGCTCCGCATGGCGTGACGGCGATTCCACCGGAGATCTTCGGGCATCTGCTGCCGTTGTTCATGCGCGCAGTGCCGGGGGTGATCTTCAACGGCGTGCCGCCGTATTCCTTGTGGGAACACCCGCCTGCCATCGGCAAGATCCCGCCCCATCGTACCGATGCCGGGTGCCTCATTCTGGCCGAGTGTTTTGGCTGCCGCTCCGTGACACTGGTGAAGGATGTCGACGGTCTTTACGCCGAAGACCCGAAGAAAAATCCCAACGCGCAGTTCTTTGACAGGATCAGCGTCGCGGAACTGCGTGAGCGCAATCTGGAGACACTGCCCTTCGACGAGGCGCTGCTGGATGTGCTGAGCACCGCGCGGCTGGTCAAGGAGTTCCAACTGGTCAACGGGCGTCAGCCGGACCTGATTCGCCGGGCCCTGGCTGGAGAGCATGTCGGCACCATTGTGCATGCCTGAGGCAGACCGGTTGGCAGGATGAGACAGTAACGATAATGGTCAGCAGAAGATCCACCCTGAAATGGTTGAGTGCTTTCGGTCTCGCCGGTGCCTCCGGCGCCTGGTGGTGGCGTTCGCGACCTGCTCAGGAGAGCTCGACAGCCGTCCTGCTCGGCGCCCCCGTCGAGTTTGATCAGAGCATCGGCGTACGCACCAGCCCGGTCGGGCTCAATCCGCTGCGAATTCCGCAACTTCTGGAAGGTGAAAGCATCGGCGCCGAGCGCGAATTCAGCCTGCAGCTGCAAGAGGGCGTGACGCGCTTTCTCCCTGATCTGGATACCTCAACGCTTGGTTTCAACGGCAGCTATCTCGGGCCGACCCTGCGAATGCGTACCGGCGAGCCACTGGCCATCAACGTCAACAACGCGATGCAGGAAGCCACCACGGTGCACTGGCACGGACTGCACGTGCCCGCGAAGCAGGACGGCGGGCCGCATCAGGTGCTCGCGCCGGGAGCCGATTGGCGTGTCAATTTTACGCTGGAACAGAAGGCCTCCACCTGCTGGTATCACTCGCACATGTTTCACATGACCGGTCGTCAGGTCTACATGGGGTTAGCGGGGTTGATCATCGTGGATGACGAGGAGAGCGGCACGTTCGGGCTGCCGTCGGAGTATGGCAGCAACGACATCCCGCTGATTCTGCAGGACCGTACCTTCGCGGAGGATGGCTCGCTGGAGTACCCCACCGACGTCAGCACGCTGATGCGGGGCGTGCGCGGCGATACGCTGCTGGTGAACGGCACCCTGGGAGCCTATGTCGATGTCAACCACGACAAGATCCGCTTCCGTATCCTCAACGGTGCCAACGCCCGCACCTTCACTCTGGCCTTCAGCGATGGCCGCCCGTTTCAGTTGATTGCCGGGGACAGCTCGTTCCTGGAGAGTCCTTTGACGGTGACGCAGGTGATGCTGGCCGTCGCCGAGCGCGCCGAGATTATTGTGAATGTCGCACCGGGTGAGGAGCTGCAGCTGGTCAATCTGCCCGTGTCCCCGCAGCCTCGCAGCTATACCGGGTTGATGAACGGCATGATGCGGACCCTCGATCAGGACCCCTTCGATGTCCTGCTGATCCGTGCGGCAGCGACTCTGACCGCAATGCCAGAAATTGCCACGACATTGACGCAGATAGAGCGTCTGCGCGCCGAAGACGCGACCGTCACCCGCAAGTTCATTCTGGAAATGGGCAATGGCCCGGGCAACGGCGGTGGCAGGGAAGGGCGCGGCGCCGGTGGTGGCGGCAATGGCGGTGGCAACGGCGGCGGCTATGGCGGCGGCATCTTCAAAATCAACAGCACCATGATGAACATGGATCGCATCAACTTCGAGGTACAGGACGGTGCCATCGAGATCTGGGAGATCGAGAACCAGTCCCCCATGATCCATCCGTTTCACATCCACAAGGTCGCCTTCCAGATTCTGGATCGCAATGGCGTCCCACCGCCTCCCGAGGAGCGCGGCCTCAAAGACACCGTTCGCGTCCATATTGCGGAGACGGTAAGGGTCATTGCCCGGTTCGCGGATTTCCCCGATCCGGAGACGCCGTACATGTATCATTGCCACATCCTCGAACACGAGGATCACGGCATGATGGGGCAGTTTGTGGTCGTCTGATTTTCCCCGTATTATCGGCGTCCGCTGCTATACGAAGCACGTATCAACACTATCTGGATTCGAGTCGAGAACACCCATGGGCGCACAGTGGAAAGCCAAACACAAAGAACTGGCGGCAAATGCCAAAGGCCGCATTTTCACAAAACTGACCAAAGAGATCATGGTGGCCGCGCGCAATGGCGCCGACCCCGACATGAATCCGCGTCTGCGGCTGGCGGTGGAGCAGGCCAAGAAGGCCTCCATGACCCGCGAGACCCTGGAGCGCGCCATCAAGAAGGGCGCCGGCCTGCTGGACGAGGCGGTGCATTATGAGAAGGCCATCTACGAAGGATTTGCGCCGCATCAGGTGCCTGTGATCGTCGAGTGTCTGACGGACAACACCAACCGCACCTACTCCAGCATGCGCGTGCTGTTCCGCAAGGGGCAGTTGGGCAACTCCGGCTCCGTGTCGTGGGATTTTGATTATCTCGGGATGATCGAGGCCAGTCCGAAGAGCGCGGATGCCGATCCCGAGCTGGCGGCCATCGAGGCTGGCGCGCAGGATCTGGAGCCGGGCGACGAGGGTTCGACCCTGTTCCTGACCGATCCGACTGATCTGGACGCCGTCTGCAAGGCCTTGCCGAATTATGGCTTTACCGTGGAGTCTGCCAAGCTGGGATACCGTCCGAAGAACCCTGTCAGCCTTGGGGGGACGGAGCGCGAGGAGGTCGAGGCCTTTCTCGATGCGATTGATGGTGACGACGATGTACAGACTGTTTACGTCGGATTGGCGGCGGAATAATTTCTCAACACAGTTGAAGGAGCAGTAGTCATGAGCAAGATCGACATTGGCATCAAGGAATCGGACCGTC
>JBBTKA010000015.1:0-19900 GCA_038059145.1 Pseudomonadota bacterium
CCGTCAACTGGTATCTGCCCGGATCAATAGACACGCTGTCATTGTCGGTGGGCAGTGTGCCGATCTCCGTACTGGTATACGGGCCATCGGGCGCGGCGGCGCGTGCGAACAGCATACGTCCATTCAGGGACAGAACTCCGGACGCCCAGTTGGCAGCGAAGGTCGCTGGCAATCCACCAGTGACGGCGTTTTCCAAACGTGTCGTCAAGTTCACATCGGCCAGCGCTGCACGGTCCTGGTACGCCACCAGACCCAGCTCGGCGAGTGTGTCGAGCTTCGCGTACACCCCGTGATAGTTCTGCGTTGTCGCGCCTGCAATGTTCCTGGCGGTCAACGTCATCGCCACCCCAAACTCCTCATCCATGTAAGTGAAAGTCGAGGCGGGTGAACAGGACGCATCTGCGCGCGGTGTCAGCGCCGCGGCCGAGACCGCAAACAGGTTCGGGTAGAAGCGACCTACGTTGAGCACCTTGCCTTCCACCGTACTGGTGCCCTTGTAAGTCGTCACCACATCGCTGTTATCCACAATATCCGCTCGCAGATCGACGACTCCTACCTCGTCATACGTCATGGAGTGCGTCTGCACGCCGGACACGAAGCTATCGAAATTCGGCGTTCCAAGAACACCTGGTACACCAAAAGCCGGATACGCCACATCCACTTTGTTTTCGATGACGCTGAGTCGTACTTTTGTAGGCACTTGCTGTGCTGTCCTGATCAAAATTCGGTGTCGCACCATTGGCAGTCAGATTCGCCCCGGCATCCGGTACTCCATCGTTGTTGGCGTCGTCACCGGATTGCCAACGCACGGCCGTTACTGAAGTATCGAAGGCCTCGCCTGCAATCTTGAATGCGCTGCCATTCTGATCAGCCGCGTAGGAAACATCACCCGATCCATTGGTCTGACGGCCATCGCTGAAATCGATGTCGAACCCGAAGGGCCGCACGATGAACATGCTGCTGGTGCCGGTCAGATAGTCGCCGGAAAGATAAGTTTCAGCCGGATCGTTATTGAACGGGATGTCATATTGCGCGTGCAACTCCATCTGTCCGACATCGGAATAGTTCAGGACGATTGTGCCGGCCGGTGCTGTACTGGGCTGCGTAGTAATCGGGATGGACACTTCTGTATAGCCGGACGCGCCCGCGCCCCCGTTGTCATTGACCAGAGACACATTCTGGCCATTGATCTGGAAGGTTTGCGCAGCAGCGCAACTGCCCGGATCCTTGCACTCTGCCGCAAAGCCGATGGTCAGTGTCTCGCCTGCGGAGAAAATCGGCTCACACTGGCTGGGGTTGAGATTCGATGTGCGAACGGCCTGAATCGTCAGCGTGTTGCTGTTGGGGGCCACATTCGAATTCTTGCCGGCAATCTGCGTCAAGATGGAACCGCTGCTCAACGTCTCGTTGTAGAAGCGCAATCCCGCCGCCGCGATAGTCAGATCAGCATCGTGAGTGACATCTTCGGTGTGACCGCTGGTCTGACCGGTCACGTTGATGCTCACCACACCAGACACTGTATGGTTGAAGCGCAGCGTCACGTCGGTCTCACCTGCGGGGAATTCATAGCTGGCATTCCCATTGTCCGCCCCGCCCGTCAGCGTCGCTGCGCCGCTGAGTGTGCCCGTGCCACTGACCACTGACGCCCAGGTGCCCTTGGCAGTACTGGTGGTCAGCAGAATTGTCTCATTCGGTTCGACCAGACCATGCCCTACATCGTGTCCACTGATCGTGATGTCTGTCGCCAGGCAGGAAATGCCGGCACCGCTGTGGCTGATGGAGTAGTGATCCAGATCCACGACCCCGGTGTAGCCGCACTGATCGGTGGCAGTGCTGACTTCGACGTTGTCGATGAACATGTAGGTGCCCGGCGCGGCGTAACCATTACTGATACGGAAGCGAATCTGGGCGGTGGCGGTCGGCAAATTGGCGTTGTAAAGCAACGTGCTCAGGTTGAGATTTCTGGAGCCCGAACCTGCACCGCTAAGCCCCGTCAAGGTGCTGACCGTAGTCCAGCTGGCCGAGTCGCTCTCGCGCGCCTCGACGACCATGGCGTCCGCGCCCGACAAGCCTTCGTGGCGGAAGTTAAAGGTCAGAAGAATGTCTTCGGAATCCGGGATGGCATTGAAGTCGACCCCTCTGGCCAACGCACTGCCTGTCACGGTAAAGCGCGCCTCTCCTGATAGAACCCGCACGTTGCCGGTGGCGACGCCCAGTCCACCCGCATCGGTCTCGGCCCACGCGCTGGACCAGTACAGGCTGCCCTGGTTGTTATTGAACGCCGCATTGGTGAATTCGTCCCGATAGGTGATGGCGGTCAGTACTGCGTCAAAACTGAGAGACGGATCATGGGCAGCGGCTTCTGTGGCTATGCGGTTGCTGACATTGACGCCAACGCCCACTGCCTCGGTGTGCGACAACGTGAGCACCACGTCGCCAGCGTCACCGGGCACGAAAGTGTACGTGGCAATGCCGTCGTTCAGGGTGCCGTTGGTTAGCGAACCGGAGCCGCTGGATATCGCCCAGTTGCCCAGCCCTGTGCTGGTGGTGAGCTGAATGCTGCCGAAGTAGTCAGAATCGAGCGTATGAGTGAGGCCCTCATGCTTGCTGATCCGGATCTGCTTTGGCGTACAGGCATCGCCCACCACCACCTCGGTGATGGCGAAGTGCCCCATGTAGCCGTCTTCGATCACATGCAGGGCGTCGATGCGGCGCGTGGCATCGGCCGGAGTGAAGATGCCGAGTTCCACGTCTCCAAGGAAGAGGTTCTCAGTGGCCTGGCCTGGAATGTTGATCTGCGTGACGTCGTCGCGAGTAAAGTAGGTGCCCGTCACCGGGTCCCAACCCGCAGTCGCTGCAAGTGTGATCGTGTCATCACCGCTGTCATTCACGGACATCACGAGCGTGTTGATATTGGCGTTGGCGTCAGTCTGGTTTACGCGCAGGTAGAAGCCATTGATGCTGACGTCCACTTCTTCGTCGAAGTAGGTCGTGCCATCGAAGAATAGACTCGCCCTCGACCCTTCAACCGCGTCAAAGTTATACTGGATCAAGTCTGAACTCGTAAACGCGACCCCGTCTAGTGTGCTGCCACCTGCCGCCGGTGTCGCGGCAATAATGATCGAGCAGTTGTACGGCGTCGGATTGAGCTCACACTCACCGATCACATACGCAGCGGTGATATTCACATCGGCGGGGTTACCGGCACCGGCAAAGAGTGTTGATCCGTCGAACAGCATCCGCGCCGTCTGCAGTATCGGGTCATAGACGACCAGATCACCCGGCTCGAACGCCAGATTGTTGCTGCCGACCGTGCTGCCAGCGTCTGCAGCGGAAATCACGATATGACCATTTTTCATCAGATGCACAGCGTCGGCGTCGTTGACGTTGTAGCCCAGCGCGCTGTTGTCGAAGTACATCGAAGCCGTGTCGGATACGGGGTCGTAGATGATGTAGTCATCATCCTCGAAGTTGCTGAGCCCGCCGATTGTCGTGAGTCCGTTCAGTGAGCTTACGGACATCAGGAAGCGCTCCTGCGAGGCCACCGGCGCTGCGGTGATCTGGGTAATGTCAGTATCGGAGTTGTTGCCCGCGACGATATCGAAGTTGTACGCGCCCACCGCGACGGAGGCGGTGTTGGTCACCGTGAAGCCCCCGGAGCCGGTCACGGTTAACGGCACAGTGATGTCGGTGCTGGCGCCATTGGCCAGGGTGCCTGCGTAGGTACAGGTCAAGCTGTTGGAGGGGGCCGAACAGCTCCAGCCCGTGCCAGTCGCCTGAGTGTCGAAGTCCACCCCGGTCGGTTCGGTATCAGTTACGGTGATCGTCGCAGTGGTCGCGTCCGGGCCATTATTCGTCACGCGCAGGGTGTAGCTGCCGGTCGTTCCCTCTTCGAGAATTCCATTTACAAACTTGTTGATGCTGAGGTTGGTTTGCACGCCTTTGACGACAGTAGTGACGCTGTCAACGTTGTTGTTGACCGTTTTGTCGTCCAGATCATTGATATCCAGGTTCCCGCCTTCCAGATCGTTGAAATTATCGAACTGAGGGGACCGCAAACAAATCGTTGGATCAGGAATGATGCCGTCGGCCGCAGCAGGACAGCCGCCATCGGAATGGAGGACGCGCACGCTGTTCTTGGCGTTATTGTTGAGAAGCGGGAAGTAACCGCTGCCACCGATCTGCACATTCGCGGTAATCAGCGGCAGACTCTCGCCCGCTGCCAGTTGATAATTGACGGCACCGCCGGTCCAGGTAGTGCCGATATCGTAAGTACAGGTGAATGCGCCGGGGCTGAGGGTCACGCTGCAGGTCCAGCCGGTACCGCTGACATCACTGGCATTCGCGAAGGTCATGCCCGCTGGCAGAATATCGGCGACCTTGATCTCACCATCTGCATAGCCGCCGCTGACAGCGCCATTGCCGTTGTTGGTCACCTCGATCTGATATGTCCCCGGACTGTTGACCTTGAAGGTCCCTACTTCTGTCTTGGTCACCTCAATATCCGCCAGCGGGAAATTGGTGATACTGATGACTTCCGATATCAGCATTACCAGATCGCCCTCCGCACTGTAGCGTGTCGTAATCTGCTCAGCCTCGGCACCCGGCACCCCGAAAGGATAGAGCACGTCGCTCGCACCTGCGCCTTGAATGTAATGGGTGTCCACGTCGATGCCCCAGGAGTTGCCTTTGCGTGGTCCGCTGCCGCTCACATCAGGCCCAGGGAAATCGATTTCATAGCCATCGCTGTTGACGCCACCGGTGCTGTTGAATTCGTAATACCCGGTCAGTGCGTCAAAGGCATACACCGGGCGGGTGATGGTGGCGTTGAATTCCTGTCCCAGCGGGTTGAGGGAGGAAGTGATGGCTGTGAAGGTCGTCGAGTCCGGGGCATCCTGGATGCCCAGCCCCTCGTTCTCATTAACCGCATTGATCGTCTCATCACCCTCGATCGTGATGTGGGTGATCTGACCGTTGGGCAGGTAATTCGCCGCATCACGGGCAGCCATGCGGAAGTTGCGCGGCACCAGTGTGAACGATGAATTCTGGAACGGCTGAAAGCCATGGAAAAGGTTGATTACCCTGAGACGCTCATCGGCATGTTCGTACAATACGATCACTGCCCAGCCGCCTGCGCAGGACTGCGTGTCACTCCACGGCGTGCCATTCTGAACCTGAAGATTCTTAAGGGTATAGCTGCCGGAACCGGTGACCAGAGTTGTGACATCACGGTAGGCGGCGAAGTAATCCTTGTCGTTGGCGTTGCCCACGTTATCGATCAGGAAGATCTGGCTTGGAGGCGCAGTAATGGCTGTCTCCGAGCCTGTTATGCCGAAACTGACTGTGTCATCCACATGACCGAGAGTGTCATCGCCTGAACCGGCCCAATAGAGATACGCTGCCGTTACCGTCGCACCGACCGGCAGCGTCAGCGTCGCACTGCTGCCCGTGCTGGCGGCAACGAAATTGCAGGCCAGTGGCGTGGGGGCATCCTCGTTGTAGGTGGTGCGTAATGTGTTGCCTACGGCGCGATAACTCAGGCTCCCCGAATAGGTCTTGAAGAGCGTGACAGGCTCATAATCATTTGCCAGCGGCGAGCCCGCTATCAGGGGCTCGAACGACGCAACCACTTGAGAGTATACCGGGCTGTTGACGCTGAGGGTCTCCGTCATTGTCACGATGCCGGCTGTCGGGTGCCGCCCGGCAGCGCCTGCGAAGCGCGACTGCGCTCCGGTGGGGTTGGCGACGGGCGTAGGTGATTGTCCCCACTGCCGGACCATAAAGGAGGTGGGGATAGGACTGCTGAAGCCGCGTGCGTTGTTGAAGGTCGTGCCGTCCATGTTGGTGGCCATCACCACCAGCGCGTTGTTGGCCGTCGTGGTAATCGTAGTCGTCGCCGTGGTGCTCGCCGTGCCGGTCACGCCATTCAGAGGACCAGTGCTGGCGGTCGGACTGGCAGCGACAGGAATCACTTGTTTCACTTCGTCTACGGCCAGCAGACACATGGCCGAACCCGCGGCACCGCCAACGTAACTGCCTGTGTAGGAGCCCGCCGCCGTCGGCAGGTCCGCTTCCAGAATGCCCCACATTTCTGTGACACTGCCTTCACCCGCGGTGGTCGTTTCGCGGCGAATCAGCGTCATTGGCTGGCTGTTGAAGCTCGCGGAACTGACAACGGGACCAGCACCGCTGGCCGCCGCGATCGACATCAGCACCATGCGGCCGCGCTGGGTGACCACTGCACTTTGTGCCGGAATCGTCAGGCTGGTGCTGGAGCCCACCACACAGGCAGCGGTGCCGATAACGGCAGGCAGGCACGAGGTGACGTAGAGTGATGGATCAAAGCTGCCGTTCACCAGGATGTCGCCATCAACGGCATCCAGACTGACATTCTCGGCGTGGGGGTCGGCAAAGTTGAGCACGACCACGCCGTTGTCGCTGTCGGCGAAAGCATAGGTTGCGACTCCGTTGTCATCGCCTGCCGTATCGGTCAGCACACCGCTACCGGTATTGAGCAGCCAGTTGCCATGATTGGTGCTGGAGCCCAGTGTCATGGTCCCGGTATAAGCCACTGCCACTCCGCCAGTGCTGTTGCGCACGGTAACGGTGACGGCCTCCACTTCACACGCCGTCACGTCACCGCTATGGCTGATCTCGAAGGTGCAGACCGCCACAGTGATGTTCTGGTCATAGGTGTTGGCGAAATTGCGTGGATCGAGAGTCGTGCCGTCGGAGACGTTGATGTTTACCGTGCCGGAATCCGAGGCATGCAGGAAATTGAGTGTCACAGTCCCCGCGTCTGCACTCACAAACTCATAAGTTGCGTTGCCGTCTGCAGCCACGCCGTCGTTCAGCGTCCCGTTCTGGGTGCCACTCACACTCCAGGTGCCAAAACCAGTGGTGGTGCTCAGGTTCACCGTGCCGGTGTAGTTGGTAATTGTCGTGCCACCGCTGCTCACGAGCGTCAGTGTCACCGCGGTAATGGAACATACGTCGGTCGTCCCCGAGTGCGTCACTCGGAAGGTACAGGTGGTAATCACAAGATCGGCATCGTACGGACTGGAGGGAGCTGCTATCCCCGCTGCCACAACGTTGAAGTTGGCGGTGCCAGCGGCGGCCTGATAATTGAGCAGCGCTGTCCCCCCATCCGTGGCTAGAAAACCGTAGGTCGCCGCACTATCACCGGCGGCACCATTGTCCAGAGTTCCATAAGCGTCGGCGGCAACGGATGTCTTGGTCCAATTGCCCCCCGTCACGCCTGCGGCACTGAGACTTACGCTGCCGACGAAGTTGACGAGATTACCGCTGGAATCGACAACGCTGACCGTAACCGCCTCGGGAGCGCAGACATCAGCTGCCGCGTCGTGGCTGATGCGGAACGCACATGCCCCCACGACCATGCTCAGCGCATAATTCTGAGTGCCGGTGTCACCGTTAACTGCGTTGAACGTAATCGTACCGGCAGTACTGGTGGAGAAATTCAGAATGACCTGCCCATTATCACCTGCCACAAAAGTGTACTGCGCCACCCCATCATTGCTGGTCAGGTTGTCGAAAGTGCCAGCGCCGGTATTCAAAGCAAAATTGCCAGTCGCGCCACTACTCGTCAGCGTCATCGTGCCAGTGTAGTCGGTGACCACAGCGCCGAAATTGTCGCGCACGGTGACAGTGATAGGAGTGGTGGCGTTGCAAGTGCCGTGGGACGTGGCATGGCTTATCTCGAAATGAGGAATAGGTTCGGGCTCGATACCGATGGTCTGCGCCACCCATCTTGATGAGGTGTTGGTAAAGCTTGCGGTCGCCGCGGTCCCCGCTGTTACCTGGTTGAAATAAGCGCCGGCGCCATCTGAAACCCCGGCTTCCCCTTGCGTGATATTGCGATGCCCGGTGATCACGGTGACTGGGTCGGCGGTCATGCCCCCGCGCACAGCAGCCAGGCGGACAATGAGCGTGTCACCGAGTGTCGTAGTGAGCGTCGGCGCCGTAGCGTTAGTGCTGTTGCCTGTTGCCTCGACACCCTCCAACACGACACCTGATGCACCGTCATAGCGCATCATGAAAGCGTAAGTCACAACGCTGTTGGAGGTGGTGAATGTGTAACTTGAAGGCTCACTGCCCCCTGCAATGCGCGTGTAGATAGCCAGTGTCTGGCTGCCGCCACCACCACCAGAGTTGACGTCGGAAATTTCAGTCCAGCCAACGGGTGCAGTCACCGTGGTGCCATTGCCCGCAGAGGAAAGCACAGCGATCAACAAATCATCGGTGGTAGTGCCGGGAGGCACATCCAGCGGCACAGAGGTAGAGGCCGTGGTGATCTGCGCGGTCGTACACCCCATCAGCTCCACCAGTTGCGAACCAACAATGCCACCTTCCATTAGACAGGCACCCGGAGCAGCGCTGATCGTAATCGCGTTGGACGTTACTGTGCCCCAGCCACTGGCAGTGAACTCCAGGGTCCGATCTCCCGCTGTGCCGGTGATGGAGAGGTTGGTAAAAGTAGCAAGCCCTGAGCCATTGGTTGTCGCGGTGACCGTCCCGCCCAGCGTGCCCCCGCCACTGGCTATGGCTGCTGTCACCACCAGCCCGCTAACCGGAGCGCTGTTACCGTCCAATGCCTGGATAATCGGTTGCTGCGCAAACGCAAAACCACTGGTCGCGGCGGCAGAGGGTTGCTGAGTAATTGTCAGGTTGGAAAATACCGTGACCGCATTGCTGTCAACCGCCGTCCAGTCCGTCGCGGAAAAACGCAGCACTCTGGCACCTGGCGCACCAGTGATACTCAAATTGGTAAACGTCGCCAGACCACTGCCGTCAGTCGTGGCGGTCAGCGTGCCTCCTAAAGTACCACCACCTGAAAAAATGCTCGCAGTCACGAGCAACCCACTGATTGGATTACCCCCGCCATCCAATGCCTGAATGACTGGCTGCTGGGCCAGCGCGACGCCACTTTCCACACTGGTAGAAGGCTGCACGGAAACGGCAAGCGGCGACGCGACGACAGTGACGGTATTGGAATCCACTGAGTTCCACCCAGAGGCCGTAAAGCGCAGTGTCCGATCTCCTAGCGCTCCCGTGATGGCAAGGTTGGTGAATGTGGCAAATCCAGAGCCATCGGTCGTGGCAGTCAGTGTCCCTCCGAGAGTTCCGGCGCCAGTCTGAATGGCGGCAGTCACCTGCACACCGGAAACCGGGTTGCCTGCGCCATCCAGCGCCCGCACGATTGGTTGAGGCGAAAACTGCTCAGCACTGCGTACGCTCGGGTCAGGTTGCTGCGTAATCGTCAATGTCGATGGCTGTACCGTTATCGTGTTGGACACCACCGCCCCCCAGCCGGTGGCAGTGAACGTCAAGGTGTGAGCGCCGGAAGCTCCCCCGATCGACAGGTTCGTGAAAGTCGCCAAACCACTGCCGTTGGTCGTGGCTGTCACCGTGCCGCCAAGTGTGCCGGGGCCGGAGGCAATCGACGCCGTCACCAGCACCCCTGCAACGGGGCTGCCGTTGTTTGCCAGGATGATGGGTTGCTGCGCAAAGGCTACGCCCAGCGCCACGCTGGCGGAGGGTTGTTGCGAAATTGCGAGGGTCGATGCTGAAGACTGGACCGTGATGGTATTGGATACCACCTGATTCCACCCTGTGGCGCTGAAACTGAGGGTGTGCGCGCCAGTGCCGTTGATCACCAGGTTGGTAAACGTCGCATAACCACTGCCATCGGTGACCTGTGTCACCGTGCCTCCCAAGGTGCCCGAACCAGAGGCAATGGCCGCCGTGACGCTGACGCCACTGATGGGGGTGCCCCCGCCATCGACAGCCCGGACAATTGGCTGCTGCACGAATGCCACGCCGTCGGTAGGCGTAGTAGATGCCTGTTGGGTAATCGCCAGTGTGGATGCCGTGACGGTAATAGTATTGGAGTCAACCGGGCTCCAGCCCGTGGCGCTGAAGCGCAGCACACGATCGCCCGGTTCTCCGGAAATCGATAGACCAGTGAAGGTGGCCAGGCCACTGCCATTGGTCGTCGCTGTCACCGTCCCCCCCAGCGTGCCACCGCCGGACTGGATGGACGCTGTGACCAACACCCCCGCGACGGGACTGCCGTTGTTGGCAAGAATGATGGGTTGCTGCGCGAACACTGCCCCACGTTCGACGCTCGTCGAGGGTTGCTGCGACATCGCCAGAGCCGGGCTCTGAACATCAATATTGTTGGACACCAACGGCCCACCCACCAGGCCTGCCGTCGTAAAAGCCAGTGTGTGGATACCTGTCGTGCCAGAAATCGAGAGATTGGTGAACGTTGCATAGCCGCTGCCGTCAGTGTTAACACTCAACGTACCACCCAGCGTCCCGCCGCCGGAGTTGAGGCTGGCGGTGACTGAGACGCCGCTGACGCCTGCACCGGCCCCGTCCACGACGCGTACCGCGGGCTGTGTGCCAAAAGCCGCGCCAAGTGTCGCTGTTGTGGATGCCTGGGTGGTAATTGCCGCCGTGGGAACCAGATAACGCAAGATGACAATACCCGAACCGCCCGCACCACCGGTGCCGTTCCCGTTACCGCCACCACCACCGCCCGTGTTGACGGTGCCCGCGTTCGGAGTCCCCGAGTTCACGCCCGCACCACCACCGCCTGTGCCTCCGGCGCCACTTGTTGTGGAGCTACCACCGCCACCGCCGCCGACAGTCACGCTGAAAGTGGCATTCGTGGTGCCTGCGCCGCCAGCACCTGCCGTGCCGTTGCTGGGAGAAGCTGCGCCAGCGCCTCCTGCGCCGCCGCCACCGCCGCCCGCTCTTCGGGTTTCGTTGGCATTCGCCGCAGCACGACCTGCACCGCCCGCATTGCCCTGACCTACCGTGGCAGTTCCACCGGCACCAGCCGTGTTTCCCCCCGTCTCGCTGCCTCCACCACCACCGCTACCACCGGCGAGGCCGTCGGCAACACCTGAATTCCCGCCACCTCCGCCGCCACCGCCGGTCGCAGTCACCGTTGTATTTCCGACGAACACCGAGTTGGAACCACTACCGCCCCTGGCGCCAGCCGTACCGCCTGTGCCGCCCCCGCCCACTGTCACCGCCGCACTAGCTCCGGGAGTGACCGCTACAGTCTGTGCGATTACGCCACCAGCGCCGCCACCACCACCGTGTCCCAGGGTAGAGCCGCTACCGCCACCACCGCCGCCCGCCACTACCAACACTTCCACGGAGGTGACACCAACGGGAGGCACGAACGTACCACTGCCTGTGAATGTGTGGACACGATAACTGCCACTGGTCGTGATGGTGCCACCGGTACCGACAATTGGGAGCGGACCAGCGACCTGGGCTAAAGCGATGCCGCTCGCCAGAATAACCAGCAAGGTAAAAATGCGGATGAACAAGGACGTCAGCACACGGCGCGCAGTTGGAGCGGCGTGGCATGAGTGGCGTTGCTGGAGAATCCTTGTCTGGCTGGTCATGACACTCAAAGACCGGGAATCAAGCGTGAGTATGTTTCGAATGAGTTGGCATCACCGGCAATCGGATTTGCCAGCAATTTTATAAGCTTAGCCATTTTATCGGATAAAAACTGTGAATACCGCCAAAGGCTGGAAAATCTTCCGTAAATTGTCCCTAATTGTCCCGTGCTGAAGGCTCTAAATCATTGCAAAATCAGCGCTCAGCACACAGAATACAGCCCATTCAGGTCAGTCTGAGATATTAAATTCCGGAGGCTCGCGCAGCACCATGCCGCCTCCCCGTTGCAATCAATCGTCTGTATATCGAACTGGAGCACATGATGGAACTGGAATACAAAGTCGTACAGTCAACGACCCCCCTGTTTGCGAAAATCCAGAACATTGAAGAAGTGATGGCGGAAGAATCCAAAGCAGGCTGGCGCCTGGTGGAAAAGCTCGACAACTACAAGATGCGCCTGCAACGTGACATCAGCCACCGCGCCAACGACAAGAGCCTGAGCTTTGACCCCTACCGCACCCAGGTTGGCGTCAACAACGCCTTGATCTATGCCATCACCACTGTGGTCACTCTCGGCGTGGTATACGCAATTTTCGTTCTGGTGGGCGCGGTCTAAGACTCTCCGACCACCGCCTGTCCCTGCGGCGAAGCTCTGTCAGCCCATGGCGGAGCTTGCCTCCGCTGCAGTCAAAGAATCCTACGCGTGTATTCAGCTGTCTTCGTGCAAGCATTCAGTAGTGTGTTGCTGTTCAGTCTGATGTCACCGAGAAGAGCCGCCAGATCCTCCACCTCATATTCATGAACAATCCTGTTTCTAAGCTCTTTCAACAATCTGGCCTCTGTAACAGCAAGTAGATGCCGCCCCTCGGCCCGATTGACACTGTCTATAAGCGAACCTGCCTCCAGAAATTCGACCTGATCAATCGCGCGGAAGACCTTGTTTATAAGTAAATCCACAACTCTCGCATAACGGCTCGCCAAAGCTTCCAAGGCATCAAACTCATCTTCGCTCAAACCTCGCAAAGGATCGGTGTCTGCGCACTGAGACAGAGAACGCTCGAGCCACACTCGTGCACGCTCCAGAACCCTCAGCTGATGACTCAGATTTTCGACACTCAAGGACATCTTAGAGCTCCACCGCACGGGAACGGATTAGCGCCACAAATTCCTTGCTGGCTCGCCTGGCATTTACGATATCGAACTTCTGCTCGCCAAGCTGAGACATCAGCTCCCACCGATACTGGGCTGTGCGCTCGAGATCGAACTGGTCCGAATCGATCAGCAGATCGATATCTCCTCCGCAGGCCGCATCATTGACGCGCGAACCAAACAGGTAGACCCGCGCATTGGCGTCAAGCCGAACAGCAGCTTGCTTGATTACCTGCTTTTCTGTCTCGCTAAGGCGCATGACTCATCTTTTCCAAATCGTGTGAACGGCCAGAATAATGGATGTGCCCTCGGGTGTCACTCGGAGCTGGTGCGCACCTGCACTGTGCGGGAGACGTTGTCACAAGTGCCGGTACTGCGCACCGTGTAGTAATCCACGCCTGACACCGTCGCATCTGTCGAGCAGGTCACCGAGGCTGTGCAGGCATTCAATCCTTCCACAGTGAACTGATAGACACGCGGCCCCGCCGCGCACTCTGCGTTGCCACTGTATCCCGGGAACTCTTCCGGCGGGAACAATGAATTGATTGCAAATCCAGCGCCCGATTCCGCAGCGTAGTACGCGCGCGTCAGGCTGATCTCCTCTTCGAAGACTTCTGCATTCTGCCCTACCAAAAGGTTGATGGCCGCCGCCAGCAGCGCCATCAGCGTAATGACGAACAGCGCTGCCGGAATACCGATGCCTCGCTGGCGGGCTGCAATTTGATTCTGAGCGTGAGGATATTTTTCAGGGCACATTGTGGATCAGCACCTCGTGATTGAGCCGCACCGTGTCGCCCTGGCTGGTCATGTTGATATCAAATAAGACCACGGCGTTGCGGCGACGAGTGGCATCGGACATGGTAAACGCACTCAGCCCGGTGTTGTCGATGTTGTCTGCGAACACCGCGCGGTCCGGCAGCGTAGTTGGCAGCAGACATCCCGGCAGTGCGGTATCGCACTGCGTGGCGTCGAAACCATAGTTGCTGTAGCGGTAAAGCTTGTCGCCGACGACACAGAAACTCACCGGTTGATCCACCAGAAACAGCCGCTGCAATGTCGAGCGCCGATCGAACCGGTGCGCGGCATTCAAGGCTACAGTCATGACACCATCTGCCCCATTCGGATCACTGATTGCATCGATCAGCGCCAACGGCCCCACATTGTCGTCATAGTTGTAGAGCTCGTCGGTATCGATTGGATAAATCACCGCATAGATACCAGCTGGAGACGCATAGGTGGTGAGCGGATTGAAGTTGATCACTTCGAAGGAGGCGCTGCCACCGGAAGAGAACGACGGATTGACGTAGGTCGTGGCCTTCAGAGTGGGGACAAACTCCAGGCACTGATCGCCAGTCGGGGTGGCGGCCGTCACGCGAATGCTGTTCGGCAGCGCGTTATGCAACTCCATCGTCATGCGATCCAGCGCCGTGCGCCCGCCACCGGCAAGACGGCTGCGGTTGGCACTCTCCAGGAACCCCGTTGTACTGTCGGCGATGTAATCCAGCACCCCGACCGCCAGAATCGACGAAAGCACGATGGTGATGACCATCTCCACCAGCGTAAACCCACGCTCGCGACTGGCCTGTGAGTGTGGGAGCGGGCCCCGCCCGCGATTCAGTGCCGCGCCGGATTTGATCGCGGGCGCGGCCCGCTCCCACAGCAATGCGAAGGGTTTAGAAGTTCGCTTTGTAAGCACTGTAGCTCACCCCGTCGGCAGCGGCGGTATAACTCACCGTGACCGTTATCAGTTTGGCGTCTTCGTTGTCATCAAGATCGTTGGCGGCGACACCGAGACTCGCTTCTTCGACGCCAATGTCGATATAGCGGACACTCACCTGTACGCGAAAGTTGTCGTACCCCGTGCGAGTCGCCCCCGCAGCATCCCGCAGGGGATTCACTTGCCCATCCCCTTCGTCCAAGCCGTGATAGTCATCGACATCATCATAGTCTTCTCGCAACTCACCGGGTTCCGGACCTAATGACCCATCGCAGGCCACAGTTACTCCTGTAGAGCAAGGAGGAATGCCGCGCGGTGCAGAATTTTCGTCGAAGCGCTTGCCCAGAATCTCGTCGAGATAACTCTGCGCAAGGGCCACGGAGCGCAGCTCCTGGGTTGTATCAGCGCTGCGACCGAGGCCGCCGGACAGCACAGCCGAGATCATCACCAGCGCAATCGAGAGGATGAGTATCGTCAACACCATCTCAATCAGGGTAACCCCATGCTGCCTGTTGGCCATCATTCGCAATCTCCCGCATACGCGAACCCGGCGGGTGAAAGACAGACCGAGTTCAGGGGATCGTCGTTGACGCAGATGCGCATGGCGGTGCTGGCGGTGATGGGATAACCCACGCTGCCCACCACACCTCCACGAAAGAGGTCGCCAAGTTCGTTGAACTGAATGACCATCGGCGCGGCATTGCTGATGGCACTGGTACCTGGAGTTGCGCTGCAACTGGTCGCGACATTCACGTCACCAGCCAGCTCCACGGAGCGGATGTCCACGCTCGCTGACTGCAGCTCCGTAAAGGTATTTTCGTCGACAAAGTCTTCGACCGTCTGCAACTCGAGAGTATCGCCATTGGTGCGCAGAATCAGCGCAACATCGCTGCGACCAAGCGCCAGCTGCTGGGTAGACCGGGCCAGAGAGATGATCTGATCACGCACGACGGAGGCATTGAAGATGTCGCCTTCGAGCAGGCGACTCATAGCCACGGCCGAGATGATCCCGACGAGAAATATCACGATGACCAGCTCGACCATTGTGAAACCACGAGGATGACGTTCAGTGAGGCGCATAGGACTCGCACGGCAAGAAGATGGGCCAATATATCGATTTTACAAAACAAAACGCCTTTGAACTTCTTAAGCTCAAAGGCGTCTCGTATCAATCAACCGGATTCATGCCTTACATCGCTAACCTGTATGGGCATTATCCATTAAGTACCTTGGTTGAACGTTGCAGTTCCTCTGCCAACAACACCAGTTGAGAAATTGTAGGTGATTGTCGGGATTGTGACGGAAGCAGCGGTTGTTCCTTTCTTGTACTGACCCACGTAGTAGTAAGTGCAAGATACAGTGGTCACTGTTGGGGTCGCTGCATCTCTCTCAAGTACGGCCACAAAATCCGCGGTTGGCACGGCCAGTGTTCGGGCTTCTACAAGAGCTTCCCTGGTTGCAGCTGTATCAGCCGACAAACCTGCAGTCTCCGCCGTGTCGATTGCAGGGCGTCCACCCGCCTGCAATATGGATTCATAAGCTGCCCCACAGGTCGCAGCCGTTGTCATGGTCGCGCCGACTGTAACCGGAGTGATGCTGCCACGAGGATAACCAGTAGTGGATGCATAAAGGTTAAAGCCAGTTGAATCGGTCACAGCTGTCAGCGGCTGACCCTCACCTACCCACTGCGCTCTGAACAGTGCAACGCCAGTGGCAAATCCACCCTGTACAGCATCGACAACGGCAGTATGCGCCTCATCTGTTACGTCCATGAACCGCGGCAACGCAGTCGCAGTCAGGATACCGAGCAGGAGGATGACCACTACCAGTTCGATAATGGTAAAACCTGATTGTTTACGTTTTGCGTTCATCGCAGTCATGCTTTTCATAGTATTACACCCTTGGTCACTGACAGATTAATCACTCAATTGAAACAGTTTGGATAATGCCTGGAACGTCTCGCTAAAACTCGCTTGCGTTTCCTTCCTTACTTCAAGCACTTGGTAAAGACTCTACACCTACTTTATCAGGCTTATTTGAGAGCGATCCTAGCATCGGCACTGCACCGCTGCCAGACGAAAACCCACATCTGAACCCGTTTCCTGCCTATTTATCCCTTTTTTGTCCCTTTCGCCCTGCTCGACTCCTTCACTATTGGGGAGGAACCTCGATACCGGACAACGAGATGCCTTGTGATTCCCAGTTGTACGGTGTGACTGGCTCCAGCACCAGGCCTTCCCACTTTCCGCCCGGTGCAGGAAAACCTGCGGCTGCCGCTACGCTCAGCCCAGCCACCTGACCTGCGTCAATTCCTAACCCCTCTGCAGTCTGTGCAGCCGCTCCGGAATACTTGTTGATCACATGAAAGCGAATGGAATTCATGGTGCCCGAGCCATCGCCTGCTGCCGAATAGATCTGCAAGCCAGGGCTTGCGAGATACACCAACTGGCCGTTGTAACTGTCGAAGTACCAAGTCCGCCTTGGCATGTTCGCCTCATCCACCAGCGAAAACGCTCCCGCATAATTGCTGGGAGTCTCCAGCATCAGATCCATGGGGTTGGATTTCTCCAGCGCCCTCATGTCGTCAAACTTACCACCAGCAATGCCATCCATCATTTGCAGCATGACCGCCGCCTTGAGCTGCCCCACTATCGAGAGGAAGTTGGCGCGCTCGGCATCCGCCGGATATTGCTCAAACCGCTTCATCGATATCGAAAAAATAATCGACGAGATCAACAGATACAGGATCAGCTCGAAGATGGAGAACCCTCTCATCTTCCGCGCATTTTGAACGCTTATTTTACGGTATTTTTGCGTCACGCTGATCTCGTCTGGCTCTTTTAAACTTGATGACTGTCACAGTTTTTCAATTGGTTTTGCGGTAGTGCACAAGAAACAATCAACGAATCGCCGAATTGAGATCCCAGATCGGCAGGAACACGCCCAGCGCCAGTACTAACACTATGCCTGCAATGAACATGATCAGGATCGGTTCAATCGCATCGCCCAGCTTCTTCAGGTCGTATTCCGTTTCCGTCTCATAAAAATCCGCGACCTCAGCCATTAGTTCATCGATGGTGCCGCTCTCCTCGCCCACGGCAATCATCTGCAATACCAGTGGCGAAAACATATTGCTTTGGATTGCAGTGTTATAGAGAGATTCACCACGGGAGATACCGTCACGCATCTTCAATACACGGTTGCCGATATATTTGTTTCCGACCGCGCCGGCGACCACTCCCAGCCCCTGCACGATCGGCACGCCAGCAGCCATGACCATGCCAAATGTGCGCGCAAACCGCCCCAGCGCGATGCGCTCAAAGACTCCGCCAACCAGAGGAATTCGCATCTTGATCTGGTCCCAGGTGTGACGACCGACCTCGGAACCAACCCAGCTGCGCACGGCCACGACGGCACCTATGATCGAGCCGATAATGAGATGCCAATAGGCCACCACGAAATCGGAGATACCAATCAGAATTCGTGTCTCCATCGGCAGCTCTGCGCCAAGTCGCTCGAAGGTTTCGGAGAAGGCCGGAATCACAAAATAGGTGATGACGCCCAATGCCACTGCAATCGTCGTCAGCACAAAGGTGGGGTAGCGCGTGGCACTCTTGACCTGCTTCTTTGTCTGCTTCTCCAGCTCCAGATACTTGCTGACCTCTCGAAAGGCGAGATCCAGCTGGCCAGTGCTCTCGCCCACGTTGACCAGACTCAGGAACAACGGCGAAAAAAGTTTGGGGTGGCGCCCCAGTGACGACGACAGGTTCATGCCGTTTTCCAGGCTCTTGCTCACATCGGCAAGAATGCTCCTGAAACGTGGATTCTTCATCGACGCCTGCAAGCCCGCGAGGGCGCGATCCAGTGGCAACCCTGCCTTGGTCAGGCTGTACATCTGCCGGGAGAAGATGATCAACTCGTTGATGTCGATCTTCTTGGCGAAGAGCGTGATGTTGATCTGCTTCGACAGGGTTGGCTGTGGGGGCTTGCGTGGCTGCGGCTTCTCGGCACCACCACTCTTGTCATTGGCGGCTTTTCTGGCGATCTTGATCTCGCGAATCTCGATAGGCGTGACGGCACGTCCGAACAACTCGGTTGCGGCCGCATCGGCGGACATGGCTTCGAGATTGCCAGTCACCAGACTGCCCGCTCTGTCTCTACCTTTGTATTGATACATCGCCATGTTGAATCACTCTGTGCGCTTATTCGGGCGCACTGTCCTCAAGACTGTCCTCAAAATTACCGGCCTCTTCCACTTGCTCAACCACCTTGAACACTTCATCGAGACTGGTGATGCCTTTGCCCGCATCGGCCAGCGCACTCATGACCAACGGGACGTAGCCGTGACTGCGCCGCGCGGCCCGCACAAAGTCCGAGGAATTCGAGCGTCGCAGGGCATCGGCCATCTCATCGTTCAGTACCAGCAACTCGAACACCCCGATACGGCCTCGGTAACCGGTGTTGTTGCATCGGTGGCAACCGCTCGGATTCTTCAATTTCATGGCCTTTGCCGCCGCGTCGCCCAGCTGCTCGGCAAGCCAGATGGACTCCTGCGGCGACGGGTGATAATCCGTATAACAGTTGTCGCAGAGACGACGCACCAGTCGCTGCGCCACCACCGCCTTGATCGCGGTGGCCGCCAGGAAGCCTTCGGCCCCCATGTCCACCAGACGCATGGCACTGGATACCGCGTCATTGGTGTGCAGGGTCGAGAGCACCAGGTGACCGGTCATCGCCGCGCGCAGCGCTATTTCGGCTGTCTCGGTATCGCGGATTTCGCCCACCAGAATAATGTCTGGATCCTGTCGCAACGCAGCACGCAACACGCGCGCAAAGGTCAGATTGATCTTGGTATTCACCTGCACCTGGTTGATGCGGTGCAATCGGTATTCCACCGGGTCTTCCACAGTGATGATCTTTTTGCCGACGTCATTCAACTCCTGCAGGGCACCGTACAGCGTCGTGGTCTTACCGCTACCGGTCGGCCCAGTGACTAGAATCAGGCCGTGCGGCATGTGAATCAGCCGACGGAAGCGCTTGAGCACATCCTCTGGCATGCCCACGTTGTCCAGCTCGGCCGCGCCATCAGTCTGATCGAGCAGACGCATCACCACTGATTCGCCGTGCTCGATCGGCATGGTGGAAAGACGCACATCGAGCTTGCGATCTTTGACCTTCAGACTGAAACGTCCGTCTTGCGGCAAGCGCTTCTCGGAGATATCCAGACCAGACAGCAGCTTCAGGCGCAACACCAGCGCGGGCGCAATGCGCCGCTCTTTCATCACCTGTTCCTGCAGCACGCCGTCGACACGCATCCGGATACGCAAGACTGTTTCGTCAGGCTCAATATGAATGTCTGAGGCTCGTACCTGCACTGCATCCTGAAAGATCGACTGCAGCAGCTTTACAACCGGTGCGTCGCTGTCATCGGCCGCCGGGGTCAGCGACGCGAGATCGAAATTCGAATCGGTGAGTTCTTCATCGAGCTCTTCGGCAAAGCTGGCAATTTCTTCCGTGCGCCGATAAACCAGATCCAGCGTATTGAGCAATTCGCTTTCACGCACAACCGCCTGTTGAATCGGCTGTTGC
>JBBTKA010000016.1:0-2588 GCA_038059145.1 Pseudomonadota bacterium
GCCCTGTGCGAGCCTGAGTGCCCCGTCGACGCCATTTATGCGGAAGATGAATTACCCGAAGACCAGCAACAGTTTCTGGCACTGAACGCCGAGCTGGCGCAGAAATGGTCGAACATCACCGAGATGAAACCTGCACTGGAAGACGCCGAGAAATGGGCGGGAGTGCCGGGCAAACTGCAGTACCTGATCAAGGATGCTGGCTGATAAGGCTCCAAGTGAAGGCTCCTGAATAAATTCCGGAGCCTTCACAATCCAGCCATTCAATTCAGCCCTGCAATGCAACAACCTTCAAAACTACCAGCAATCCTTCGTAAAGCCCTGCTCCCTGGCAATTTCACGAAGTTTCTCCAGCGCTTCCAGCTGAATCTGTCGAACACGTTCACGCGTCAAGCCAATCTCCTGCCCGACTTCTTCCAATGTTCGGCACTCAAACCCCAGAAAGCCAAATCGCCGGGCAATGACATCGACGTGCTTCTCGCTCAGCGTATTCAACCACGCGCCTACTGTTTCGCGCACGCCGTCTTCATGCAGGATGTCCATAGGTGCACTGTCAGGAGTGTCGGGCACCTGCTCAAGAATGTCTGAATCCTGGCCAGGGCCGAACGAGTCCGACGTCACGAGTCGTTCGTTGTACGAGAGCAGCCGTTTGATGTCGTCCACCGGCTTGTGCATCAGTTCCGAGAGCTGTTCCACGCTGGGCTCATGGTCGTGCGCACGCGAAAATTCCCGCACCGTCTTCAGGTAGATATTCAGCTCTTTGAGGATATGGATCGGCAATCTGATCACACGTGCCTGATTCATGATGGCACGCTCGATAGTCTGCCGTATCCACCAGGTCGCGTAGGTGGAGAAGCGGTAACCAAGCTCCGGGTCAAACTTCTCGATGGCGCGCAGCAGGCCCAGATTCCCCTCCTGCACGAGATCCAGAAAGCCAAGCCCTCGATTCACATAGCGCCGCGCGATCTTGACTACCAGACGCAGGTTGCCTACCACCATGACCCGTCGCCCTTCGGTATCACCTGCGCGCGCTTTGCGCGAATATTCAACTTCTTCGTCCGCACTCAACAAGTGCGCGGAGCCGATATCGTTCAGGTAAAGCCGCGTCATGTCAGGAGCGTGTCGATGCGAGGAATGGCTGCCGAATGACTCCTCGATGCAGGGCGCCTGCTCCGCTACTCTGTCGACTTCCGCTTCGCTAAAGGTATATATCACATTACTTTCTACCACTTCTTCCATGGTTCTTATTGCTTCATCGTCCATAATTTTTTCCCCTTTTTGTAATTCTCATTCCTGCCTTTCCTGTTTACATCCGGTTAACAGGCAGCCAGAACTTACCATTCCATTATTTATGAGGCAACAGCACAATCCCGAGAAATTGACGGCTGCTGGGATAATGAGATGAATTGAGAAAGACAAGCGACGTACACCCCGCTTGCAGCGGGGCGACCGTCAGCGGGAGGGCAGATAGCGCGCTGGATCGACGGGGGCTCCGTCCACGCGCACCTCGAAATGCAATAACTCGGAACCGCGGCCATCGGTGCCAACTTCGGCGATCTTGTCACCGGCACGAATCCGCGCTCCCTCACTCACCAGCATGCTGCTGTTGTGCGAGTAGGCGCTCAGGTGGCGAGCACTGTGGCGAATGATGATCAGATCACCCTGCCCCTGAATGCCCCGCCCCGAGTACACCACATCGCCATCGGCGGCGGCATACACCGGGTCACCGAGGCGCGCCCCGATATCGATGCCACGGCTGGTAGTGGCGGCACTGCCGCTGAAGGTGCGCAGCACACGTCCTTCCACCGGCCATTGCCAGGCGATGTCTTCGACAACCCGACTTGGCACATTGCCAGTGCGGCGGCTGGCCTCTGCTGCAGCCGGGCGCTGCCCGCTCGCCACGGCCGCTGTGCCGGCCGGAGCCGCAGGAATGGCAGGCACACCCTGCAGGGCATTGCTGGAGACACTGCCGATATTCAGAGAAAGCCGTTGATCCGGATAAATCGTGTAGGGGGCTTGCAGGTTATTGGCAAGCGCCAGCGCCCGATAATCCAGGGAATACTGCCAGGCAATCGAATACAGCGTGTCACCGCGAGCCACGATGTGACTCTGCCCGGTCAACGGCGCTGGAGACGGCGCAGGACTGGCATTGGCGGGAGCAACACCCGCAGACGGTGTGCCGAGCGGAGCCGACGCGGATGCCGGTTCCTGCGGCTGTGCCGGTGCACTGCCGCCCAGCGGCTGGCGGCCAATCGAGGTTCGGCGGATACCGCCCGAATCATTTGCAACGTTGACGTTCACGCCATCTGCAGGTTGCACTCGCACTCCGGCAGCAATGGCACGCGCGGGTGCGACAGCATCTGCAGTGCTTGTTCCTGCAGGACTGCCGGATGACGATACAGGTGCGCTATCCGCCACACCGCCCACCGAGGACGGCCCGGTCGTCGAATAGATCTGCGGCGCCGTGCGCTCCAGCACTGCACTTTGGTCATCCAGCGGCGCCTGATAGTTTCCTCCACAACTCTGCAGAAGCAATGCCAGCCCCGCCAGCAAAATCCCACGCAGGCGCCTGTCAGCAGCCGCTGCAGAGA
>JBBTKA010000016.1:2598-7740 GCA_038059145.1 Pseudomonadota bacterium
TTCACGTTCATCAAAACCCTTTCCATCACAATTACAGAGTCCTGTTGGTGATTCTTTCAAAAATCGCCACAACAGCATAGCCCACAACTACCAGCAGAAGCACGATCAAGACTTGCGCTGGCTCTCCCGTGGTCGCCTCGAAGCCAGCGGGCGAGAGAAAATTGATTTCACCCTCCGCAGTCTGCTTCCAGGGCCACAACACCAGCACAGACGCAGCCAGCATGCCGGTCAGGAACGCATAGGTCTGCTGCCGGTAGTGGAAGAAGGTCCAGGACAGCAAGTGCGAGAAGCTCAGAAGACCAATCGCGCAACCACTCGCAAACACCAGAATGACCGGGAAATTCAGAGCCCGCAGGGCGGCGAGGACATAATCGTAGGCACCCAGCAGAATCAACACGAACGCTCCCGATATACCTGGCAGAATCATCGCGCAGATCGCCACCATGCCACAGAAAAACAGGTAAAACAGACCTGAGTCACCCGACATGGGATTGGCAAGAGACACTACCAGCGCTACCGCTGCACCCAACAATGCCATCCCGATCTCGAGCGCGCGCCAATGCAACACCTGGCGCTGCAAAAACCAGGTGGAGGCAAACACCAGACCAGCAAAGAACGCCATCATCAGGGGGTACTGTGTCTCCAGGAGATACAACACAGTACTGGCACTGAGGTAGAGGCTGGTGACGATCCCCAGCAGCAGTGTCAACAGAAAGCCGCCGTTGATATTGCGCCAGAACTGCAGCGGACCACCGCCCCAGCGGGTATGCAGCATGACGGGATTCAACCCTTTCAGCGAGTTCACGAGTTCCTCGTAGATGCCTACCATGACGGCGATGGTGCCGCCGGAGACACCGGGAACGGAATCGGCGACGCCCATGGCCATGCCTTTGGCAAACAGCACAAGCCGCCCTTTCAGTGTCGCTTCAGACCACTCTTGCATATCGCTCCTGAATGTTTCGTTTGTGCTAATCCAATCGCGGGCGGGGCCCGCTCCCACAAGGTCCTGAAGGTTTCACTTCGCTCAGTTCTGGATTTGACCGACCAGCAGCGGGACAAATCTCACAGCGGCCACAATCTCCGTCTTGAAGTCGTCGCCAGTGCGGGTGATAAGTCGCAGCTCCTGCACATCGTCACCACCGACGGGGATGATCAGACGTCCGTTTTCGGCGAGTTGCGCCATTAACTCCTGCGGAACGTGTTGCGGTGCCGCTGCGGCGATGATCGCGTCGAAAGGCCCCTTCTCTTTCCAGCCCAGACTGCCATCGTCATGCTTGAACTGCACGTTGTGCAACCCCAGCAGGCGGAGGTTCTTGCGGGCCTTCTCCAGCAGCGGCTTGATGCGCTCCACCGAGTATACCTTGCGGGCGAGCGGCGCGATGATCGCGGTCTGATAGCCGCATCCGGTGCCAACTTCCAACACGTTGCCGAGTTTGCCCTGCTCCAGTGACGGGTGATTTTTCAAGACGGCTTCGGTCATCTTGGCAACGATATAAGGCTGGGAGATGGTCTGGTTGTAGCCGATCGGCAATGACACATCTTCGTAGGCCTTGTGCGCCAGGGCCTCTTCCAGAAAGATATGGCGCGGCGTGCTGCGCATCACGTCTAGCACCGACCAGTCGCTGATGCCTTGCTCGATCAGACGCCCGATCAAGCGCTCCCGCGTGCGTTGCGATGTCATGCCGATGCCGGCCAGATTTACATTGCTCACTTCGTTGCTCTCATATTCACGACTACCAATGTTCTTGAACTTACTCGATCTAGACCGCTAATCCCGCAATACCAGCAACTCGCGCAGCACGGACGTCGCATAGGCCCCTGGCGGCAGAGTGAACTGCAGCTCCAGTATCTGCCCGGGCAACCACACCCACTGCAGTCCCCGCACGGGCAGGCGCAGACTGCGACGGGCCTGCTCGAGCCCGGCCGCTTCCAGCCCGGCGCACAGATCGTGAAACTCCTCCACGCAGGCCAGTTCCAGCTCTCTGGCGGCCGCACTGCTGCGCAGCATGCCTTTGCCCCACAGCGGACCGGTAGGATGGATATCCATCGCATCCACTCGCGCACACAATTCAGCGTCCCATTCCTGCGGCACGAAGACGCTCTCCGTGCCCTCCAGGTTCATGACATCGCCGTCCAGATACTGATCCCAATTGCCAGCCAGCACACGACGCGACAAGACTTCGTTGAAGACGCAGGATCTGGCCGCCGAGAGCAGCATCCCGCGCTTGAAGCCTCTGGCCATGCGCAACTCGCCACTGAACAGACGCGCCGCCATCATCACATTCTCATTGCCCGTGCCAAAGCGCTGCTCCCCGAAATAATTGGGAACGCCGCGCGCCGCAATGGCCTCGAGTCGGCCCAGCAGTTCGGGCGGCGCCTCGTTCTCGCCACCTCTCACCTCGCGCAGCCGTATGCGAAACAGGTTCCCGCGATGGCTGCCACGACGAATCTTTCTGCTGTTGCGCAGCGTCTGCAGTATCTCCATGCCCGCTTCGCTAAAGCCCGTGAAATCGGGCACACGTTCGGAGGGCAGATAGATGCTGAACCACTGCACGCATACCCCTTGCCTGTCCTTCAAACCGGCATAACCGATGTCCTGCTCGCGCACGCTTGCCGCACCGGACAGTGCACGCACCACCTGCGGCGTGGCTACTCCCGTCTTGCGGATCTGCACACACAAGTGCTCTCCGGACCCGCTCAGCTCGAAGCCAAGATCTTCATCGACGCAAAAGTCATCGACCTCGCGCTTGAAAACAGCCGAGTGCTCCGGCGCTCCAAGGGCAAACCCCAGCAATGCCATGGCATCGCGCGAAGAGTTCGCTCGTGACGAAGCCGCCGGTGTTGCCAACGATGCTTCAGCCGTAGACGAGCGATCACTCGTCACGATAGATCAACACCACAGCATACGTCTCCAGACCTTCACGACGCCCGACGAAACCCATACCCTCAGTAGTCGATGCCTTGACGTTGACCTGCTCTGGCTGAATCTCCATCAGTCCCGCCAGACGCTTGCACATCGCCACTATGTGCGGGGCCATACGTGGCGCCTGGGCCAGGATCGTGATGTCCACATTGCCGATTTTCCAGCCGTCGGTTTTCATCAGGCCGCACACACGCTGCAGCAAGATGCCACTGTCGATATTGCTGAAGGCCTGATCCGTATCCGGAAAGTGCCGACCGATGTCTCCGAGTCCCAGCGCCCCCAGAATCGCGTCGCACAGGGCATGAATCACGGCATCGCCGTCGGAGTGGGCGATCAGGCTGCGATCGTGCGGCAGTTGCACGCCAGCCAGAATCAGGGGTTTGTCGGGCAGCAGGCCGTCCGCGAAACGATGCGCGTCGTAACCATGGCCGGTCCTGATTCTGTTCCACATAGCGGTAACTCCAGTTTTACTTCTGTTTTTCAAGCACCTGTGCGGCGAGGATAAGGCGTGCCAGCAACAGATCCTCCGGGTAGGTGATCTTGATGTTGTCGGCACGACCTCGCACCAGTCGTGGCGCAAACCCGGCCAGCTCCAGCGCAGACGCCTCGTCGGTGACCAGTGCGCCTGCCGCAATGGCCTCTGTCAGAGTTCTGTGCAGCAGGCCATAACGGAAGACCTGCGGCGTGCTCGCCTGCCAGAGATCGGTGCGATCGACGGTCGCGCTGACATTGCCCTCCGGCCCTGCCTTCTTCAACGTGCTGCTCACTGGCACCGCGAGCAAGCCGCCAACCGGGTGATCCGCGACCTCTTTCAGCAGGCGTTCGACGTCATCCACACTGATGCACGGCCTTACAGCATCATGTACCAACACCCAGTCATCGCCCGTCGCGTGTTCATGCAACGCGTTGAGCGCATTCAGGACCGAATGGCAACGATCGGTTCCGCCAGAGCAGGTCTGCAAGCGCGGACCGTTCTGCAGCCCCAGTGTCGCCCATCTGTCATCCTGCGGATGCAGCGCCACGACGATGCGCTCGACGGCCGTGACCGCCCCGATACGCGCAATGGCATGCGCCAGCACTGCCTGTCCGTCGATCTGCAGATACTGCTTGGGCTCCGCTGTCTGCATGCGGGCGCCCACGCCTGCCGCCGGAATAATTGCCCAGATCGCCATAAAAAGCCCTGACTCTGTAAACACAAATGCCGGCATTCACCGGCATCTGCTTCATTTCGAAAGTTTCTTCACTCGACAATGAGGAAGAGCGTCTCGCCATCCTTCACCATGCCGAACTCACTGCGCGCTCGCTCTTCAACGGCGTCGAGCCCCGTCTTCAGATCCAGCACTTCGTTCTCGAGTTCCAGATTGCGGTCGGCGAGGACCACGTTCTCCTGCTTCTGCACCTCAACCTGCGCTTCGAGACTGCGCAGCTGGGAGAAGCTGCCCTCTCCCACCCACAGATTGACCTGCAACATCACCAACACTACGACCAGCGCACCCAGGAGTACTTTCATAGTCATTTCGTCTCGTTGATCAAGCATTGTTTATCAGCAACTTTAGCCAGCAATATGCCGGAACTCTTCGATACCACGGTAAATCGCGCGACTGCCCAGCTCCTGCTCGATGCGCAGCAGGCGGTTGTACTTGGAGACACGATCAGAACGGCACAGCGAGCCCGTCTTGATCTGACCGGCGCCAGTAGCCACTGCCAGGTCGGCAATCGTCGTGTCTTCCGTTTCACCGGAACGGTGAGAAATCACGGCGGTGTAACCGGCCTTCTTCGCCATGCGAATCGCCGCCAGGGTCTCGGACAGCGTGCCGATCTGGTTGAACTTGATCAGGATCGAGTTGGCGATGCCTTCGCTGATGCCGCGACTCAGAATCGCCGTGTTGGTCACGAACAGATCGTCACCGACCAGTTGCACGCGGTCGCCAATCTTGCGGGTCAGTTTCGCCCAGCCGTCCCAGTCGCTCTCGTCCATGCCGTCTTCAATGGACAGAATCTTGTAATCGGTCGCCAGCTTCGCCAGGTAATCGACAAAACCTGCAGAGTCGTACACCGCGTTCTCGCCCTTCAGGTGATATTTGCCATCGCGGTAGAACTCGGAAGCCGCGCAGTCCAGTGCCAGACGCACGTCGCTGCCCATCTTCAGGCCTGTCTTTTCGACCGCTTGCAAAATCGCATCCAGAGCCGCTGCGTTGGACGGCAGATTGGGGGCAAAA
>JBBTKA010000017.1:0-10617 GCA_038059145.1 Pseudomonadota bacterium
CGTCGGGCTGGATGGCAAGGTCATCGGCATGACGACCTTTGGTGAGTCAGCTCCCGGCCCGGTCTTGATGAAGGAATTCGGCTTCACAGTGGACAATGTGGTGAATACGGCAACCTATGTCCTATCGAATTGCAATTAATGGTTATGGGCGCATAGGTCGTTGCGTGCTGCGAGCCCTGTATGAGTCTGGGAAATACCCCGATCTTCAGATCGTCGCCATCAACGACCTCACAGACACCAACTCGCTGGTCTATTTGACCAAATATGACAGCACTCACGGTCGCTTTCCGGGCACGGTGGGCAGCCGTGAGGGCGTACTGCGTATCAATGCAGATGACATCAGCGTGTTTTCGGAGCAAGACATAACTAAGCTGCCATGGGACGCGCTCGGCATCGATCTTGTCATGGAGTGCACCGGGGCATTTTCAGATCGGGCAACGGCAGCGCTGCATCTGCAGAGCGGTGCCAGGAGAGTACTGTTTTCCCAGCCAGCGCAGAGTGACGTCGATGCCACGGTAATCTACGGTGTGAACGAAGGGTCGTTGAAGCTGTCGGATCGGATCATCTCCAACGCTTCCTGCACCACCAACTGCTTGGTGCCCGTGATCAAGTGCCTGGACGATAATTTCGGCATCGATCATGGCGTGATCACGACAATCCATTCCGCCATGAACGATCAGCCGGTGATCGATGCTTATCATCATTTCGATCTGCGCAAGACACGCAGCGCTGTGCAGTCGATCATTCCGGTGAATACCGAAATCGACAAAGGCATCGGGCGCATTCTTCCGCATCTGGAAGGACGCTTCGCGGCGCAGGCGATGCGGGTGCCGACAATCAATGTTTCGGCAATCGATCTTACGGTGACGGTGCGTGCCGACGTGACAACGGATATGGTCAATGCCGCAATTCGTCAGGGTGCGAAGGATTCTTTGCCGCTCGTGCTTGATTGCACGGATGAACCATTGGCGTCCTGTGATTTCAATCATGACCCGAGGTCCGCAATTGTCGATTTGAGTCAGACACGAGTGAGTGGTGCGCGCCTGGTCAAGGTGCTGGCATGGTTTGACAACGAATGGGCGTTTGCGAATCGCATGCTCGATGTGGCCGAAACAATCCGCAAAATGGAATAAAAGGAGACTGACTCTATGACGATATTGAGAATGCAGGATCTGGCCCTGCGTGATAAGCGGGTGCTGATTCGTGAGGATCTCAACGTCCCGGTAAAGAATGGCGTGATAGGCAACGACACACGCATCTGCGCCGCGATCCCGACTATTCAGCTGGCGCTGCAGGCTGGAGCCAAAGTCATCGTGATGTCACACCTGGGCCGCCCGGAAGAGGGCAAGCCGATCGCTGAGCAACCTTCGTCCTCGCTGGCGCCGGTCGCCAAGCGCCTTGCCGAGTTGCTGAATGTGAGCGTGGTGTTGTCGCAGAATTATTTTCAGGATCCTGCCGAGGCCGTTCCGGCTGCAGGCGAAGTCGTGCTGCTGGAAAACGTCCGCATCAATGCAGGCGAAGAAGCGAACGATGAAGCGCTCTCCCGTTTCTACGCTTCACTGTGCGATGTGTTTGTAATGGATGCATTCGGCACTGCCCACCGTGCGCAGGCGAGTACGCATGGCGTCGCGCGCTTTGCGCCTATTGCCTGTGCAGGGCCTCTGCTCGCCAAAGAGCTCGATGCGCTGGAGCTCGCGCTCAAGAAGCCAGAGCGCCCGATGCTGGCCATTGTTGGTGGCGCCAAGGTGTCGAGCAAGCTGAAAGTGCTTGAGAGTCTGGCCACTATCGTGGATCAGCTGATCGTCGGTGGCGGCATCGCCAACACTTTCCTGCTTGCTGCAGGCTATAGCGTCGGCAAGTCGCTGGTCGAGCGTGACCTGGTGGATACCGCCAAGGCGCTCATGCAGAAGACGCAGATTCCTCTGCCAATCGATGTCGTCGTGGCGAAGGAGTTTTCGGCAACGGCCCAGGCCACGATCAAGCACGTGAGCGAGATTGCCGACGATGACATGATTCTGGACATTGGCCCACAGACAGCCAAGGCCTTTGCCGACATCATTGCCAACATGAAGACCATCATCTGGAATGGCCCCGTCGGCGTATTTGAATTCGAAAGTTTCGCCAAGGGCACGCAAGCAATTGCAGCCGCAGTGGCCGCGAACCAGGGCTTCTCGATTGCCGGTGGCGGTGAGACCATCGAGGCGATCGACAAGTTTGAAGTGACAGCGGACATCTCGTACATCTCTACCGGTGGCGGAGCGTTCCTGGAGTTCGTACAAGGTGAGACGCTGCCAGCCGTGCAGATACTGGATGAGATGGGACGCTGACGCAGAGCAGTGACAACAACAGCGACGAGAACAGCAGAAATCACAATCAACATGAATGGAATGCGAGGTTATAAATGGCACTAATCAGTTTACGTCAGCTGCTGGACCATGCGGCAGAGAACAACTACGGCGTTCCCGCTTTCAACGTCAACAACCTGGAACAGGTGCGGGCGATCATGGAAGGTGCGAATGAGGTCAACAGCCCGGTGATTCTGCAGGCATCAGCAGGTGCCCGTAAGTACGCCGGTTCTAACTTCCTGAAGCACCTCATCCAGGCGGCCATCGAAGAATTTCCCCATATTCCAATTGTGATGCATCAAGACCATGGCGTGTCTCCTGCTGTGTGCCAGCGCTCCATTCAAGCGGGCTTTTCCTCCGTAATGATGGACGGCTCGCTCGGTGAAGATGGCAAGACGCCGAAGGATTATGACTACAACGTGCGAGTCACCCGCTTGACCGTCGAAATGGCCCATGCGTGCGGTGTTTCCGTGGAAGGCGAGATCGGCTGTCTGGGGTCTCTGGAAACCGGTATGGCCGGTGAAGAGGATGGGATCGGTGCCGAGGGCGTCCTGTCGATGCATCAGATGCTGACTGACCCGGAAGAAGCGGCGCAGTTTGTGGCAGACACCGGCGTCGATGCGCTGGCGATTGCTGTGGGCACCAGCCACGGCGCCTACAAGTTCAGCCGTCCGCCCACAGGAGATATTCTGGCCATCGAGCGCATCAAGGAGATTCACCGCCGCATACCCAACACCCATCTGGTGATGCACGGCTCCTCCTCCGTGCCACAGGATTGGCTGGCGATGATCAATCAATACGGCGGCCAGATTCCCGAGACTTATGGTGTGCCCGTTGAAGAAATTCAGGAAGGCATCCGTCACGGTGTGCGCAAAGTGAATATCGATACGGATCTGCGTCTGGCCTCCACTGCGGTGGTGCGCAAGTTCCTGGCGGAGAATCCATCCGAGTTCGACCCGCGCAAATTCCTGGCGCCCACCATCAAGGCGATGAAGTCAGTGGTTGTGCAGCGTCTGGTGTCATTCGGTGCCGCCGGTCAGATTCCGAGCATTGGTCGGGTCTACAGTCTCGAAGAGATGGCTGATCGCTACGCTCGCAAGGGTTGAAAACCGCTTACCTGCAAGGTGGGTAACGTGTTCAGAAATTACGACATCAATGCATTGCGGGAGAGTCTTCCTGCATTTGACTTCCAGTCGCGGGACCCTGTGCCCGCGATTGCAAGCCCCTACTTGAATTACTATGGGCTGAACGCACAGAATATTTTTTCACGTCAACATCCTGCCAATATTCATCTGCTCGGCTGTTACTCAAGCGCGGGATTCCGAATTGCCTGCCAATACTTCTCGCCTCCTCCGGAGCAAGTGCGCGGCACGGCCTTCATCGTGCACGGTTACTACGATCACGCCGGACTCTACGGACACTTGATCAAGTATTGCCTGCAGAGACATCTCGCCGTTGTAATCTTCGATCTGCCAGGGCATGGGCTTTCCTCCGGAGAACGGGCCAGCATCAAGTCCTTTGCACAGTATCGAGAGGTCTTCAGCGAGTGTTTGCGCATGGCGCAGAAAGCGGGCATCAGCAAGCCGTGGATCGCCATCGGGCAGAGCACCGGTTCAACGATCATTATGGACTACACGCTCGCGAACTGTGCTCAGCCCAGTCGCTTTGAACACATCGTCTTGCTCGCGCCTCTGGTGCGCCCCTATCAATGGTGGCGTGGCAGCGCGCTGCATACTGTGCTTGCGCCGTTTGTAAGCACAATCAAAAGAAATTTCGTGGTCAACAGCAGCAATGAAGAGTTTCTGCGCTTTGTGCGTGAAAGCGATCCGCTGCAGAGTCAGCGCCTTTCTGCTCATTGGGTGGGAGCGTTGAAGCGCTGGCTGATCGAGTTCGGGGAATATCAATCCTGCAGCAACCCGGTGTCAGTGGTACAAGGTGCCTTGGATACTACGGTGGACTGGCGCTACAACGTACGTGCAATCGAACAGAAATTTCCGCACGCTCGCACTTACATGATCGCGGATGCGCGACATCATCTGGTCAATGAGAGTCCAGGGATTCGAGAGCGTCTGTTTTCGATTCTGGACTCGATTCTTGATTGAGCAATCGTCTAAGTAATTCTAGAACAACACTCGACAACGGATAGTGCCTTTTACGTCGTTGAGTTTCTTCAACGCAAGTGCGCTGTATTCCACATCGATGTCAGTGACGACGTAACCTATCTCATCATTGGTCTGCAAGTATTGCGAACGAATGTTGATACCAGTCGCAGAAAAAATGCTGTTGATCTCGGAAAGCACGCCGGGAATATTCTTGTGAATGTGCAGCAGGCGGTGCTTGCCTGGGTGAGCGGGCAATGCAACTTCGGGAAAATTGACTGCAGTAAACGAAGAACCGTTGTCGCTGTATTTCACCAGCTTCTCGCTGACTTCCAGGCCGATATTTTCCTGTGCTTCCATTGTGCTTCCCCCCACGTGAGGGGTCAGGATGCAGTTGTCGAATTCGCGCAGCGGCGAGATGAATTCGTCTTCGTTGGAGCGGGGCTCGACGGGAAACACGTCAATGGCGGCACCGGAGAGTTGTCCGCTGTGCAGCGCCGCGGCGAGTGCGTCGATGTCGACCACCGAGCCACGTGAAGCATTGATCAGTATGCTGCCCTTTTTCATCCAGCTGATCTGCTCTGCGCCGATCATGTTGGCGGTCTGGGGTGTCTCCGGCACGTGCAGACTGACAATGTCGCAAATCTGCATGAGCTCTTTCAGCGTCGGCACTTGTACGGCATTACCCAGCGGCAATTTGGTCACGATATCGTAAAGATAAACTTTCATGCCCATGGATTCTGCAAGCACGCTCAGCTGCGACCCGATATTGCCGTAGCCGACCAGGCCGAGTTTCTTACCGCGCGCTTCAAATGATCCTGTCGCAATTTTCTGCCAGACGCCGCGGTGTGCCTGCGCATTCTTTTCGGGAATACCGCGGAGCAACAATATGGTTTGACCGATCACTAATTCCGCGACACTGCGGGTATTGGAGAATGGGGCATTGAACACAGGGATGCCACGCACCAGTGCCGCATCGAGGTCCACCTGATTGGTGCCGATACAGAAACACCCGACGGCCTGCAGTTTTTCGGCCGCTGCGAATACCGCACTGGTCAACTGAGTTCGAGAACGTATGCCGATGAAATGCACGTCGCGAATTTTCTCGATGAGTTTCTCTTCCGAAAGGGAAGTCTTCAGGTATTCGATATTGGTGTAGCCGGCATTATGCAGCGTGTCGACAGCGCTCTGATGAAGTCCTTCGAGAAGAAGAAACTTGATCTTGCTCTTTTCCAGTGATGTTGGATTCATGGCGGTGTGATTTCTCTTGGCTTGGAACTGCAGGAAGACAGGCGCGCTATGTTACCATAAGCCACGCTCATTCACTCACGGTCACCGAATCTGATGAATCAATCGCAAGCAGAACTGATTGCCGCTCTCTCACGTATTGTCGGCGACGACAAGGTCAAAACTGATGCCGAGTCATTGTCCACCTTCGGCAAGGATTGGACGAAAGTTTACGAACCACATCCTGCTGTCATTGTGTTTCCGTCTTCGGTAGAGCAGGTGCAGGAAATTGTGCGTTACGCGAATTTGCATCAATTGGCGCTGGTGCCATCAGGCGGAAGAACCGGCCTGAGTGGTGGAGCGGTGGCTTCCAATGGTGAAATCGTGGTGGCCTTCGACAGGATGAACAAGATCCTGGATTTCGATGCCACCGATCGTCAGGTGGTCTGCCAGGCAGGTGTGGTGACAGAGCAATTACAAAATTTTGCCGAAGAAAAACAACTGTTTTATCCGGTGGATTTTGCCTCTTCCGGCTCCAGTCAGCTCGGTGGTAATGCCGCGACCAACGCTGGTGGTATCAAGGTAATCAAATATGGTTTGACGAGGGATTGGGTGGTCGGCATGAAGGTCGTCACTGGTAGCGGTGAAGTGCTGGATCTGAACAAGGGGTTGATCAAGAACGCTACGGGCTATGATCTGCGACACTTGTTTATCGGCTCAGAGGGCACGCTCGGTTTCATCGTGGAGCTGACCATGAAACTGGCTACCCCTCCCAAGGATCCTACCGTGCTGGTGCTCGCCGTAGAGAAGATGGAAGACGCCATGAATGTGTTGCAGACTTTCCAGGCCAGACTGCCGCTGATGGCTTTCGAGTTCTTCTCAGAAAAAGCGTTAAAGCATGTGATTCACGAGAAAGGATTGCAGCGCCCCTGCGAAACCGTCGGTGATTTCTATGCGCTCATCGAGTTTGAGAATGTCAGTGAACAATCCATGGATCAGGCCATGGATGCTTTCGAATATTGTGTCGAACAAGGTTGGGCGCTCGATGGCACCATCAGCCAGAACAGCACCCAGGCGCGCGATCTCTGGCGTCTGCGCGAAGACATATCGGAGACCATTTCCCGCTTCACGCCGTACAAAAATGACATTTCAGTGAAAGTGTCCAAGGTGCCCGCGTTTGTGCGTGAAGTGGATGAGATCGTCAATCGGCAATACCCGGACTTCGAGATCATCTGGTTTGGACATATTGGCGATGGCAATGTGCATCTCAATATCCTCAAGCCTGATGCATTGGACAAGGCTATTTTCTTTGAGCAATGTCATCGGGTCAGTTATGACATCTTCGATTGCGTGAAGCGTTATGGTGGCAGCGTATCGGCGGAGCATGGTGTAGGGCTTTTGAAAAAGCCCTTCCTGACCTACAGTCGGGATGACAGTGAAATCGCGATAATGAAGGCTTTGAAGAGTGTGTTCGACCCGAAGCAGGTCATGAATCCTGGAAAAATTTTTGATTAAGGCCGTTTTCGGCTCTGGAATCGGCCGAAAAATGCGAAAAATAAACAGTTTTCCTGAGATTAAGTGCAAAAACCGTATTCCATCCGCCATAAGATAGCGGTACACTTCGGGAGAATCCTAATGGATTCAAGGGTTGGCAGTGATGTTGGCCGTGTAACTAAATTTTTAAGAACAAGAGAGAAATATGTCAGAGCAAGTAGAAGGTACTGTTAAGTGGTTCAATGATGAGAAGGGCTTTGGTTTCATTGAGCAGGAAGGTGGAAAGGACGTATTCGTTCACTTCAGCGCAATTAACGGTTCCGGAAGAAAAACTCTTCACGAAGGCCAGAAAGTTACGATGGATGTGACCCAAGGTCAAAAAGGCCCGCAAGCAGAGAACGTAAATCCTCTGTAAGAAAGAAACGCAGAATGCTTGACGGCATTCTGCGTTTTTACTTTGCAGATGCAGTTTGAATCTTCTGATTCGAACCGGTGGATTTTTGTTTCGTGTAGCTTAGCTAGAGCGTAGTAATCAGGCTGCTGTATAAGTTCTGATGCCATCTCTTGTTCCCAGGATCAGCAGATCTGCAGGGCGTATGGCGAAAAGCCCGTTAGTAACGACCCCTGTGATTTGATTGAGCTGCTGTTCCAGTTCTCTGGGATCCACGATATGCATATTGTGGATGTCGATGATCTGGTTGCCGTTATCGGTGATGAACCCTTCGCGGTAAACCGGATCTCCTCCCAGCCTTACAATTGCTCTCCCCACATGACTTCTCGCCATCGGGATCACTTCCACCGGTAGTGGGAATCTCCCAAGCACGGGAACGTATTTGCTTTCGTCTGCGATGCAGACAAATTCTTTGGCAACTGCCGCAATAATTTTTTCTCTTGTCAGCGCGCCACCACCGCCCTTGATCAGGTGCAGTTGTGCATTGGCCTCGTCTGCACCATCTACATAGAAAGTGACTTCATCGACGCTGTTGAGATCAAAGACGGGAATGCCCAGAGCGAGCAGTCTTCTGCGAGTCTCTTCCGAGCTTGCCACAGTGCTGTGGATACGATTCTTGAAGGGCGCCAGGCACTCGATGAAATAGTTCGCGGTAGACCCGGTACCTACGCCGATGACGCTTTTATCTTCGAGTCTTTCCTCTACATATTTGGCGGCAGCGGCAGCAACCGCCTTTTTCATTTCATTCTGATCCATGCTAGTTTCCCGGGTTGAAGTGAACTCCTGCGGATTATACGGAGTTGAATTGAGCCCTGCCCGCAATTTTCTGCCCTGGAAGGTCAACGATGGAAAAGTATGTAAAAGATATTCTCTCTGCCAAAGTCTACGATGTTGCGATTGAGACACCGGTGCACAAGGCAGCGATTCTGTCGCAGCGGCTCGGCAATCAGGTGTTGTTGAAGCGCGAGGATCTGCAGCCTGTCCACAGTTTCAAGTTGCGTGGCGCCTACAACAAGATGGCAGGCCTGACTGAAGCGGAGGCCAGAAACGGCGTGATTGCCGCATCGGCAGGCAACCATGCGCAGGGAGTGGCGATGGCCGGCACGCGGCTGGGTATCAAAACCATTATCGTGATGCCGGTGACGACCCCGAAAATCAAGATCGACGCTGTGAAGGCCCTCGGGGGTAAAGTCATCCTGCATGGTGATACTTATAACGAGGCGGCAACTCACGCGCAGGCACTGGTTAAAGAGAAGGGGTATACCTTCGTCCATGCGTTTGACGACAGTGCTGTCATTGCGGGGCAAGGCACCGTAGGTCTGGAAATCGTGCGTCAGCACAGCGGCAGTCTGGACGCGATCTTCGTACCGGTGGGAGGCGGTGGCTTGATGGCGGGAATTGCCGCCTACGTGAAATACATCCGCCCCGAGATCAAGCTGATCGCCGTCGAGGCTGAAGATTCTGCTTGTCTGCTGGCGGCACTCAAAGCGCAACGTCGCGTAGTGCTGTCCCAGGTTGGGTTGTTTGCGGATGGTGTCGCCGTTGCGCAGATTGGCAAGGAGCCTTTCCGAATCCTGCGCAAGCTGGTGGATGATGTGGTGACTGTCACGACCGACGAGATCTGCTCCGCCGTGAAGGACATTTTCGACGACACGCGGGCGGTCACTGAGCCCGCCGGAGCGCTCTCCGTTGCGGGTATGAAAAAATATGTAAGGGAGCACGGGCTCACCGGGAAAACCTTTATTTCAGTGGTTACAGGCGCCAATGTGAACTTCCACCGGCTGCGCCATATCTCCGAACGCACTGAGTTGGGTGAGCAGCGTGAGGTTGTGCTCGCCGTCACCATAGACGAGAAGCCAGGCAGCTTCCGTCATTTTTCGACTGCATTGGGCAAACGCAATATCACCGAATTCAATTACCGCTACGACGACCCGGTCAGAGCCAAGATCTTCGTCGGCATCGAAATCAGCGATCCGGAACGCGGGCGCCATGAGCTGCTCGCGGAACTCCAGAGCAAACACTTCAAGGTTGTCGACATGTCCGATAACGAGGCCGCGAAACTGCACATCCGGCACATGGTCGGCGGAAGGACCCTCGCGCTGGCGAACGAGCGCGTGTTTCGTTTCGAGTTTCCCGAGCGCCCGGGCGCGCTGATGAAGTTCCTGGATCTGCTCGGTGGAAGATGGAACATCTCCATGTTCCATTACCGCAACCACGGTGCGGACTATGGCCGGGTGCTGGTCGGTATGCAGGTGCCCGAAGGAGAGATGAAGCCGTTCACGGAGTGCCTGAAGGCGATCGGTTACCGCTACTGGGATGAGACAAATAACGTGGCGTACCAGACTTTCCTGGCGCCTGCCTGAAGCGAGGTATCAGAACAGTTTGTTGTTCTTGTCGTACGTCATCGGCACTCGGGATGACGCCGAGTACATGCCGATCACGATCATGGTCAGAGAAGTGCGCAGCCTCGAGATGATCGATCGGCCAGGGGTCTGCGACTCCACGATGCAGGCCTTGAGAGTGGCCTTCTGTTGTTCGTCAAGATTGAAGCCTTTGCACATTTGCCTTACTCCTCGTCCTGCATGCTAGAATCTGCGCCCGTTTTATATGTCCTGAACATCCGTTCTGAACCCTTTCTAACAGAGATCGCAGCATGAGTAAATTTGAGAATGTCACCGTCGTGAAAGCGGCGAATGTTTACTTTGATGGAAAAGTCACCAGCCGCACTGTCGAATTTGCTAACGGCGAAAAGAAGACCCTCGGAATCATGCTGCCAGGCGAGTATAAATTCTCGACTGCCAAGAAAGAGATCATGGAGATCATGTCCGGTACCGTCGAGGTGCAATTGCCAGGTTCACTGGCCTGGCAGACGGTGACGGGTGGCGAGAGCTTTGACGTCGAGGCCAATACAGCCTTTGGTATCAAAGTGCTCAGCGTGACGGACTACTGCTGCTCCTACCTCGACTGATCCCCGTTGTGGGAGCGGGCCAGCCCGCGATGA
>JBBTKA010000018.1:0-6497 GCA_038059145.1 Pseudomonadota bacterium
CACCTACGAAGATGATTTCATGATCTGGACGCTGAGCTTCATCACCGTCAACCGTCCCTTTGAGGCTGCCGTCGCTGCGGCCATCATCGCCGTGGGTTTCGGGTGCTACTTCGTTACGGAAAGGCTGCAACCCCCCTCGCAATAACATCACCAACACCTCGCAATGCACGCTGTAATTACGCTGTCACGCTAATGAAGTATCAAGTGGCTTCTTGATATTTCCTTATCGGTTTCGTCAGTCGAGGTCAGTGATGTTTCTCCCCCCGCGTACAATGCTCTTTACTCTCTCCTTCATCATGAGCTTGCCCCTGCATGCTCAGCAACAAATGCAGCCCGCTGTCGACAATGTGGTGCTGGTGACCCTCGACGGCTTGCGCTGGCAGGAGGTGTTTCGCGGACTCGACGCACGGTTGCTTGCTGACGAGAACTACACGAGCACGAAGGAAACACTGGAAGAAAAATTCGCCAGCACTCCCAGCAAGAGCAGCGCGGAACGCCTGCTGCCCTTTCTGCACGGCGTGGTATTTCAGCAAGGCAGCGTGCTGGGGAATCGCGACGCGGGATCGTGTGCGCAAGTGACCAATCCCTGGTACTTTTCCTATCCTGGCTATAACGAAATCCTCACGGGCTCAGTCGACAAAGGCATCGATTCCAACGCCAGTATTCCCAACCCGAACGTCACCATGCTCGAATGGCTGCAGACGCGGGAAGGTTTTCAGGATCGCGTCGCGGTGTTCGGATCGTGGGATGTATTTCCGTTCATCTACAACACGCAACGCAGTGGCGTTCCCGTGAATGTCGGCCTGCGCGGCGCGCCGGACAATTCGTTTGAAGAAGTCCTGAATCAACTGCATCAGGACATTCCCTCTCCCTGGCCGACTGTGCGTCTTGACGCCTTCACGCACCACTACGCCCTCTCGTACCTGCGCAATCATCAGCCACGCGTCCTGCACATTGCCTATGGCGAGACCGATGACTTCGCGCATGACGGCGATTACGATCAATACATCATGGCCGCCAATCGGACCGATCGTTTCATCCGCGAGCTGTGGGAATTGCTGCAGTCGGAACCGCACTACCGCGACAACACTGTGCTGTTCATCACCGTCGATCACGGGCGTGGCGAGGAACCGCTGGAGACCTGGGAGCACCACGCGAGCAAGGAATCCCTGACAGGTTACATGCAATCCCTCGCCCAGTTACGAGGAAGGCATTGTCGGCTCCGACGCGATCTGGATGGCGGCGCTCGGGCCGGGGATTACCAGTGGTGCTGGCGTTGCTCCTGATGTTACAGAGAGCGCGACCGGAAGTTGTGTCGGCGCCAATCAGATTGCGGCGACACTGTTGACACTGTTGGGGCAGGACTACCTTTCTTTCAATCCGCATGCCGGAGCGCCGCTCACCGAAATGCTCGTCGCACCTTGAGGCCCAAACAAAAGGCCACCCTCGTCGCCGGGGGTGGCCTTTTCTCTTGCGGTTTCAGGCTGGCGTTACACTAGCATTAGAACGACGCCTTCACTGTCATGAACATCTGGCGCGGAGCACCTGGCAGAATCGTCTGCGCAGTACCGGTCAGATCGGAGTTACTGAAGCCGCCGCTGCCGACTGTGGAGATGTAATCCTTGTCCATCAGGTTGGTGACATCCAGCTGCGCGGTCAGATCCTTCAATGCACCGAGATCACCGAAGTGATACCCGAGTGCCACGTTGACCATGCCAAAGCTGCTGACAGAGCCTTCATTCAGATAGGTGTACTGACGCTCACCGGTGTACTTGTAGCTGAGTTTGGCGAACAGCGTTTCCGTTTCCAGCGCCAGCTCGGAGTTGAACATCCATTCCGGCGAATCCACCACGGTCTTGCCGCCGGTTCTGACCAAAGTCGTCCCGCTCATGAAATCATCTTCGTAGGTGGAGAGATTCAAACTCGCCGAGTTGTACCAGCTGAACATGTCATTGAGCTGCCAGTTCACGCCGGACTCCAGACCCGTTGTCTTAACGGCGCCGACGTTGGCCAGTGCGTTGAAATTACCGATGATGGCAGAGCCCTGCTGAATCGCCAGCAGACGGTCATCAAACTTCACATGGTAACCGGTGACCACGCCTTCGAGCACATCCGTGCGGAAGCGCCAGCCCAGCTCCATGCTGGTCGACATCTCCGGCTGGATGGTATTGCGAATGGCATTGAAGCCAGCCTGTGTTGCCGAGAAAGGTGACGTGCCGGTGGCGGAACCGATGAACGCACGCACATTGCGGGCGACAGAACCGAACAGCTCGTTGCGCTCGTTCAGGTCATAGACAAAGCCAACCTGTGGCAGGAAGTTCTCGTCCGTGCTGATCTTGCCTGTCTTGTTGTCGCCGACCACGGTGGTGGCCTTGACATCAACCTCGACGCTCTTGAAGCCCAGCTCCAGACGCAGCGCATCGGCAACTTGCCAGGTGTCACGCACGTGCAGCTGCACTGTTTCGGTGGTGAAGTCATATTCCCACTGGGTGAAGAAGGGATTGCGCTGGAAGTCCAGGAAAGAACGACTGGGCACAGTCGAGGAAGCTTCCCCGTAGAAGCGTCGGGCTTGGTTGAATTCATTGTCCTCGGTCCAGATGCCACCGCTCAGCGTGTGTGCGCCCAGCTCTAGTGTCAGCGTGGAGATCAAGCCGCTGCGGTCGATCTCATACTCCGTGGTGCGAATGGACAGCGGAGCACCGCCCGGCGTGGCGACATATGGCGTGCCCCACAGACCCTGCCCTTCGTTGTCGTGGAAATAGGCTGTGGTCTTCCATTCCATGGTGTCTTGCAGCGGCATATCGAGCGTGAGGTAGGAGAGATTGTCTTCGCGCAGACCTGCCGCATCCCAGTACGCATCGTCCTGACTCTTGACGTTGCCGGTGAGAGTGCCACGCGCCACAGCGATCGCACGTGCATAGTCAGGCGCATAGTTGTCCCAGTCGCGGCCCAGGCGGGAAATCATTTCCTTGGACATATCCTGATAGTCGATCTCGGCACGATCAGAAGTGTGACGTGGTTAATGCTTGCTCAGCACCAGCAGGTGACTCTGCTTCTCTGCAACAATTGTCGTTGGGCGCGGTGGATACCGCGTTGACCTGGCGTACGCATACCCGTACGCTAAAAGAAATGGAGGTTTTCTATGTCCACGATAAATGCCACTGAAGCGCGATCTAAGCTGTACGCCTTGATCGACGAGACCAAAGAAACACACAAACCTATCCTTATAACGGGAAAGCGCGGCAATGCCGTATTGTTGGCCGAAGAGGACTGGAATGCCATCAGTGAAACCCTTTACCTCGTGTCCATTTCAGGGGTGCGCGAGTCCATCCGCGAAGGGTTGGCAACCGATCTGAAGGATACCGAGCAAGAGTTGGACTGGTCATGTGGCAACTGAAGAGCTTGTCGGCGACTTATCAGGCGCCTATTCGCGTCGAATAAACATTCAGCACAGATTGGTGTACCAGATTCTAGAGAAGGAACATGCAATAAAAGTGCTGCGGCTTTGGACGTACTACGAATGACCGCTTCCACCCCGATTCACAAAAGTCATCCCTCAAGCCGGCTTGTGAACTGAAAACCGGGAAAGACCTTGCCGATGATTAGAAAAGCCAACATCAGTGATGCCAAACGGCTCTCACAAATCGCTGAAGAGACTTTCCGTATAACATTCAGCGCCATGAATACCGCCAGTAACATGAACGCGCATTGCGCGAGAAGCTATAGTGAGGCTATTCAATCTGCCGAAATTTCCGATCCAGACAGGATGACACTGCTATGCGAGAACGAAGGAAAGTTGATCGGGTTTGCACAACTGCGCTGGGGTGATGCGCCAGATTGCGTATCAGCGAAATTGCCCGGTGAAATCCAACGTTTGTACGTTGTCTACAAATGGCACGGCAAGGGCATTGCGCAAGAACTTATGAATGCTTGCATCGATGAAATGAAACAACGTGGATCAGATGTGATCTGGCTCGGCGTGTGGGAGAAAAATCCGAGGGCAATCTCGTTCTACAAGAAATTCGGATTCGTTGCGGCTGGCGATCATGTCTTTCCTTTGGGCAGTGATCCGCAGCGAGATATTGTGATGAGAAAAACCATATAATAGCACATGACATTGCAGCTCAAAACTTGCGTGAAAGCGCGAACATCAGGAGTTTCAATATGGCGACATCTCAATCAACAACCGACTACCTGCTTGACCAGCTTTCAGACTTGAGAGATGTGAGTGCGAGAAAAATGTTCGGGGAGTACTGTTTGTATCTCGCCGGAAAACCGGTTGGATTGGTGTGTGACGAGCAGTTGTATTTGAAGCCAACAAATGCAGCGCGAGCAATGATCGCTGATGTTACGGAAGGTTCGCCTTATCCGAACGCCAAACTGCATATTCTTGTTACTGCGGATTTTTGGGAGGATGGGGATTGGCTTTCGAAATTAATTCAGGCGACCGCCAATGAATTGCCTGTGCCGAAACCAAAATCGGAGAAAGGGAAAGTGCCAGTTCAGGCATGATGGATTCGCAATTTGGCTAAGCCAAATTACTCACCCTTCGGGCAGCCTGCGGCTGTCTTGATTGCTGCGCAATCAATCGAACAGCATGTTCGATCAGCCGGGCGCACCATACCGCAAAAAAAAAGCCTGCATAAGCAGGCTTTCTTTTTTTCTCGCGGTATGGTGCGCCCGGCATGATTCGAACATGCGACCCCTTAGTTCGTAGCCAAGTACTCTATCCAGCTGAGCTACGGGCGCGTTGAGGTGGCGAATTATATAGAAATCAACGCCGATGCCAAGCCCTTTTTTCTGATCCCTGGAGTATTTCTGGAAATTCGCGCTTGCATGGTAAGATCGGCCTCAACAAATCCCGGCCGCATGGTCGCGGGCGGCATATTTTCACGTCGATTCGATCAGTCAGGTTACGCACACATGAACAGGCTCTTGCAATCTCTTCCCCTGGTTTTCCTTTCTCTCGGGATTTCAACGGTTTCCCATGCGGATCTGGAGGATGGCCTGGCCGCTTATCAGGCCCAGGATTTCGCCAAGGCGCTGGTGGAATTTACCGAGGATGCCGAGAAAGGCGTGGCGAAATCGCAGTATTACCTCGGCAGTTTGTATGACAACGGTCAGGGCACCGCGCAGGATTATGCGGCGGCGTATCACTGGTATGAATTAGCGGCCAATCAGGGCGATGCGGCCGCTCAATACGCCGTGGGTACCATGAATTTCTACGGTCAGGGCAAGGCAGAGGACTACGGGCAGGCGTTGGTGTGGTATGGCAAGGCGGCGGATCAGGGACATCGGGATTCACAGTACAACCTCGCGATCATGCATGCGAATGGCTATGGCACTCCCCCGGATCTGCCGACAGCCTACAAGTGGTTCAAGGCTGCGGCCGAGGGTGGCAATGCAGACGCCCAATACAACCTCGGCATCATGTATCAGGATGGCGTTGGTACAGAGCCGAATCCAGCCGAGTCCACCCGCTGGTTCCTGCAGGCCGCTGAACAGGGCGTTGCGCAGGCGCAGGCGCGTGCGGGCATTGCCTATGCCTCCGGGCAGGGCGTGGAGCGTGATTATCTCAAGGCACGTGACTGGTTCACGCTGGCCGCCGAGCAAGGCGATGTGCCGGCACAATCCTTTCTGGGGCGCCTCTATCTGAACGGGTTGGGCATGGAGGAGCAGGATCTGGTGTCAGCGTACATGTGGTACAAGGTCGCCAACAGTAATGGCGATGCAGAGGCAGCCAAGGTGATTGCCACGCTGCGCGGGTACATGAAGCCGGATGAAATCAGCACAGCAGAGAGGCTGGCAACCAGTTGGGTCAGTTCACATCGATGAAAAAATATCTTCTCACGGGTTTGTTCAATGCGCTCCTGTTGGCAGGCTCTATGGCCGTCGTTGCGCAACCTGTTGCAGCGCCTGACCTGAATATTCAGCGCACTGCGGCAGAAGCCGGCGACAGTGCGGCGCAATTCGATATGGGCAATCGTTACCTCTCAGGAGACGGCGTCATCGCCGATGAATTCGAAGCAGCGCGCTGGTTCCGCAAGGCAGCGGATCAGGACAACAACAACGCGCAATACAATCTCGGCGTCATGTACATGACGGGCAAGGGCGTGATCGCTGATCTGAATGAGGCTATCAGCTGGTTCCGCCGCGCTGCCGAGCTGGGGGATCCTCCCGCCCAGTTCACACTGGCGACTCTCTACGCCAACGGCAAAGGCGTGCCTCAGGACCCCGTGCAGGCGCATCTGTGGTTTACGCTGGCCGCGTCGAGCGGGGATCGTGCCGCAGCGGCGAATCTGGTGCTGTATCAGGAGATGATGAGCAACGAACAAGTCGCGGAGTCACAGCGTCTAGCTGCCGAATGGATAGAAAAGTTCAACAACCAGCGTGCGGCTGCTGAAACGGATGACAATACCGCGGCCAGGGTTCCGTGAAGAGAGTTCCGTGAAGAGAGTTCCGTGAAGAGAGTTCCGTGAAGAGAGTTCCGTGAAGAG
>JBBTKA010000019.1:0-7404 GCA_038059145.1 Pseudomonadota bacterium
CCTACGTGACATCCTCCAATACCACGGCAGGTGGCACGGCAACGGGCAGCGGCTACGGTCCGCTCTACCTTGACTATATTCTCGGAATCACCAAGGCCTACACAACCCGTGTTGGATCCGGCCCTTTCCCGACCGAACTCTTCGACAGCACTGGCAAGCACCTCGCGGCTGTTGGCAAGGAGAAGGGAGCGACGACAGGCCGTGACCGCCGTTGCGGTTGGTTTGATGCCGCAGCAGTGCGCCTCGCAATCCGTATCAACAGCGTGTCTGGCATCTGTCTGACCAAGCTGGACGTACTGGATGGCATTGAAACCATCAAGGTATGCACGGGTTACAAAGGCATTGATCCCGATACGTCATCCTGTCTGATGAACATGGACAGTTACGAAAAGCTCGAACCAATCTATGTCGAACTGCCGGGCTGGACCGAGTCCACAGTGGGGGTCAAGAGCCTGGACCAGTTGCCGAAAAATGCGTTGGCATACATTCGCTACATCGAGAAAATCATTGAGGCTCCGGTAGACATTATTTCTACTGGCCCCGATCGCGAAGAGACCATTATTCTCCGTCATCCGTTTGGTGCATGAAGCACCAATTTTGTGCGCTCTTGTCATGTCATTGTCGTATGGCTGACAAGAGTGTAGGAAATTCCTTCCTCTTCACTGCTCTTTCCTTTCTGCAATCCCGCCATTGTTGAATAAGCAGTTTGTTTTCGGCGTCGAAGCGAATGCTTTTGACGTCAAGCTGAAACATTTTTCCTCTATCATCCGTTTGTGGCGCTAACTCACGGATATTAAAGACCTTATTTATCATGAGGAAAATCCAGCGGTAAAATGTGTCGGGCAAAGCTAAAAAAAACGCGACGTTTACCCAGCTCTTTCCCGTGTTCGTGATTGACATCACAATTCTGCGCCTGTAATTTCGCGTCCATAGTGCGAAGAAGATTTGAGGATGTTTGTGGTATGAGTGATATCAAAATGACAGCAGTCGTGGAACGCAATCCAGCGATTGCCATGACGGCTCAGTATCTGGAAGAGTTTTCCGGTCCGCATGACAAGATTGAAGAGATAATCCGCAGCAGGCTGGTCGAGTTTGCTGCAGAACTGCAAAGCATCAAGAGTCTGCGGGAATTCCCCGGACGCTGAAAAATCCCTGCCCTTATGCCGTCCACTGTGCGCGTGCTGGTGGACCGTGATCCCGATTTCAATGTCACCTTCTGCTGTTGGTTTCTGACGAGCCTTGAAGCCGAGCTCCATGCGAGCTTGTTGTAGGTCGCTGCCGTGGGGCAGAATGTCCTCTGTAGCGACGTTGGGACAAGTGGATGGACGCAGTAACAATCAATAATTTCTTTCTGATCGGCGCGGTGCTGGTAGGTTTCAGCGTGCTGATGAGTGCAGTTTCCTCGCGGTTGGGAATTCCCATTCTCGTGATCTTCCTCGGCGTCGGCATGCTGGCTGGTGAGGACGGCATCGGCGGCATCCTGTTTGACGATTACTCGATGGCATACCTGGCGAGTAATCTGGCGTTGGCCATCATCCTGCTGGACGGAGGAATGCGCACGCGTGCCGAGACCTTTAAAGTGGCCTTGGGACCGGCACTCTCCCTGGCGACGCTGGGCGTCATATTGACAGCCAGTCTCACGGGCGTGATGGCGGCCTGGCTGTTTGATCTGACTCTTCTGGAGGGACTGTTGATCGGCGCCATCGTTGGCTCCACCGACGCAGCGGCAGTGTTCTCTCTGCTGGGGCCGCGCAGCATCAACCAGAGAGTTCGCGCGACGCTGGAAATTGAGTCAGGCAGCAATGATCCCATGGCGGTATTTCTAACCGTGACATTGATCGCTGTGCTGGCGTCGGGACAAGAGCAGTCCGCCAGCTTCTTCCTGATCAGCTTTCTCAAGCAGTTTGGTCTGGGGATAGCTTTGGGACTGGCCGGTGGCTGGTTGCTGCTGCAGTTGATCAATCGCACTATGCTGCAAAGCGGTCTCTATCCCTTGCTCGCCGTGAGTGGCGGTCTGCTGATCTTTGCCTTTACCAACATGCTTGGCGGCAGTGGCATCCTGGCTATCTACTTGTGCGGTCTGCTGCTGGGCAATAATCCGATCCGCAGCCATACATCTATTATCAGCGTGTTTGATGGATTGACCTGGATCAGCCAGATCGGCATGTTCATCGTGTTGGGGCTGTTGCTTACCCCCAGTGAGTTGTTTCCCATCGCCCTGCCAGGTCTGCTGCTGGCCATCTGGATCATCGTCCTCGTCAGGCCGTTGGCTGTATGGCTGAGTCTGCTGCCATTCAGCCGCTTCAAGACCCGTGAGCGATGGTTCATCTCCTGGGTAGGATTGCGGGGGGCTGTCCCGGTCATTCTCGCCGTCTACCCGATCATGGCAGGACTGCCGTCAGCGCAGCTGTTTTTCAATGTAACGTTTTTTATCGTGCTGGTGTCGCTGTTGGCACAGGGAGGATCGCTGGCGCTGGCGGCACAGTTGGCAAAGGTCGAAGTGCCGCCGCAGCCGACGCCAATCTCTCGCTCGGGGCTGGAGATTCACCCGACCAGTCAGTGGGAGATGTTCGTCTATCGTCTGGGCGCCGAGCAGTGGTGTACCGATACCGAGCTGCGGCGCCTGAATATGCCCGAAGGCACGCGCATTGCCGCGCTGTTTCGGGGGCGTGAGTTGTTGCATCCAAGTGGTAGCACGCGACTGCATGCCGATGACGTCCTGTGCATCGTGGGACATGAGCGTGATCTGCCAGCGTTGGGCAAGCTCTTCAGTCAGGCCCCATCTTCCGCTGCTGATGCGTGGTTTTTCGGCGACTTCATTCTGGACGCCAAGGCTAGACTGAAGGATCTTGCTCCTATCTATGGGTTATCCCTCGAGGGCTGTGATGGGGAATTGCCGATTGGGGAGTTTTTCAGTGAGAAAATGGGCAGTAGTCCGGTCGTAGGTGATCAGATTGACTGGCAGGGATTCGTCTGGTCAGTGGCCGAGATGGATCACGAGCGCATTCTCAAGATCGGCATGAGTCTGGCGAAACAGTAATTCTGCTCACGCCAGCATGGTAAGCTCGCGCTTTTTCAACCTTCCCGTCGGCCACACAGGCGCGCCAGTACGGGAGCAACAATCGAGGAGGACTTCATGTCCATGTTGAACCAACTCCGACGCACTGTCGGATTCCTTGCTGCCTCTATGCTCATCACAGGAAGTGGCTTTACTCTGGCACAGGGCGATACGCCCCCGAGCGAACCGCCGGCGGATTGGGGGCCTATCTCCTCTACGCAGGAAGAGATTCCTTATCCACATCCCGTGCAGTATCTGAACGTGACGCACTTCGGTCAGGATGGACGTATGGCCTATATGGATGTCGCGCCGACGGGCAATGCCAACGGTCAGACCGCGATGCTGTTTCACGGCATGAACTTCGCGGGCAAGGGCTTCGAGGTAACGATTACTGCGCTGAGCGAGGCGGGTTTCCGCGTGCTGGTGCCGGATCGCATCGGCTATGGGCGCTCCTCGAAACTGGATATTCCCTACAACCTGCATATCTTTGCGCTGGACTCCAAGCGCCTGCTCGATCATCTGGGAATCGACAAGGCCGCGATCGTTGGCCATTCCATGGGTGGCATGGTGGCGAGTCGTTTCGCCATGACGTATCCGGATGTGACCACGCATGTCGCGCTGGTGAATCAGATCGGACTGACCGATCAGCGCGTAGGTCGCCCCTGGCGTGACATTGAGGATCTCTACCAGTTCGTCCTGAACGGGACGACGTATCAGTCGATTCTCGCCAATCACATGAGCTATTACCCGGAGTGGGACAACAAATATCTGGAGTGGGTGCGTTACCAGTACGGCCAGACTCTGACCGCAGAGTGGCCATTGCTGGCCCGCGTGCGTGCCTGGCAGCAGCATATCCTCTACTTCGATCCAGTGGTGTATGACTGGCAACACATCAAAGCCAAGGCGTTGGTGATCGGTGGTGCTGACGATGCGCTCACCCCGAACTATGCCGCTCTGGCCGAACATGTTTCGGAAACTATCCCCAATGCCGAACTGATTCTCTATCCCGGTATCGGCCATAACCCGCACTTTGAGATCCCCGACCAATACCACGCTGACTTGATCAGGTTCCTAAGCTCTGCGCCGCTCTGAACAAGTTCCTCCCGGACTCCCGGAAGCTCTGTGCTTCCGGGAGTACTTCGCATAAATTGACACATTTACAGGATGGACTTCCTCGACAGGGGCTTTTATCCTTGCTTCAGCCCCCGGCATATTCGCAGTGCAGTGTGTCGCTGCCCATGAATCCAGTAAGCTCGGGAAACAGAATACCGAATCAACCTCCCTTTAACGGAGCTCAGAATGTTCAGACAAGCATTGCAAAAGATACTGCCGGTTGTTGTATGCGCCGGATTAGTCATACCCACCTCGTTGCAGGCCCAAACCAGCGAGTCGATTCTGCAAACCCGGTTTCCCGAACTGGCGAATTATCTGAACGTCGCAGAAGTATTGCAGGCGGCTGTGTTTGACGAGGTGGCGCTGACCAATGAGTCACCCGAAGCCGAGATCGGCAAGGGGCTTCTGATCGACGCCATCGTCGAGCTGCAGGAAGCGCAATACTCGCATTACCACACCTCGGCCAACCATCTGGCGATGCTTGGGCCACACAGGCTCTTCGAAAGTCGTGCGACTCCAGGTCTGCAGGCCATGGTGAGGACCGAATTCAGCAGAGAGGAAGTGCAACGACTGCTGGAGGCCAATGGCAGCATTCCTCCCAAGGCGATTGCAGTATTGACCCGAGGTCGCGAGTTCGCAGACACCCTGCTGGAGATTTATCTCGATAACTCGATCTACGACAAGCACACGGCGGTTGACGAGGCGCTGACCGAGTATCTGAGCAATGACGAACTGTCCGTGGCTGCTGCCCCGAAATCAGGCGATCTGCTCTCTGAACACCCCTACGCCTATGCCTTCCGGGTCGGCTTCCCGCAGCTGAGTGGTATGACCTGGGCCTCGCAGTGGATGCAGCTGGCGATGCTCGAGATCACCATGACTGCCGCCAGTGATGCCGCCCTCGAAGCTGGCATGCAGACGGTCGCCGATATCTACATCGACAAGATCGCGCGCGCCCACGGCAGCATGATTTCGTTACCGACAGACATTCCCACCATGCCGGCCATTGCACCGAATCTCTACAGTTTCCACCCTGGCGCGGCCTACGTGCTCGATAACATCTCGGCACTGAAGGTTGTCATCGGTGACGTGCTCGCTCACCCGAGCGTCCCGGATCGAGCCGCTGCCATAGAGGAGAGCCTGGCAAAGTTCACTGACAAGGAAGGGTACATGGATAACGAAATGAGTTACCTCCAGTTCGTATTGCGTGGGGGTATATTCAATCAAGGCGGGCCGGCATTGGGCGGCATGGAGCAGTCTGAGCGTAATCGCTCAAGAGTCGCTACCGAGCAGGGACACGTCAGCAACTACCCGATGCAGTAAGTCTTGAAGGGTAGTCGCATTACCACATTTTCGAGGCAGTATATTGTGAACACCAGAGTCAAGCTTCTCAGTTTCAGCGTCATGCTGGGGCTCGCTGCAAACGGTGCCAACGCGGCACTGGATCGCACCGGCGACTTCGCGTTGATGGACAGTGATGGCAAATTTCATCAGTTGAGCCGTTATCAGCACCGACAGGCGGTTGTGCTGATGTCATATGCGGCGACATGCCAGAGCATGGACTCCATGGTCGCTGACTACAAAGCCCTGCAGGCTCGCTACGCGGAGCAGGGAATAGAATTTCTTCTGATTGACTCCCAGGATCGTGGGCGCGCTGAACTAGCGGCGCTCGATCTTGGGATCCCGATTCTGCAGGACTCGGGGCAGTTGATTTCGGAAGCGCTCGGGCTGGCGGTAGCCGGTGAGGTGCGGGTTCTGAATCCAGACCGGATGTCGCTGTTTTACAGCGGCGCGGTTGGCAGCGAACTTGAGCAGACGCTTGGTGCATTATTGGCCGGGCCAGTCAGGGATACCGTGAAAACCGGCACCGGCGATGGGTGTGCCTTGAGCTTCCCGGTACGCGACGCGCACAAAGCGAAGGTGCCGGATTACGCCACCGAGGTCGCCCCCATCATCATTGAAAACTGTGTCGAATGTCATCGGCAGTGGGGTGCTGGTCCCTTCGCCATGGATCGACATGTGTCTTTGCTGGGCTGGTCCCCGATGATCAAGGAAGTCATTCTGAACAAGCGCATGCCGCCGGCTCAGATTGACCCCGATGTTGGTCATTCGACGACCGCTCGCTATCTGTCTACTGCGGATATTCAAACGGTTGTGCATTGGATCAACGCAGGCGGGCCCCGCGGCGATAATCCCACGGACCCGTTGGCGGAACTTAAATTCGAGGAGCGGCAGCCATGGCTCATCGGCGAGCCTGATCTCATCATCAGCACACCGTTGCAGAAAGTCCCGGTCAACGGCATTCTTGAGGACATCTATCTGGATCTCGAGCTGCCATTCACCGAGGACACCTGGATACGTGCCGTTCAGTATCAGCCTACCGGCAACGGTGCGCTGCATCAGATGGTCGCTTATGTGACAGCGCCGGGAGAAGATTTTTGGGGCGCTGAGCGCACCAGCACTCATACCACGCGACGCTTTCTCGAGAGTTACTCGCCAGGGCGTCCGGTTGTCGCAGAGTTTGCAGAAGGCTCCGGATTGTTTATCCCGAAGGGCCACAAGTTGTCGATGCAGTTCCAGTACGTGGGAATGGGTGCAGAGCTGAACAGCATCACCGAGATCGGCCTCTACCTCGCAGACAATGCTGATGGCGAGTTGCAGGAAAGGCTTGTGCAGACTGTTTCTGCGCAGTTTGTATTGCCTGCCGATCAGAATGATATTCCGATGCAAGCCGAACATGTCTTTGAAGAAGATGTCATCATCACGGGCGTCAGAGCGCGTATGAATGAGCGCGGCAAGAATGTGAAGTTCTCTGTCGAGCGTCCGGACGGTACGACCGAAGATATTCTCAGCATTCCCGCTTATAACTACGCCTGGCAGCCGCACTACGTGCTGGAGCATCCGGTTGAAGTGCCGGCAGGGAGTCGTGTGGTGGTCTCGGGAGCGTTTGATAACTCGGTATCCAATCCATTCAACCCGGACCCGATGGAAGAGATTGCGTCAGGCGTTACGAGTGAAGATGAGATGTTTACCGGCTATCTGACGTATCACAGGGATACCGACTAAGGGCAAGTGCTGTACTGCAGATCTGTCGATAGCGCTGGATTGTTGATGTATCAAGAAGGCGAAGGATAAAAAAAGGGAGGAAGATCATCTGATCTTCCTCCCTTTTTTCTATCTATGTCCCGTCCTGAATAGAGTTGACACGTTCCAATCCTTATTTTGGGAGAACGTGA
>JBBTKA010000020.1:0-5311 GCA_038059145.1 Pseudomonadota bacterium
GGTCTTGGTGCGCACGAAGATCAGCATGGCGTCGAAGTCTTCCACTTCGAGGATGCGGGTCAGCGCGTCGAGTTTGCTGGTGCCCTGCACCAGCCAGTAGAACTGTTCGATGTCTTCGTTGGTGGAAATGGCGCTCTGGATGCGGATTTCCTGCGGGTCGTTCAGATACTTCTCGGCCACCTTGCGGATGGGCGGTGGCATGGTCGCGGAGAACAGGGCCACCTGACGGGTCTTGGGCGTGTTCTCGAGAATCGCCTCCACGTCATCGATGAAGCCCATGCGCAGCATCTCGTCGGCTTCGTCCAGCACCAGCGATTTGAGCTTGCTCAGGTCGATGGTCTTGCGATTGAGGTGGTCGAGCAGACGGCCCGGTGTGCCCACCACGACATGCGCGCCACGGCGCAGACCGCTGAGCTGACGCCCCATGTCCTGACCACCGTAAATCGGCAACACATGGAAACCGCGCATGCCGGCGGCATAGGTCTGGAACGCTTCAGCCACTTGAATGGCCAGTTCGCGGGTCGGACACAGCACCAGCGCCTGCGTGTGCGCCTGGCTCAGATCGATCTTCGCGAGAATAGGAAGTGCAAAGGCCGCTGTCTTGCCGGTACCGGTCTGCGCCATGCCCACCACGTCCTTGCCTTGCAGCAGAACAGGAATGGTGGCTTGCTGGATAGGCGAGGGCTTTTCATAGCCGACCTTGCTCAGCGTTTCCTGCAGGTATTGTGGTAGATCGAGCTCAGCGAAACTGAGTTCCGGGCGTGTACTGGATGACATATCGGGCCTTGTGTACTGGTGTTACGGATAGAAGAGACGAACTGTGACGGCTGAAACTGAATGCGGAGAGCAGCTGCAAAATCAAACGGGCGGCAAGTATACGCCAGAAGGCCCTCTGGCGTATAGCTCGGGATGTGCGCGCTGTTTGTGTGTGTTGAAGCGAGCCCTTGTGGGAGCGGGCCTTGCCCGCGATAGGTTTGTGCGTAGTTCAAGAATCGCGGGCGAGGCCCGCTCCCACAGTTCGTAGTTCGTAGTTCGTAGTTCGCAGTTCGCAAGAACGGGTCAGTGGTTTCTGATGAACGCAACCGCGCGGTCCGTAAAGTCGGTGAACACCCCGTCCACTTCGGCGTTGACGTAGAACAATTCCAGCATGTGCTCGAAGCTGCTGGCATAAGCAGGCACCTGACCCGCATCGGCGCGGAAGGTATAAGGGTGCACCTGCAGGCCATTGGCATGCGCGTAACCGACCAGTCCGCTGATCTGCAGATTATCCGCCGTGGAGTCACGCCCGATGATCATGGACTTCTCCGGCCCCAGGCCATCGGCATACTGGGCGATCTGGCGCACGCCGTCTTCAGTCTGCATCCACAGGTTTTCGTCGCCGCCATCCAGCAACTGCACCAGCTTCAGGTCAACGCCCAGCGCGGGCATGACCTCGTCGTGCAGGCGCTTGAGCTCATCGAACTCAAAGGTCTGCACGAAGGCCTTGTCCGCCTTGCCGGTGTAGCCGTATTGCTTGAGCACGGCAACCACGGCAGCGCCCAGATCCTTGCCCTCGGCAAGATGGAAAGCGGGTGACTTGATCTCGGGGTAGATGCCGATGTCCTTGCCGGTGGAGTGGTTCAGGCCTTGAATCAGCTCGATCTCCTGCGCCAGCGTGTGGACCTTGAAGATCGATTTACCGAGCGGAAAACGGTCCGGGTAGTTCAGCGTCTTCTGGCCGTTCTCGACGGAGAAACCCTCGGTGACGTTGAGCGTGAGGATCTCCTCCAGCGTGAAGTCCACGGCGTAGTGCTGGCCGTCGGCGCGGGCGCGGCCTGGGAATTTCTCGGCGACATCGGTGGTGCGGTCGAGCGTGATGTCGTGAATGACGATCAGCTGATCATCCTTCGTCATCACCACGTCCTGCTCCACGTAGTCGGCGCCCATGGCGTAGGCCATGGCCTTGGCAGGCAGCGTGTGCTCGGGCAGATAACCGCTGGCGCCGCGATGGGCCACGACGACTCTGTCCGCGAGACTGATGGCGGGTTCGCTGGCGGGCTGACTCGCTGGCGAGGGTGTGGATGCAGGCGTCGCTGGCGGGGTAGCGGTGCCGGGGGAGTCACAGGCCGCGAGGCTCATGGCGATCACTCCAAGAAAGGTGAGGGTACGAACGAAACGGGTCTGCATTGGAAATCCTTCATCGGGAAATGGGCGGAAGTCCTATCCTGAAGCGGTTGTGTGTCATGAATGTGTCACTGGGCGTGTGGGAGCGGGCCTGCCCGCGATTGAGCAGCGCTTTCAACATCGCTATCGCGGGCGAGGCCCGCTCCCACAGGTTTAGCAAAAGTATCAGCTGCCCAGCCTGTAGCGTAGCTTGACCACCCAGTTGTCGACAATCTGGTCATTCCACGCGTGCTCGAACATGCCGCCGTAGTCATCCTCGAAGTTGCGGGCGAGGTTGCCGCCGCGCGTGTAGACGAAGAACAGATCGGACAGCGGCGCGATCTCCCAGCGGTAGCGCGCCTGAAAGCTCATGCGGCTGACGGCGAAATTGTCGGTGCCCGCAGTCACATCGCCCGTCTCGTTCAATGACTCCACCTTGCTGGCGTTGACCTGATAGAAGCGGTCTTCAAAGGCCTTGATGCCGGTCCATTGCATGCTGAAACGCAGCTGTTGCTTGGCGCTGATGAAGTAATCCATCTCCAGACGCGGCGCCCACTCGTTGGCCTCGAAGGCCGTCATGCGGCCCTTGCCCTGGTGGATCAGCCACGCCTCGCGGTCGACGTAGCGGGTGCTCAGGTCCACGGAGAAACGGTCGTTGGGCTGCCAGCTCACCCCGGCCGAGTAGCTCAGGCTCTGCTTGCCGAGGTCTTCTTCTGCGCTGTTGAAGCCGACGTTGTAGGAGAACGGCCGCGAGGCATCGCTGCGCCAGTTGGCGTCGAAGCCGATGCGCATGGGGATCTTGAAGGTGCCATTGCCACGACTGAGCGTGTCGTCGGTGCGCGCCGGGAAGAAGCGCAGCGTGGAGCTCAGCGAGGTGTTGTCGAGGAAGTTCAGATACTGGGTGAAGTGCATGCCCAGCCGCACTGGATCACCGTCGGTGTTCCATTGATTGACGATGTTCACGCTGCGATTGCGCGAGCGCAGGCCGGGCAGGTCGGATTCGGTGATGTTCAGCACATAGTCGAGCTGCACATGGTCGTTGCGCTGCACGAAGCCGATGTCGTTCAGCTCGATCTTGTCGTCCAGATAGGTGCCGGTGATGCTGTGTTGCAGGCGGCGGTTGGGGCGGAAGTCGAGGTCCAGATACATCCCCGAACCGCTGACATCCTGCACCCTGCTGTGCATGACCTGGCCATCGAACACCCAGCGGGTGTCGGCGGAGAAGTAGTGCATGTCGAAGGCGTTCACGGTGGCCTCGCGGTTCGGATGCGAGAGGTTGCTGCCGAACCAGCCGAAGGCTCTGCGCCCGCCGGACGCGGTGTCTTCGTACAACAGACGCCCGATCGCGAAGTCACGCCCGTCGGCCTGCACGTCCACTCGCGAGCCATCGGCCAGCGTGCCGCGCACCACGGAATCGTCCTCTGCCGCCATCATTGTGCCGTAGCGCCAGTTGCCCGACTGTCCGGTGAGCTTGCCTGCCGCCAGCAGATCGGTGGGGCGACTCAGGTCGGTAGGGATCACGGTCACCCCCGTCGGCACGGTGTAAGAGGCTTGACGACCGATGCGTCGGGTGTTGAGCAAGGTCGAAGGCGGGCCGCCGTGGCCACCGATGTCGCGGGGCGAGGTGCTGAAGATGTCCTGCCCCTCCAGGAAGAACGGCCGCTTCTCTTCGAAGAAGGTTTCGAAGGCGCCGAGGTTGACCACCACGTCGTCGGATTCCACGGTGCCGAAGTCAGGATTCAGGGCCGCCGAGAGCTGCAGGTTGGAAGTCGGACGCCAGTAAAGATCGGTGCCCACCCGGTAGTCTGTCTCGTCCTTCATGTCGTCGAAAGACGCCGAGGCATACGGGTAAAGCGTGAATTGGGTGGAGGGGTTGATGCCGGTCAGCTCATAGGGCTGAAAGGCGGAGATGAATTCCGCACTGTTGCGCGGCAGCACCGGCCAGGACCAGGTCTCGCCCATCGCCGCCAGCACACGCTCGGTATAGATGCCGATGCGGCGGGTCTCGCCACCCTGCGGCAGGGCCATCATCGACCACGGAATGAACATCTCGCCAGACCAGCCGTTGTCGAGCGACTTGGTGGCGCCGTGCCACGGCCCATCCCACTGCCGGTTGATCTGGCGCTCCGGCACGATAGTGCCATCGTTCAGGGAGTCGCCCAGGTTGATGCGCAGGAAGTAACCGTAGAGGCCGGTGCCGGAGGGGTCGAACGCAAATCCGTAGCTGTCACGCTGGGACTGGGCGTCGCGCGAGCTCATGCGTGAGACCAGCGTCGCTGGATTCTGATAATTCATCACGCCGACGTACAGGCCGCGCGAGGTGTAGAACACGCGGGTGTGCGTCTCCAGAGACGCGGGGGCCAGCGTGTCCGGCTGAATGACGCCCATGCCGTCGATGACCGGTATGTCCTGCCAAACGAACTCATCCAGCGCGCCGTCCACGGTGATCTCGGCATCCGCATCGGCGACGCGGGTCAGCGGCGTGGCACGTTGTTCGGCAATCGGGTTGAGGGGCTGGGCTGACAATGCCCCGGCAAAACCGACGGCCAGCAAAAAGCCGGTGAGGAGTCTGGTCAGGGCAGTTGCGGGAAAATGGTCGGCGGCACAGACGGGGCAAGGCGCTGATTTGATCGTCACAGGAATACTCGTGTTACTGGTGAATTCGGCTTGAATGCCCGCTTTGTGCGGGGAGAAGAGTAGCGGCGATTCTAGCAGCATTCTTCCGGCATCCGTTTCAGAGGGGTCAGCTTTGCCACAATTCGTCAGAATTGCTCTCTGGATTGCCATGTTTCCTACTTCTAGCGGCAGGCGATATGGGCTCTAATTGGGCCACTATCAAAGAGAGCCGCTACGCAGACCCTGTACTGGCGCCAATACAACAAGAGCAGAAAGGCACGAGAGAAGAAGTATCATGAAACACATCAACCGCCGCATGAACCCCGCACTGACGCGAGAAGTAACCTACAGCTGGGAACAACACGAACAGACCGGACAGAAGCTGCTTTTCAACTTCGCCTGCTTCACTGTCGTCTTTGGCGTCCTGTATTTCTTCCTGACCTGATCCACCCCAAACTCGCCAATCAACGCGCTTTCAGCACTGCCTCGACAGAGAGCAGTGCGTCGTTGCGTCTGATCTGCAGCTTTACCGCATCCCCTGGCGCCGCCGCCC
>JBBTKA010000021.1:0-2284 GCA_038059145.1 Pseudomonadota bacterium
ATTCACGGGCGGGAAATCGAAGGACGAGCGGCGCGCACCGGCCGGACCCTGTTTATTCGGATCGAACTTGCCCGACAGCAGTCCGCCTGCGAGAGGGCTCCACGGCAGAATCGCCAAGCCTTCGCTCTGTGCCATCGGCACGATCTCACGCTCGATGTCGCGCCCCGCGATGGTGTAGTACATCTGCGCGCTCTGGAAACGCGCCAGGCCATTGGCCTCGGCGAAGCCGACGGCCTTCATGGCATGCCAGGCGGCCAGATTGCAGAATCCCACATAGCGCACCTTGCCGGAGCGCACGACGTCATCCAGCGCGCGGACAGTCTCCTCGATGGGGGTGACGGGATCGTAGCCATGAATCTGGTAGAGATCGATGTAGTCCAGCCCGAGGCGCTGCAGGCTCTGATCGATGCTCGACAGGATGTGCCCGCGCGACAGGCCGACCTGATTGACGCCCTTGCCGAGGCGTCCGCGCACCTTGGTGGCCACGACGATCTGATCGCGCGGGCGACCCAATGACGCCAGTGATGATCCCAGCAGTCGCTCGGATTCGCCTTCGGAATACACATCAGCGGTGTCGATGAAGTTGACACCGTGATCGAGCGCCGTGCCGACCAGCGTATCGACATCCTTGCTGCCGAGTTTGCCGATGGCTTCCCAGAAGCCCTTGCCGCCAAACGTCATGGTGCCGAGACACAGCTCTGAAACATAAAGTCCTGTCTTGCCAAGAAGCTTGTAGCGCATAGCGTTTCTCCTGTTGTCGATGATGATTTTCGATGTCAGACGGGTGATAGCTTTCCTGTGTTCAGCAGGCGCGCCAGATATTTGCCTGTGTGTGATGCCGGATTCTGTGCCACCTGCTCCGGAGTGCCCTCGGCGATGATCTGCCCGCCGCCATTGCCGCCTTCGGGGCCAAGGTCGACGATCCAGTCTGCCGTCTTGATGACGTCCAGATTGTGCTCGATCACCACAATCGTGTTGTGTTGGTCGCGCAGCTGGTGCAGCACGGCGAGCAGTTGTTTGATGTCTTCGAAGTGCAGCCCCGTGGTCGGTTCATCGAGAATGTAAAGAGTCTGGCCGGTGTCGCGCTTGGAGAGCTCCCGCGCCAGCTTAACCCGCTGCGCCTCGCCGCCGGACAGTGTCGTCGCCGCCTGTCCGAGACAGAGATAGGACAGGCCCACCTCCATCAGCGTCTGCAGTTTTCGAGCGATGGCTGGCACGGCGTCGAAAAATTCGCGCGCGTCCTCTATCGTCATCTCCAGCACTTCGCAGATGTTCTTGCCTTTGTATTTGACCTCCAGAGTCTCGCGATTGTAGCGCTTGCCCAGACACACATCGCAGCGCACGTAGACGTCCGGCAGAAAATGCATTTCCACCTTGACCACGCCGTCACCCTGGCAGGCCTCACAGCGACCGCCCTTGACGTTGAAGCTGAAGCGTCCGGCCTTGTAACCGCGGGAACGTGCCTCCTGTGTCCCGGCGAAGAGATCGCGCACGGGCGTGAAGATGCCGGTGTAAGTCGCCGGGTTGGAACGCGGTGTGCGGCCGATGGCGCTCTGGTCGATGTCCACCACCTTGTCGAGCAGCTCCAGGCCTTCGATGCCGGTGTGCGCGGCGGGTGTCAGCGTCGTCGCGCCATTCAACTGCGTGGCAGCGAGGGGGTAAAGTGTGCCGTTGATGAGCGTGGACTTGCCGGAGCCGGAGACTCCCGTGATGCAGGTCAGCAAACCGAGCGGAATCTGCAGATCGACATTGCGCAAGTTGTTGCCGCTGGCGCCTTTCAATGTGAGCATTTTCTTTGCATCGGCTTGCACACGGCGCTTGGGCACCTCGATGCGCAGACGGCCGGAAAGATACTTGCCCGTCAGTGATTCTTCAGAGTCGAGTATGTCCTGCAGGCTCCCCTGTGCGACGATCCTGCCGCCATGGACGCCCGCACCGGGACCGATGTCGATGATGTGGTCGGCGTGGCGGATGGCGTCCTCGTCGTGCTCGACGACGATCACCGTGTTGCCGATGTCACGCAGGTGGAACAAGGTTCTGAGCAACTGGTCGTTGTCACGCTGATGCAGGCCGATGGAAGGCTCGTCGAGAATGTACATGACACCCACCAGTCCGGCGCCGATCTGACTGGCCAGACGGATGCGCTGCGCCTCGCCGCCCGAGAGCGTGTCGGCGCTGCGGCTGAGCGTAAGATAGTTCAGCCCGACATCGACAAGAAATTTCAGACGATCCTGCAACTCTTTGAGAATCTTCTCTGCGATGGTGGCGCGGCTGCCTGCCAGCA
>JBBTKA010000021.1:2294-8623 GCA_038059145.1 Pseudomonadota bacterium
CACGTCGGTCTTGGCGATGCCGACGCGGTGGGTGATGGCGTCCTGTTTGATTTTCTGCTCGAACTGGATTTGACGCTGCGCGGTTTTCTGCGCGTGCGCGTCGGCATTCAGCTTGGCCTTGGCCTGGGCGGTGATGGTCATGGCCGCGACGGCGGGCAGATTGATCCCGTCGATGAAGACATGGCGGGCTTCGGGGCGCAGGCGGGTGCCCTCGCAATCCGGGCAGGGCTGCGAGCTGAGGAACCGAGCCAGATCTTCGCGCACCATCGCGGATTCGGTCTCGTGATAGCGGCGCTCCATGTTGGGCAGGATGCCTTCAAATTCGTGACGTCTGGTAAAGGTGTCGCCCTTGTCGTTGAGGAAGTGGAAGTCGATGACCTCCTTGCCACTGCCGTGCAGTACGGCATTGCGATATTTTTGCGGCAGATCCTTGAGCGGTGTGTCCACCTCGAAGCCGTAGTGCTTCGCCAGCGAGGTGAGCATCTGGAAATAATAAAAATTGCGGCGGTCCCAGCCGCGAATCGCGCCCTCGGCGAGGCTCAGAGATTCGTCGGTGATGATGCGCTTTTCGTCAAAGAACTGTTTCAGTCCCAGGCCATCGCAGCCTGTGCAGGCGCCAGCCGGATTGTTGAAGGAGAACAGGCGCGGCTCCAGTTCGCTGATGCTGTGGCCGCAGATCGGGCAGGCAAAGCGAGAGGAGAACAGCATTTCTTCGCGCTTGGAGGGACTACCGTCTTCCTCCATCAACGCCACCATGGCCAGACCCTCTGCCAATTGCAGGGCGGCTTCGAAACTCTCGGCGAGACGCTGCTGCATGTCCGGCCGCACTTTCAGGCGATCGATGACAACGTCGATGCTGTGCTTCTTTTTCTTTTCCAGCTCAGGAGGAAAATCGATCTCGGTGACGATGCCATTGATGCGTGCCCGGACATAACCGCTGGTCTTTAGTTCACTGAACACATGCAGATGCTCACCCTTGCGTTCGCGCACCAGCGGTGCCAGTACCATTACCCGTGTTCCTTCCGGCAGTGCCAGCACCTGATCCACCATCTGGCTGACGGTCTGGGCTTCCAGCTTCCTGTGGTGGGTGGGGCAGTACGGATCGCCGACACGCGCAAACAACAGCCGCAGATAATCGTAGATCTCTGTGATGGTGCCGACAGTCGAGCGCGGGTTGTGTGAGGTAGACTTCTGTTCGATAGAGATGGCAGGAGAGAGACCTTCGATGTGATCGATGTCGGGCTTGTCCATCATGGACAGAAATTGTCGTGCGTAGGTCGACAGCGATTCGACGTAGCGGCGCTGGCCTTCGGCGTAGAGTGTGTCGAAGGCCAGCGAAGATTTCCCCGAGCCAGACAAGCCTGTGATGACCACCAGCTTGTCCCGGGGAATGCTGACGTTGATGTTCTTCAGATTATGGGTTCTGGCCCCTCTGACTATGATCTTGTCCATGTAGCGAATTCCTGACGATCTGCATTTGCCGCAAGCGATGACCAAACGACGGATTATGATTAAATCGGTTCGCGAGCGCAAAGCCTGCCTGCGTGCGATGCAATTAGTGCTATGCTTGAGATAGACTACGCCGCCTGTGGGAGCGAGCCTGCTCGCGATTGATTTTCAAAAGCAACACAAGATCTATCGCGAGCAGGCTCGCTCCCACAGGGAGGCGAACAAACGGAAAACAGAAAACCGACTGGAGGTTTCAAAGTGGCGAGCAGAGGCGTAAACAAGGTAATTCTGGTAGGCAATTGCGGGGGCGATCCCGAGACACGTTTTCTGCCCAGCGGCGGTGCCGTTGCCAATGTCACGCTGGCCACCAGCGAATCCTGGAAGGACAAGAATACCGGACAGCAGCAGGAGAAAACCGAATGGCACCGCGTGGTGTTCTTCAATCGGCTGGCTGAGATCGTTGGCGAATATGTGAAGAAGGGGTCAAAGCTCTACATCGAGGGCAGCCTGCGCACTCGCTCCTGGGAACAGGATGGCATCAAGCGCTATGCCACCGAGATCGTCGCTGCCGAGATGCAGATGCTCGACTCCCGTGGTGGCCAGGGCGGCATGGGCGGACAGTCTGGCGGAGGCATGGACGATTACGACAGCCAGTTCGGACAAGAGCCTGCCGTGCAGAGAGCCCCGCAGCAGGCCCCTCAACAACAATATGGCAATCGGCCGCGCGAGTCCGCTCCGGCGCCCACTTCCGCGCCATCGAACTTCGACAATTTTGATGACGACATCCCGTTCTGATCATCGCCACCCCGGCATCACAACACGGGAACACAATGCAGGGTAATCAGGAAAGGTGAAGCTTTTACTTGTCGGTGCCGGCAGTCCGGTCGGAATGGAGTTGATCAAGCAACTGCAGCTCAGAGGGGTGGAGTATTTCGCCCCCGAGCCTGGTCGGATTGATCCCCGGGATCCGCTGAGCGTCGCCAAGGTGATTACCCAGTGTGCCCCCGATCAGGTCATCAATCTTTCTTCCTATCGCGCTGGCAGTCAGCTGGCGATTCTCGAAGCAGAAAAGCATCCGCAGGACTGCGATGCCATCAATCATGAACAGGCCTCGGTCATTGCGCAGGTCTGCGATCATTTGAATATTCCGCTGGTGCACCTCTCCTCCGCCTATGTGTTCAATGGCGACAAGAAGCTGGGTTACAGCGAATTGGACGCGACCAAACCGTTGGGTGTCTACGGCGCCACCTCGTTGGCGGGTGAGCAGGCTATTTGCGGTGTGCTCGAGAAGCACATCATCGTCCGCACTGGCTGGATCTTCGGTCCGGGGCAGGATGAATTGATCCGGCGCTGGATTGCCGAGGCGCGGGAGGCTGAAGGGGCCGTCTCGGTATCACGGCGCAAATTCAGCCCGACGCCGGTAGAAGATGTTGCTCGTGTGTTGATGGCGATCGCCTTGCAGGTAGATTGTCATTCCAATGTCTGGGGCATCTATCACTACTGCGGACTGGAAACCAAACGCGAGAGCGAGTTTGTCCAGCAGGTGCTGAAACTGGCCGCACAGCATGACGAGAGCATCTATAAACTGCTGGATCACCTCAGTCTCAATCTGCTGCGTGCGGATCCTCCCGAGATTGCCAACACCACGCTTGCCACGAAGAAAATTTTCGACACCTTTGGCATCAAGCAGCGCTCCTGGAATGGCAGCCTGCAGAACTTGATCAAGAGCCTCTACAAGTCTGAGGCGCGAGTGTAAGTGCCATGACAACTTCTCCCGGTTCCGCCCTGACGCCCATCGACACCGCGTTGGCGCAGTTGCTGAGCGGCATGGCAACGGTGGCGGATTGCGAGGAAATTGCGGTGGTGCACGCTTTGCACAGAGTGTTGGCGGAATCCGTCCATGCGGAGATCGACGTCCCCGGCCATGCCAACAGCGCAATGGATGGGTACGCGCTGAGCAGTCAGGCGCTGGCGCAGGGGCGGTCCCGCCTGCGTGTGACACAACGAATTCCTGCCGGGAAAGTGGGTCATGTGCTTGAAATTGGCACTGCCGCCCGCATTTTCACCGGCGCACCGATCCCACCGGGCGCGGACGCCGTAGTAATGCAGGAAAACTGCAGTGTCGAGGGTGACGAAATCACCGTCTTGCAGCCGGTAGTGGCCGGCGAGAATGTGCGCCGCGCTGGCAGCGATGTCGAACGAGGCACCTTGCTGTTCGAAGCCGGTCAGCGGCTGCGGGCGCCGGATATCGGTATGCTGGCGGGAGTGGGCAGAGCGGCTGTCATCGTGCGCAAGCCCTTGCGGGTTGCGGTGCTGACCACTGGTGACGAACTGGTACGCCCCGGTGAGCCGCTTCGGCCCGGGCAGATTTACAACTCGAACTTTTACATGCTGAGTACGCTGGTGCAGGGGCTCGGTCATGTGGTCGTGGACAGTGGGATAGTCGCAGATTCGCTCACCGGTACCGAACAGGCGTTGCGACTGGCGGCTGCGAGTGCAGATTGCATCATCAGCAGCGGGGGTGTGTCCGCCGGTGAGGAGGACCATGTGCGTGCCGCCCTGGAGCGCATTGGCGAGCTTGCGCTGTGGAAGCTGGCGATCAAGCCTGGCAAACCCTTCGCGTACGGGCGCATAGCGGGCAAGCCCTTTTTCGGTTTGCCTGGGAACCCGGTCTCGGCGTTCGTGACTTTCGCGCTGCTGGTGCGTCCTTGTCTGCAGAAGCTGGGCGGCGTTCTCGATCAGCCGCCGATACCGTGGCAATTGCCTGCAGATTTTGAGCTGCCTGCGTCTGGAATCCGCCAGGAATATCTGCGCGTGTGTTGTGGTACGGACGCCCATGGGGAGACAGTGATGCGTCTGGCGGGCAGCCAAAGTTCTGGCGTGTTGTCGTCGGTGAGTCACGCGGACGGATTGGCGGTAGTGCCGCCGCTAAGCCCCGTGCGGCGCGGCGACAAGTTGAGATTCATGCCGTTAAGTGAGATAGTCGGCCAAGTCTGAAAACAGACAATCAGAGTCATCGAGAGCGAACCATTGTGAACACGTCAGTGTATTTTCAAGAGAGAATATCCTCATTCCGGCTGGCTGGACTGGCTTTGTTTCTGCCCGTGTTGCTGGTCGCCTGTCAGCCCACCCGTCAGACCGTTGTGGTGCTGCCTGAGCCCGAACCGGTGATCGAGGACACTTCGCTGCAGGACGAGGCAGCCGCGCGCGCACGCTTCGAAGAGGAGCTGCGCTATCAGCGCATGATCGCCGACATTCTCTATGAAGGGCGCAAGGCGCTGAACGCCAATCGCCTGCTGACTCCGCCCGATACCAGTGCGCACGCGTACTTTCAGCGAGTGCTGGCCATTCAGCCCGACAACGCCGTCGCCTTGCAGGGCATTCAGGATATCGTCGCCAAGTATCTGCAGCTGGCGGAAGAGGCCGGTCGCCAGGGCCTGTACGACGAAGCCAAAGGGTATCTGCGCCGGGCCGAGCAGGTTGATCGCAATCATGCCGGCATCGCGCCGGCCTGGGTCGCCCTGGAGGCGGAGATGGAGTCTGTGGATGTTGTGCACAGCCTCAGCGCCGCCGAGCTGGCGAGCAAATCTCCCGCCATCTCTGTGCAGCTGAGCAGAATCGCTATTCAGGCGCGAGATTCGGGCGCCTTCTTCCTGATCACGGCTCCAAGCGACGATCAGGCGCGCTGGATCTACACGCAGATGCAGGCGGCCGTAGAAGGGCATCGTTTGCGAGGCAATATCGAATTGGGTTCTACCCCCACGATTCGCCTGATCATGCCAGTAGATGGCGATGCGTAATTCGGTCCCGGGAGTTGCCATGATTGCCGATCGTCTCAAGGCGCTGCTGCCCAGTACTACCTCGTTGCACTCATTCGGTGTGCTGGGGAAGATGGGGGTTGCGCTCTTTATTGTTTACCTCTTGATCGTGATCGTGCTGGGGTTCTACTGGAGCTCGGAGCCAGCAACTTTTTCCGTGCGCGACAATCTGGTCGAAAAGCTCGGGCCTGGTAACGAGATTGTGACCGGCGCGGCGACCACGACCGCGCTTATCCGCACCGCCGAGATCATGCTGGAGAAGCCTGGTGGCTACCTGAGTAATGACATCGCCCCTCCGGGCCTCTACCTCGACAACATCCCCAATTGGGAGTTCGGCGTGCTGGTGCAGGTGCGGGATCTGGCGCGTGCTTTTCGCGAGAACTTCAGTCGTTCCCAGTCACAGTCCGCTGAAGACATTGATCTGGTGATTGTTGAACCACAGTTCCATCTTCCCAATGACAGTTGGCTGTTGCCTGCATCGGAAGACGAATACCGCAAGGCAGTGGCTGCACTGGAATCCTATCTGCGGCGTATCAGCGACGACGATGATCAGGATGCGCAGTTTTACGCGCGTGCAGACAATCTGGCGCGCTGGCTGGTGAATGTGGAGTCGAGACTCGGCAGCTTGTCGCAGCGGCTGAGTGCCAGCGTCGGGCAGTCACAGGCGGGCAGCCTGGAGCTGGCCGGTGAAACCGGTGCGCAGCAGTCGACAGAGACTGGCGGTGACCGTGTGGTAACGACGCCAGGCATGCAGATTGACGATGTGTTCTATGAGGCGCGCGGCGCCACCTGGGCATTGATGCATTTCCTGCAGGCGATCGAGATCGACTTTGAATCTGTGCTGCGTGACAAGAACGCGCTGGTCAGCGTAAGGCAGATTATCCGCGAACTGGAGGCGAGTCAGCGCACGGTGTTCAGTCCTGTCATTCTCAATGGCGGCGGTTTCGGTCTGTTCGCCAATCATTCACTCGTCATGGCGAACTACGTTTCCCGCGCCAATGCCGCCATCATCGATCTGCGTGAGCTGTTGAATCAGGGATGATGCTTTCAGGGGTTCGAGCG
>JBBTKA010000022.1:0-5802 GCA_038059145.1 Pseudomonadota bacterium
CCTTCGAACAACACCACATCCTGACTGACGACGGCGATTTGCTGGCGCAAGTTGCGCAGAGTGAAGTCCTGCACCGGCACACCATCGATCTTCAAGACGCCCTCATCGACGTTATAAAAACGCGGCAGCAAACTCACGAGCGTCGATTTGCCACTGCCGGATCTGCCCACCAGGGCAACGCTCTGCCCCGGCTTCACATGAATATTGATGTGAGAGAGCACTGGTTCGCCCTCTTTATAACCGAAGCTGACATCCTCAAACGTCACCTCGCCGCGCACCCGCGCCACCTCATAGGTGCCGGTGTCTTGCTCGGGGGTTTCATCCAGTAGCGAGAAGATACTGTCGGCGGCCGAGATTCCCCGCTGCACAACTGAATTGACCTGCGACAGCTGACGGATGGGCTTCGCGAGCAGGCCCGCGACCGTCAGAAAGGTTACAAACTCGCCCGCCGTGGCACTGGCGAACAGCTCCGGAGACATCGCAAACCAGATGAGCACTGCCATGGCCACGCTGACCAGAAATTGAATGGTGGGGATCGCCACCGACTGGGTTCCCACCATCTTCATGTTCTGACGACGATTGCGTTCACTGGCATAGCGGAAGCGATCCAGCACGAAGTCTCCCGCATTGAAGGTCCGGACCACGCGCTGGCCCTTGATGGACTCGTTGGTGATCTGGGTCACGTCGCCCATGGAGTTCTGCATCTGCGCGCTGTATTTGCGGAATTTGCCAGAGGCAAAGCTCACCACAGCGGCAACACAGGGCGCCACCAGCAGAAACACAAGACTCAACTGCCAATTGCTCCAGAACAGGGCGATCAGCAGCCCCACTACCGTGAGCCCCTCGCGAAAAATCACAGTGACCGCGTTGGTCGCCGCGCCACTGATCTGCGAGACGTCATAGGTGACCTTCGAGACCAGACGCCCTGCTGTACTGCCATCGTAAAAACGCACCGGCAACACCAGCAACTTGTCCATGATGTCGCAACGCAGCTTGTGCACGATTTGGTTGGCGATATATTCGAGTGAGTAGCCCCCCATGAATCCGCCAATGCCACGCACGACCACAATCCCCACGCACAACAGTGGGCTGATGATGCGGGCGTCCGGGTTCTTCGCAGTCACCTGATCGATGGTCCAGCCCAGCCACTCTGCAGTCGCCACCCCGGTAATGGAGAAAATGATGTAGCCAAGAACGCTGACACCAAACACCAGTCGATGCGGCTTCACATAAGTGAGCAGGCGCTTGTAAAGCTCCCAGCCCTTCTGATCCATTTTCTGTTTTGCCATGCTGTGATGTCGTCTGTTCGGTGAAGGCGGAAGCTGGAAGAAAGCTGCCGCGAGGGGTTCAGTTTTCTTCATCATCCGGTTGGCGCGTGGCGATACTGAGCCTGCTGAAACCGGATTTGCCGATGGCATCCATGGCCGTGACTACGGATTGGTGAGACGCTTCAGCGTCGGCAATCAGGATCAGCGCTACATCCCGGTCGCCCAACGCTACTTCCTCCAGCCCCTGCATCAAGGTACTGAGCTCTGAGTTCACCAGCGTGCGTCCGTCAATAGCATAGGCGCCACCCTGACTGACGGAAATCTCGATTTTGCGGGCGGTCTCCTGCACAGGCTCACCATCCGCCTCGGGGAGATTGACAGCCAGGCGGTTCTCACGTGTAAAAGTCGTGGAGACCATGAAGAAGATCAACAACAGGAAGACCACATCAATCAATGGTGTCAGATTGATCTCCAGGTCCTGTGTAATGCGGCGCTGAAACTTCACGGGTTGCCAATCTCTTTGATTTCGACACGGCGATCGCTGTGCAGAGCGTCCACCAGCTTGATCGATTCCTGTTCCAGATTCAGCACCAGAGTGTCAACGCGACGCATGAACATGCGATGGAACATGTAGCTGGGAATGGCGACACAAAGGCCGGCCGCAGTCGTGATGAGTGCCTGCGAGATGCCACCCGCCAGCGCACTGGGATCACCGGTGCCTTGCACCATGATTTCGCTGAAAACCTGAATCATGCCGAACACGGTACCCAGCAGTCCCAGCAAGGGAGTGATGGCAGCGATGATACCCAGTGTATTGAGGTATCGTTCGAGGTCGTGCACCACCAGGCTTGCCGCCTGCTCGATGCTCTCGGTCATGGCACTGCGCCCGTACTTGGCGTTGATCAGGCCAGCAGCCAGAATCTGACCCAGTGGTGAGGCGAGCCGCAACTCGCGCAGATGCGCTGCGTCGAGTTCGTTGTTCTTGATCCAGGTCCAAACCTGGCCGAGGGTATAGCGGGGAGAGATGCGCGTCGCGCTGAGTGTCCAGAAGCGCTCGATGACGATGGCAATGGCCACGATCGAACTCAGAATGATGGGCAGCATCAACCAACCGCCTGCCTTGATTATTTCAACCACAATCTACCTCCGGTAATGACGGCGGCTACTTTACCATACTCAATCACCGCCACGTGAGCGCGACTTGACCAGCTCTATAGACGACTGCCGACGCCATGCAGGAGCGCGGAATCCTGCGTCGGGCGCGTGAACCAGTAGCGCCGGTGGCTGCTGCGAAACTCTTCGGGCAGCACCGGGCCGGATGCCTCTCCCAGGCGCACGCTGAGTGCACCGGACAAGGCCGTGTTGTAAGGCACCGCGCCCAAACCTTCGTAGCGGGCCACCACTTCTTTGACCGGATGCCCGAACTGGCTGCGATAGCCAGCCGAGTACAACACCACGCTGGGTTGCACGGCCTGCAGAAAGCCTGCGGAGGACGACGTCCCGCTGCCGTGATGAGGCGCGATCAGCACATCGCTGGCCAGCGCGGCGCCATGCATTTGCAGCAGACGTCGCTCCGCCCCGCCCTCGATGTCGCCAGGCAGCAGCAAGCTCTGCTCACCGGCCTCGATACGCAGCACGCAGGAACTTTCATTGCCCACGTACGGCAGCCCCGCAGCAGGATGCAGAATCTCGAACCTCACTGCATCCCATTCCCACTGCTCACCCTGCGCGCAAAGGACAAAATCAGCCGGTATCTCGCCGTCCTCGGGCCATGTACTACCCGCTATGTGATCAACCTCCAGCAGTTTCAGTACGGACAACAATCCACCAGCGTGATCATTGTCGGCATGGCTCACGATCAATCGATCCACTCTCCGCAAACCGCTTCGCCGCAGGAACGGAAACACCACCGCGCTGCCGGTATCGAAGCTCTCGCTCAAACGTGGCCCGGTGTCGTAGACCAGCACGTGGCCGGCCGTCTGCACGACGACGGCGAGCCCTTGTCCGACATCGAGCACCGTGATCTCGGCAATCCCCTCCTTGAGAAGCTGCCGCTGCGGAAAAAGCAATGGTAGAAACATCACAACGGCCAACCAGCGGCAGGGCCACCCACGTGGCATCAGCAACAACAGCGAACCGGCACAGGCAAACACCAGAGACGCTGTCGTCAGGCCGAAAAACTGCCAGAGCACCATACCGGAGGCGTGACTGGTCAGCCCCTGCAGCATCCAGATCACCACTGCCAACACATGGTTGGCCAGGGTTAACAACAGCGTTCCCAGCGGGGCAAAGATGACCAGCAACAAGGTTCCCAGCAAGGCCGGTGGCACCACCAGAATATTGACCAGAGGAATAGCCAGCACATTGGCCAGGGGCGAGAGCAATGACAGCTGCTGCATCATGATTGCCAGCGGCACGATCATGCCAATAAACACGACATATTGCGGTTGCACGTGCTGCTGCCACAGGCGCCGCCAGCGCCAGCGCGGACGTTCATCGTCATCAAGGCTGCCGATTTCATCGGCTTTTTTGGCGCGACGACGACTCGCACCACGCAAACGCCTGATGCCACCGAAGGCCAGCAACAGCGTTCCGACTGCACCGAACGACAACCAGAATCCAGCCCCTGTCAGGCTCAGGGGGTTGATCAACAGCACCAGGGTCAGCGCCAGGCAGAAACTGAATGAGGGAGGAAACTGCCGGCCAATAATCTGGCCACTCATGAAGACCAGCACCATGATGCAGGAGCGTTGTGTGGGCACCGAGAACCCTGCCAGCAGGCAATAGAAAAAGGCTCCAAGGACAGCGCTCAGCGCGCCACACTTCTGCGCGGGAATCCGCAACAGCAACCGGGGACTCAGGCGCGCCAGCCGATTGCTGAGCCCGTAACAGAGCAATGCGATGAAAGCCACGTGCATCCCGGAAATGACGATCAGATGATTGGTCCCGGTTGCAGTGAACAACGACCAGCTCTCGGCACTGATCTGCTCCTGATCCCCCAGTACCAGCGCCAGAATAATGCTGGCATGGGGCAACTCCTGCATGGCATCCAACAGCTTCGCGCGCAGGTGATAACGCATGAGGGAAATGGATGGCGGCTCTTGCAGCTGGGAACGCTCGCCAAGCTGCACGTTGAAGGGGTTCTCGCGCACATAACCTTTTGCGGAAAAGCCTTGCTGAAACAACCAGCCCTCATAGTCGAAACCGCCGGGGTTGGCAAAACCATGCGGTTGATTCAACCGCACCCGCAACAGCCAACGCTGATCGGGGATCATATCGGCATTGCCGTAGTGGTTAAGCAGAATTTTGCGATCATTGAAACGGGATGCACGTTCTGGAGACTGTCGGTGACAATCGTCGGGCAGCAGAGTGAAACAACTTTGCTCCACCTGAAATATAAACTGCTGGGAGCGCGCCTCGCTCTGGGGCAGACCACGCACTTCACCCATCACCCAGAAGTCCTCCCCCTCCAGGTCGCCAGGCAAAAGTGCGGCCACACGGGCATTACCGATGCCGATGGCCCAGCCCAGACCCAGCAGCAATGCCGCCGCTAACGCGAAGGGCGCAGGGCCGCGCCACAAAGTCACGCCCAATGGCAACGCCAGCAGGACCAGCCAGAGGCCATGAATAGTGGGCAAATCTGGAAAACGAGAGAGCGCGGCAATGCCGCAGCAGAACGCGATCATCCTTGAGCGCATGGTTAGACAATCCGACGGAAAACTCACTTCGAGTATAGAAGCAAGTCCGCCAATTGGCCTCGGTCATACCTGAAAAGTTTTTGCGGCCATCCAATATCTATTCGAAGCGCAGGGCTTCGGCTGGTTGCACCTGCGAAGCACGATAGGCCGGATAAAGCGTCGCCAGAACAGAAAGCAGGAACACCCCGACACTGACACCCACTATGTCGCCGAGCAGGATCTGGGAAGGCAGGAAGTCCACGGGATAGACCTCTGCACTGAGAAGTTTCACGCCGAGAACGGACTCGAGCAACGCAGCAATGTCGCTGATGGTAAGTGCGAAGAACACGCCGAACACGACTCCCAGTCCCGTGCCAATCAGCCCCACGACGCAGCCCTGGGTCATGAAGATACGACCGATGGTCTGCGGACTGGCGCCCAAAGTCCGCAGAATGGCGATGTCGCCGCGCTTGTCGCGCACAATCATGATCAGGCTCACCACCAGATTGAAGGCTGCCACACCCACCAGCAACCATAGAAGAAAACCAACGATGGTTCGGGAGAACTGAATGTTTTGGTAAATATTACCGAACAACTGCGTCCAGGTTTGCACCTCGAAATCCACAGACAGCTGCTCTTGCAACTCGGCACGTATCTCGCTCACCGCGAACAGGTCGTCAATGCGGAAACGCAGACCGGTGTAGCTGTCGCGGTAGCGATATAACGCCTGTGCATCCTGCAGCGTGATCATCGCCATCGCACTGTCCAGTTCGAGAGTCCCGACACGATAGATACCGGCAACCGTGAACTGGCGCTGGGTAGGCAACGGCACCAGCGGATTGACTGATACATTCAAG
>JBBTKA010000023.1:0-7562 GCA_038059145.1 Pseudomonadota bacterium
CCCGGTCCCCGGCCCCCACGCCCTGCTCGCGCCGCACGTCCATGGTCTGCTCGACACGCTCGACCAATTCCCGGTAAGTACAGACCTGCCCGAGATGATCACGCACGGCGATCTTGTCAGGGCACTCCTGACGCCATCGATAGAGGGGAGCGCTGATACGCTGAGGGAGATTGCTGATGAGCTGGTCGATCGATTGACCCAGCAGGGCGACATCGTTAGATTGCATACTTTTTCCGCACCAGGGTGTCCATCATGAAAGCGTTGCTGCTGTCTGCTTACGACGCCGAGAGTCACCGCCTGTGGCGCCACAATCTGCAGAGCATGTTTCCGCAGTTCCAGTGGCAGGAGCTGATCTTGCCAGCACGGTACTTCGCCTGGCGCGTGCGCGGCAACAGTTTGAGCTGGGCATTTAACCATCGCGCCACGCTGACTGACAACTACGACCTCCTGCTCACCACCTCGATGACCGACCTCTCCGCGTTGAGAGGATTTGTCCCTGCGTTAGCCCGTGTGCCGACCGCCGTTTACTGCCACGAGAACCAGTTCGCCTACCCCGCCAACCCTGATCCGCGGGCGCCCAGACCCAACCCCGTCGAGCCGCAGATGCTGAGTCTCTACACCGCCCTGTGCGCCGACCAGCTGATCTTCAACAGCGCCTATAACCGCGATACGTTTATGCAGGGCGTCAGCGAGCTGCTGGGCAAGCTGCCCGACCACGTCCCCGCCGGGCTGGTGCAACGACTGCAGCACGCGCGCGTGATTCCGGTGCCCCTGAGCGAAGATGTGTTTGTGCCGACTGCGCCTGCTTGCAAAGCCTCCGAGCCAGACGTGCTGAACATCGTCTGGAACCATCGCTGGGAGTATGACAAGGGCCCGGACCTGCTGCTGGCCATCGTCGAGCAGTTGATTGCCAGCGAGGTGCGCTTCCGAATGCATCTGCTCGGTCAGCGCTTTCGGCAGGCCCCGCCGTCGCTGCAACGATTGCAGGCGCTGCTGGAGCGCCATTGTGCCGCACTGGGCATCGCTCCGGGGCACAGCGGTTACATCGCCGATCGCCAGGCTTACTGCGCACTTCTCGCCAGCGCGGATGTGGTCCTGAGCACTGCGCTGCATGACTTTCAGGGCCTGTCTCTTCTGGAGGCAACGGCGCTCGGCTGTACCCCGCTGGCGCCTCAACGACTGGTCTATCCTGAATATCTCAGTCCTGAATTCCTGTACGCAGCCACCGCGACAGAGGATGAGCAACCCGCCGCCGAGGCTCTCGCAGCCGTGCAGCGCCTGCAGGACTGGGCACGGCGCAAGGCCATGGGGAAGGCCCTGCCAAAGGCCGCTGTGACGCGCTTTCGACAATCCTCTCTGCAAGAGGACTACGCTGACCTGCTGCATGCGCTGGCAGGCGGTCCAGTGACAGCGGGCCAAGTGATAGAAGGTCAAGTGCCAGAGGATCAGGAGATAGCGCGCCAGCACACAGACGAGCCCCCCGCCGAAGGGTAGAAAAACCTTGTGCTGCGCGACGCAACGACGCTAAAGTTCCGGCCGTTGCCGCCAATCAGTCTGGCAGTCTGCCCCAAAAAACGGAGTTTTCATGAAAGCGTCACCTTACAAGCGCCTGGCCCTCGGGGTCTGCATTTCTACAATACTGAGCACACCGGCCTGCGCGCAAAATGACGCCGCACCGGCGGTAGCCAGCGCGGACGCTGAAGTCGCTACTCCCGCCCAGGACGATGCCGCATTTCAGGCCTGGCTCGCCGAATTCAGGACCGAGGCGCTGGGCAAGGGCATCGGTGCCGCGACCCTCGACGCCATCCTGCCCACCATTCAACAACAACGCCGCGTGATCGAGGCCGACCGCAATCAGGCCGAGTTCGTGGAAACCTATGCCGACTACCTGGAGCGCGTGAGTCCGCGGCGCATCGAGATGGGCCAGCAGTTGATGGTCGACCATGGCGACATGATTCGTGCCGCCGCCGAGGCCCATGGCGTGCAGCCGCGCTTCGTCGCGGCGATTCTGGGCATGGAGAGCAACTACGGGACCTTCCCGATTACCGAGCCGCTGTTCAATGTCATCGCGACGCTGGCCTATGACGGCCGCCGCGCCGAGCAATTCCGCGCCCAGTTGCTGGCCGCCTTCGAGATCGTCGACAAGGGCTATGCCACCCCGGAGATGATGAAGAGTTCCTGGGCCGGGGCGCTCGGAGCGCCACAGTTCATGCCAGACAGCTACCTGCGCCTGGCGGTGGATGAAAATGGCGATGGCATTCGCGACCTCTGGAACATGGGCCCGGACGTCATTGGCTCCGTCGCCAATTACCTCAAGGATGCTGGCTGGCAGGAGAATCAGACATGGGGTCGCGTGGTTAGCCTGCCACCGGGCGGCGAGCAGTCACTGCCCGCGCCGCAGAACACCAGCATGCCCCGTGACGAAGTCTGCCGACGCTATGCCACTATGGGCGCCTGGCGCGATTTGAGCGAGTGGCAGGAGCTGGGAGTCAGGAAAGCCGATGGCACAGATCTGCCGACCCGGCCAATAGAGGCAGCACTGATCATCGGGGACGAGGGGGACGACAAGGGATATCTGGTCTACCGCAACTTCTGTTCGATTCTGCGTTACAACCCATCCTTCAAGTACGCTCTCGGCGTCAGCCTGCTGTCCGATGCCATTGACGGCATTCGCGACTAGCGTCCTGCTGTGTCAGCCACCTGAGCTGCCCTGAAGTCGGGTGCTGACCGCTTCGACAACGGGGAATACGATCATCTGACCTATCCCGACTTTGTCCAGATCCAATTGCGGGTTGTACTGACGCAGCAACCACAGAGGGACTGAGTATTTGCTGCGTGCCAGGTTGGCGATGTTGTCGTTGGCCGCCACCTTGTGTTGCGCCACGTTATGGATACGGTAGCTGCGGAAGAACTCCTGCTGCTCTTCGAGGTGGAACTGACGACGCTTGAGCTCAAACTCCGCCACGCTCACCTGAGAGAAATCCAAATTCAGGCGCTCGCCAATCACCACCGGCTGATTCGCCTTCATCTTGTTCAGCTTGCGCAGGTCGGCGCTGTTCACACCCAGCCACTGGGCATAGTGCCCCAGCGTCTCGGAGGCTTGAATCTCGATGGAGCTGTTGGCCGCGACACTGTAATCGGACGGATCTGCGGACAGGTCAAGCGCGGCCCGCTGATTATCGGCCTCCACATTCGCCGCCGGATCAAGCGCGATCGCAAACTCTTCTTCGTTACCCGCTGCGTCGCCAGTTTCCACTCCCGCCTGTTCTGCAACCTCTACCGGAGGCGTCAGTTCCTGTGTAACAGCCGGAGTGATAGGCGCGGGCTTGGGCGTCTGCTCCTGCGGAGTGACATAGACCACCGGCTGGGTGGTCACCGCGTTACTGGTCGTCAACTTCAGAGTCTGGCCGGGATAGATGCGATCAGGATGATCGATATTGTTGGCCGCCAGCAGCGTGCGTTCGTCGGAATTCAGACGTCTGGCGATGGACGACAGGGTGTCACCCCGACGCACCACATAACTGTCGCTGCTTCGCGAAGCGGATTGAGTCTGCGCAGCCTGCGCATTGCTGGCCTGCGTGGTCGCCGTTGCAGCAATCTGGGCCGAGGTCTGCCCGGTGGCAGCGGCGCTGTCCTGAGGCAACAGCAGACGCTGACCGATCGCCAGCCGGTGGCGGTCGCTCATCTGATTGAGGGATACCAGTTGTGCTACGGAAGTGCTGAAGCGCTTGGCGATGGCAGAAAGGCTGTCGCCGCTCTGCACTACATAGGCGAGGTCGGGCGTCTGAATCGGGTGGCGTTCGCTGCTCGGAATCTGGCTGATGAGATCGCGCAGCGGTGCCTTGAGCGTACTCCGCTGCACCTTGACGACATAGCCCTTGGGGATGCGCTTGCTGCCGTCCCAGACCACCGGACGCAGGGCCGGATTGTCGAATTTCAAATGCTCCAGCGTCACGCCCAGCGCATCGGCCAGCGTCTGCGCCTGCATGAAGGAATCGAGTTCGTACTCCTCGTACTCGGGATGCGGATCAAGCCTGAGTACCCCAAACAGGGCCTGTGCCTGACGCTCGACATCCAGCACGGCGAGGAACTGCGCGTAGAAGTTGCGCGAGGCAAACCCGAAGGACGGCCCCTTGTAATTGAGGACGATGTCCTCGATGCGATTGCTGCCGGTCTCGCGTACCGCGCGGCTCATGCCACCAGTGCCGTGGTTGTAGGCGGTCAGCGCCAGCGGCCAGGTGCCGAGAATCTGATAATTGTATTCGAGCAGGCTCATCGCCGCGTACGTCGCCGTGTAAGGGTCCATGCGCTCATCCACGACATTGTCGATACGCATGAAGCGTTGCCCGGTCGCGCGCATGAACTGCCACATGCCTGCAGCAGCGACGCTGGAATAGGCACCCGGATGGAACGAGGACTCCACGTGCGGCAGAGCACCCAGCTCAAGCGGGAGGTTCTTGCCACGCACGACGCTGTTGATGTGGTCGCGGTAGGCGCCGGAGCGGATCAACCCTTCGACGAATCGATCCGACTGACCCAGCTGAAAGCGGACATTGTTGGCGGCGGTGTTGAGCGTCTCATCACTGACATTGTCAGGCCACATATCCAGAATACGCTGCTGCAAAGGTGAGAGACCAAGGCTTTTGCCGCTCCCGAGCACCTTGAGGGCGTCCTGGATGAGGATTCGCTGTCTTTCTATCTCGGGACGATCATAGTCGACACGTTGATAGACGATGGCGAGGTTGTTGGCGTCGTGCAGAAAGCCGCTTTCGGTGTCCACTTCGGTGTAAACGCGGGTCCAGAATTTGATTGCAGGCTCGAGTTCAGGCGGTCTCGGAAAGAGTTCGGATTGTTGCGCAACCGCGCCGCTTGTCAGACATAGAAGGCACACCAGAAGTGCTGTGCATGCCATAAAAGCACGTCGCAGCAAGGGAGACAGGGGCACAGCAAACAGGGATTGGGGCACTGACATCATATCGAAACTCGCATTTGACTCTGGCAACGACCACCAGCATGTAGACCACCGGAGCGCGGATTAATTCCGGGGTCCGGGGCCTATACTAATGGAGCACTCTCAATTGTCAAAGCATTAGAACCGCTTGCCGCCGGGCATCGCGCTGCCTGCGTTTCACTCACCGGGCAATTGCACTATACTGCGGCCCCCTTCACCGGAACCCTGTTGCGTTCAGGCTGGTGTCGGACCTATTGGTGTCGGACCTGTTGGTGTCCGTCACATTGCCCGGGCGCATACGCACGATGACAGAGAACAAAAAACTGGCCCACGCCAGCCTGGAAAGCCTGTACCGGATATTCACTGTTCCGGAGGCGCCGGATTCGACGCTTGGCAGGATCGATCAATCGATCTCCGAGAACATGGCCGGCTTTCTGCAGGATCACATCGTCGCCTCGGAACGGGCGCTGGCGCTGATCGAAAAAGACTTCTCCAATCCCTTTATCCCCGAAGATCCCTCTTTCGTTTCCGACCAGATCGAATTCCTGCTGGACAAACTGGTGGCGCAGTCCGTGCACATCTCCTCACCCAGTTTTGTCGGGCACATGGCCTCGGCACTGCCCTATTTCATGTTGCCGCTCACGCGGATCATGACGGCGCTGAATCAGAACCTCGTCAAGGTGGAAACTTCCAAGGCCTTTACGCCACTGGAGCGGCAGGTGATCGGCATGATCCATCATCTTATCTACGGGCAGGACAGCGAGTTCTACGCCAAATGGATGCATGACCGCTCCCACGCCATCGGCAGTTTCTGCTCCGGTGGCACCATCGCCAATCTCACGGCGCTGTGGGCCGCACGCAACAATCTGTTTGCGCCCGGCGCGGGCTTCGCTGGGCTGGCCCAGGAAGGGCTGGCTGCCGGTATGGCTCACTTCGGTTATCGCGGTGTCGCCGTGCTGGTGTCGGAGCGCGGCCACTACTCGCTTGGCAAGGCCGCCGATATTCTCGGCATCGGACGACGCAATCTGGTGGCGATCCAGACTGACGCCCATAACCGCATTCGCGTGGACAGCCTCGCAGCCCGCTGCGATCAGTTGCAGAGCGAGGGTATCCGCGTCATGGCCATCGTTGGCGTGGCAGGTTCATCGGAGACCGGCAATGTCGACCCGCTCAACGCCATGGCCGATGTCGCACAGCAACGTGGTATTCACTTCCATGTCGATTCCGCCTGGGGTGGCCCGACGCTGTTCTCACGTAAATATCGCAAGCTGCTGTCAGGTATCGAGCGCGCCGATTCAGTGACGCTGGATGCACACAAGCAACTGTACGTGCCGATGGGCGCGGGCATCTGTGTGTTCCGACGCCCGGAGACTCTCTCCAGCGTCGAGCACCATGCCGAATACATCATTCGCAAGGGCTCCAAGGATCTGGGCAGCCACAGCGTGGAAGGCTCACGACCCGGCATGGCAGTGCTGGTGCACGCCGGACTGCACATCATCGCCCGCAGTGGTTACGAGTTGCTGATCGATCAGGGCATCGAGAAGGCGCGACGCTTTGCGGACCTGATCAAGACGCTGCCGGATTACGAGCTGATTACAGAGCCCGAACTGAACATCCTGACCTACCGCTATGTGCCGGAGTTCGCCAGAGCCTTGCTCGATGGGGGTAACCCGACAGTCCGCGATCAGACCAACGCCATCCTCAATGTCATCACCAAGAGCATTCAAAAGACGCAGCGCGGCCTGGGGCGGTCCTTCGTATCACGCACGCAATTGAATCCGGAGCGTTACGAGCGCCACGCCATCATCGTCTTCCGGGTGGTATTGGCCAACCCGCTGACGACAATGGAAATACTGGAGGGCATTCTGGAGGAACAACGCGAGATCGCGTCGCTGGAGCCGGTGCAGTCAGAAGTGTCGAAACTGCGAGCATGTGGGAGCGGACCTGTCCGCGATTGAGCCGTTAGCATAAGGCCAGCAGGGCTGAAGAGTCAGCCCTGCAGCATTTGAAATGCAAACTCAAGGCATCGAGTCTGCAGCGCCTTCCTTCGGGGGAACAATCAGGTCTTCCTTGGTCACTTTCAGCATCAGCAACACCGTCGATCCTACATAGATCGAAGAGTAGGTACCGATCGTGATACCAAGACACAGCGCCGTCGCGAAACCTTGAATCGAGTCACCGCCCGCCACCAGCATCGCAATCACCACCAGCAAAGTAGTACCGGCCGTAATCGTCGTTCGGCTAAGCGTCTGGTTCAACGAGGCGTTGATCAGCTCGGCAGGAGTCCCCTTGCGCATGACTCGGAAATTCTCGCGAACCCGGTCGAACACCACGATCTTGTCATTCACCGAATAGCCGATAACCGCCAGGACTGCGGCGAGCACGGTCAGGTCGAATTCCAGACGGAAGACAGAGAACACACCGACGGTGATGATGACGTCGTGAATGAGGGCGACAACAGCCGCAATCGCGAATTTGGTCTGAAAGCGCGCGGCCACGTAGAGCATGATCATGCCCAGCGACACCAGAATGCCCATGCCGCCGCTCTCGGCGAGTTCTTCGCCAACACGCGGACCGACGAATTCGAGGCGTCGCAACTCCACTTCTGCAG
>JBBTKA010000024.1:0-13360 GCA_038059145.1 Pseudomonadota bacterium
ATCCAGCGCAGCGGCACTCGTCATGCGGAACCGCACCCCTTCGCGAAGTAAATCCACATCGGTTTCCGCGACCTCGAAGACCAGTTCGTCGTGTACCTGCAATACCATGCGCGCATCCAGCACCTCGGTACGCAACCATTGGTCTATGTCGATCATGGCCTGCTTGATGATGTCGGCAGCAGTACCCTGCATCGGCGCATTGATCGCAGTCCGCTGCGCTGCCTTGCGCAACATGCCATTGCCAGCATGGATGTCGGGCAGGTAGAGGCGTCGACCAAACAAGGTTTCCACATAGCCGTGTTCGTCTGCAAAGGCCTGGGTCTGGTCCATGTAGTGAAGGACGCCGGGGTATTTCTGGAAATACAAATCAACGTAATGCTGGGCATTGTGTCTGTCGATCCCCAATTGTTTCGCGAGCCCGAAAGCCGACATGCCGTAGATAAGCCCGAAGTTGATGGCCTTGGCGCGGCGCCGCTGCTCAGACGTTACTTCGTCCAGCGGTGTTCCGAAGACTTCTGAGGCGGTCGCCCGATGGACATCCTGCGCACTCGAGAAAGCCTTCAGTAGTCCGGCATCCCGCGACAAATGCGCCATGATCCGCAATTCCACCTGAGAGTAATCTGCCGCCAGAAGCTTGCAGCCGGGTGCTGCGATGAACGCCTGCCGCACTTTACGCCCCTCGGGCGTGCGAATAGGGATGTTCTGAAGATTGGGGTCGGTAGAGGATAAACGCCCCGTTGCAGCAACAGCCTGCTGAAAGCTGGAGTGAATGCGCCCGGTGCGTCTATTGATGTCCAGAGGCAATTTGTCGGTGTAAGTGGACTTGAGTTTGCTCAGGCCACGGTGATCCATCAGCAAGCGCGGCAGCTCATATTCCAATGCCAATTCCTGCAATACCGGTTCGGCGGTGGAGGGCTGTCCGGTCGGCGTTTTCTTCAGCACAGGCAGGCCGAGTTTGTCGTAGAAAATAGTTTGCAGTTGCTTCGGAGAGCTGAGATTGAACTCCTCACCGGCGAGACGATATGCCTCCCGCTCAACCTCAATGAGCCGCAGTCCGATAGCCTGACTCTGTTTGCCCAGCAACTCGGCATCCACAAGAATGCCGCAACGCTCCATCCGTTGCAGAACGGGGATTAATGCCAGCTCATAGTATTTGTGCAGTCCCGCCAGCTCACCCGTGGTCGCCAGCTTGTCCGCCAGAAACTCTCCCAGACGCAACACCAGATCCGCCTTGCGCCCGGCGTAGCGGCTGGCGGCGTCCAGATCCAGCTGGCTGAAGGACATCTTGCCTTTACCCTTGCCCAGCAGCTCCTCGATCTTGACCGTTGGCAGTTGCAGATAGTGGTCGGCGATGCTCTCCAGGGTATGGTCAATTGCCACCGAGTTGAGGACATACGAACCTGTCAGCGTGTCAAAACGATAACCTTTGAAGGTAACGTCGTGGTTGGCCAGCACATGCGCAAGAAACTTGCAGTCGTGCCCTACCTTGTGAACGCTGGCGCTTTCCAGCAACGGCCGGAGCCTGTTCAGCACCGTGCTGCGCTCCAGCTGAGAGGGAAACTCCAGAGAATCATGTCCGACTGGGATATAGAAAGCGGCTCCGGCCTTCGTGCTCAACGCAATACCGACGATGCTGGCTTCCATGTAATGAGCGCCATCCGTTTCCAGTGCCAGGGCAAACTTGCTCGCGGCGCGCAGCTGCGAGATGCAGCTGTCGAGAGCCGATTCGTCGAGAACCGCAGTGGTCAGAGTCTCGGAAGACACCGCCTCCGGCACGGGTGAATCATCGGCAGAGCGGGAGACCGTCGCCGCACTTGCGCTTCGCACGGGAGCGGCGGACTTGCCACCCCGAGCCTCGACCTCCTTCACCCAGGACTTGAACTCGAGCTGGCTGAATAGCGCATGTAACTGCTCCGCGTCCTCGTCTTTATGTACCAGATCGGCAATCTGCACGTCCAACGCGACATCGCGCTTGATGGTCGCCAGACGGTAACTCAGCCAGAGCTGCTCGATATTCTCGCGCAGCCGCTCGCCTATCTTGCCGGAGACCTTGTCGGCGTTCGCGACCAGTGCATCCAGCGACCCGTATTCCTGCAACCACTTCAGCGCGGTCTTCGGCCCCACACCGGGAACCCCCGGGATGTTATCGGCGGCGTCACCCATGAGCGCGAGATACTCGACAATGCGCTCCGGTGGCAATCCGAATTTGGCCGTCACGCCCGCTGTGTCCAGCGCTTCGTTGGTCATGGTATTCAGCAGCGTGACGTTTTCGGTCACCAGCTGAGCCAGATCCTTGTCGCCTGTGGAGATGAGAGTTCTGATGTGCTGTGCACACGCTTGTGTGGCCAAGGTGCCAATGACGTCATCGGCTTCCACGCCGTCAATAACCAGCATGGGCAGACCCATGGCCTTGATGATGGCGTGTATGGGCTCGATCTGACTGCGCAGCTCATCCGGCATCGGCGGACGGTGCGCCTTGTAATCGGCATACATGTCGTTGCGGAAGGTCTTGCCCTTGGCATCGAAGACAACTGCAATGTGGCTGTCCGGATAGGCCTTTACCAAGCTGCGAATCATGTTGATGACGCCTTTGACGGCGCCGGTATGCTGCCCCTTGCTGGTGATAAGGGGCGGGAGGGCGTGGAAGGCGCGGAACAGGTAGGACGATCCGTCCACCAGAATCAGCTGCACCTCGCGCGGCATGCTTGTTTCCATATCTTGTCTTCCCTGTCCTCTGTCCTCTGTCTTGGAGCGAAGCCATTGGCCTTTGTTTATCGCCCCAGACAAGTGTTGATGGCATGCGCCAGGTTGCCGATCAATTGAGCATACGAGCCCGGACCGGGAGAGATCGTTTCACCCAGGACGTCCACGCGCACCCTGTTGATGGGGTAGTCGCCAAACACCGTCTCCGTGGTAGAGTCATTGGAGTTCACATCCTCCAGCAGGCAGGTAGGGCGCAACTCGTCCAGCCGCGATCTGATGTCGAGAATATGCCTGATTCCTGGTTGAATTTCATGGTCCGGCACGAGCACAAACTGATGTTTGATACCAAACTGCCGTTCGAAATACTGCAGGCCGTCATGGTAGACGGCGTAGCGGCCATCCTTTACGAGCACCATGTCTGCCATGGTTGCCTCCTCCAGGGCGTCAATGCTGGCGACAAAGCGCGTCAGATTCGCCCGATAACGCAATTGGTTCTCCGGGTCCAGTGATATCAATTGCAGCGCCAGTTGTTCTGCGACCAGCCGGGCATTACTGGTGTTCAACCAGAGATGGGGATCATAGCGATCATCAGCCTGCGGTTCTGTCTCCGTAGCGAGTTCCCCGCCGGGCTGATGCAGGACAACTCCATGCTGCGCGGCGACTTCTACAACAGTCGTATTTCCGTCGAGCTCTCCCAGAAAATCGCTAAGGTACGTCTCCATCTGCGGACCCACCCAGAGCACAAGCCCGGCGTCTGTCATTTTGCGAATATCGGATGGGCGTAGCGTGAAATGGTGTGGCGACACGTTTGCAGGAATCAATAATTCCGGCACCGCGACACCGTCCATCAGGTCGGCGGCGATCAATTGCAGGGGTTTGATCGAGGTGAGCACCTGCGGCTGAGCAACTGCCGCTTCCGTGAACACGATACTGAGTGCGCAGATGGCGGCGACACGCTTGAACATGGCTGGTTTCTTCGATGGAGGTCAATTGTGGAAATGCTATATTATACCATTATCGCCAATGACAGGGATTCGCAAGATCCCCTCGCTGCGCCCGGCACGGCGCCCTTTAAAGGAATCTGCGGATGGACAAAGTCTGCCTCATCGATGCCGTCGACATTTGCATGCAATTCGGCGATCGCCAGGTGTTGCAGCATGTAGACCTGAAGGTCCATCAAGGCGAGATCGTCACGCTTGTCGGACCGAACGGCGCGGGCAAGACCACACTGGTTCGTATCGTGCTCGGCCTTCTGACCCCTCACTCGGGCACCATCGCCAGACCCGCAGGTCTGCGCATCGGGTACATGCCGCAAAAGCTGCACGTCGAGCCGACCATGCCGATGACGGTCAAGCGCTTCCTGGCACTGGCCCATCATGCCAACGGCGAACCCATCAATCGGATTCTTGAAGAGGTCAGAATCGGGCATCTGCTGAACCAGCAGCTGCGGGCGATTTCAGGCGGGGAATTGCAGCGGGTTCTGCTTGCGAGGGCGCTGTCTCAGTCTCCCCAACTGCTGGTACTGGACGAGCCGGCCCAAGGTGTCGACGTGGCGGGGCAGGCCGAGCTCTATCAGCTGATCAACGAGATTCGCAATCGCCATCACTGTGGCGTACTGATGATTTCCCATGATCTGCATCTGGTCATGGCCACTACAGATAACGTTATCTGCCTGAATCATCACATCTGCTGCCATGGCCGCCCGGAGCAGGTCAGTGTCGATCCCTCGTACCTTGCGCTGTTCGGGAAGAAGGAGGCCAAGACCCTCGCCGTTTATACCCACCATCACAACCACCAGCACGACATCAACGGCTGCGTGATCGAGAAGAAGAATGGCTGATTTCATTGTCAGGGCATTGCTTGCCGGCATCTGCATCGCACTCGTCGCGGGCCCGCTAGGATCCTTCGTCGTCTGGCGGCGCATGTCTTACTTTGGCGACACGCTGGCACACTCCTCGCTGCTGGGGATTGCGCTTGGCATCCTGATGGACGTCAACCTGCAGCTGGCGGTCATCGTGAGTTCGCTGCTGTTCGCTCTGATATTGGTGCTGCTGCAAACGAGAAAGACCCTATCCACCGATACGCTCCTCGGGATTCTGGCGCATAGCACGCTAGCCTTCGGCCTGTTAATTCTCTCTCTGTCCAATACTGTGCAGGTAAATCTGGTGGCTTACCTGTTCGGTGATCTGCTCACCATTGGCTCGTCGGATCTCTACTGGATCATGGGCAGCACGGCGGTCATTGGTATACTGCTGGCCGTTTTCTGGAACAGCTTTCTGACCATTACCGTGCACGAAGAGCTGGCGCAGGTAGAAGGCGTGCAGGTGGGGAGAGTGCACTGTTTGATGGTTTTGATGGTGGCGCTGCTGATTGCGGTGTCGATGAAGATAGTCGGTGTCTTGTTGATTACGTCGCTATTGATTATTCCACCGGCCGCTGCACGAAGACTCGCGTCCACTCCCGAGCAGATGGCTATCGGGGCCAGCATTGCCGGATGTCTGGCGGTCAGCCTGGGGCTGCTGATGTCGTATCGACTGGACACTCCCGCAGGACCATCGATTGTCGTCACCGCGTGTTTCTTCTTTCTGGTGACTTATCTCAGCCCGGCCCTACTCGGTAAGCGGTCTCAATAGGCGGCTCTAATCGCCCCGTAAGCCTCTGTCAACTCGCGGTCTTGAATGGCAGCATCGAAAAATCCATGGTAACGACCCTCTGGATTGACGATGAGGATGTTGCCACTGTGATCGATGACATAATCTTCGTCCGCAGACACTTCGACACCATGTCCGGCATGCTCATCTTGAGCGGAAGCCTGTGACGGGGGAGGGGAATGGGCTATGAACAGTTGTTTCGCCAGTGCGGCGACATCGTCATACGGCCCATTCAGGCCAATGAAATCCTCATGAAAGGAGGCCATGTATTCTGCGAGCTTCTCAGTAGTATCACGGTCCGGATCAACGCTGACCATGATGACATTGGTATCCTTGAGCAGAGTATCCACGGGCAGATTCTTGTAGAACTGGCTCAGCTCAGCCAGGGTCAGGGGGCAAATATCCGGGCAGGAGGTGAAACCGAAGAATATCAGCGACCATCCTCCAACGAGGTTGTTTTGTGAAAACACCTGTCCACGGTGGTCGGTCAGGCTGAAGGGCTGCAAAACGACAGGCTCTTCGTACACCACAGCGCCGAGGTCACGCAGCTCTTCAGCTGTGAGCGTGACTGCGGTCGCGCTGCCAGGCTGTTCACCAGTGATGCGCAGGTAGGTCAGCACCAGCACCAGTGCGACAGCCAACAAGCAAGTGATTACGGTGATCTTGATGTTCTTTTCCATCATTTGGACTCTGCTTCAGGGACTGAGATGCGGCTTGGTCAAACCGGGACGTTACAAATAGTGATCAACGAGCAGGACAACGAACAGAACCATCAGATAAACAATCGAGTATCTGAAGGTGTCCATGGCAGTGGACTGTTTGGGCTTGAGCAGCAACAACAGTGACCAGCCCAGGAATGCCAACCCCAGCACAATGGCGGCGAGCAGATACAGGGGACCACTCATTCCTATCAGGTAGGGCAGGAGCGTCACCAGGATCATGATGACGGTGTACAGAATGATATGCAGCTTGGTCAGATGCTCGCCATGAGTGACGGGCAGCATAGGAATGCCTGTTTTCGCGTACTCATCCTTGCGGTGTATGGCCAGCGCCCAGAAGTGGGGAGGCGTCCATGCAAAGATGATCAGCACCAGAATAAGAGCACCAGGCTCGACAGTCCCGGTGACCGCCGCCCAACCAAGCAGTGGTGGCATGGCGCCTGACAGACCGCCGATAACGATGTTCTGGGGCGTGGCACGCTTCAGATAGCCGGTGTAAATGAATGCGTAACCGACGAAGGAGGCGAGAGTTAACCATGCACTTAAGGCATTGACCCATATCAGCATGATCAACATGCCAATGACGCCGATAGCGGCGGCAAATATGGCGGCCTGCTTCTGATCGACGCGGCCCTGGGGTATCGGGCGGTTATGCGTGCGCCTCATCAAGGTGTCGACTTTGTAGTCAATGAGGTGATTGACCACCGCTCCGGAACTCGCTACCAGCGCAATTCCCAGATTTCCGAGAATCAGCACATCGAGAGGAACCATTCCTGGCACCGCCAGAAACATGCCCACCATGGAGGTGAGAATCATCAACATCACTACCCGAGGTTTGCACATCTCGTAGTAGTCACGCCAGGTTGCCGATTGTTTGCTCGCCAGTTCTGTCACTGAATTCCTCTCATTGGCCGGATTGATGGGGCCGACATATCGTTGTTCTCAGAGAGCCAAAGATATTTTGATTGCATCTGCTTGAGTTGCGGATTGTACTAAAACTCACGTAGAAATGATTGACGAAGTTTTTGGAAGTTGTAGAGTGAAAGCCGTTCCATGCTATGCGTAAGTGTATGTGTCGTTGAAATTTTCATCACCTTTATATTTGGCTAGAGCAGGAGAACCATCATGAAATGCATTTACTATCTTTCCCCTTCCCTGAAGAGTACTCGGGAAATCTCTGACGACCTCCATGCGATCGGCGTAGATGACTGGTACCTGCACATCGTCAGCAAGGACGAGAGCGGCCTGAGTAATCAACGTCTTCACTCCAGCAACTATTTTGAAACCCAGGATCTCCTTCGCGAAGGAATCATTGGCGGTGCGATAGGGTTTTCGGTCGGCGTTGTATTGTCTCTGCTCACGATGGGGTTGGAGCCATTCGGGCCAGATCTTCCACTTATCGCCTACGCAGGCATTTTATTGGTGCTCGGCGGGTTCGGTGCGTGGGTTGGAGGCATGATTGGCCTCGCCAGGGAAAACAAGAAACTGGCCAGATTCCATGACGATATTGAATCTGGAAAGTATCTGATCCTTATCTACGCCAAGCAGCAACAGGAAGACAATATCAAGAGAATGATGGATAGCCGTCACAAAGAGGTTCGACTTGCTGCAGAAGATGCGCACTTCCTGAACCCATTCTCGGAATTGAAAGTCAGCTGACAACAACGGAAACCCGGAGGCGAATACTCGCCCTCCGGGTGGAGCCTCTGGACTGGGATGATCAGCCCAGACTGGAGTATTTCAGCAGCGTTTCAAGATCGGTCATTATGTCTTCCGCGGTATTTTCGTCGGTGTAATACATCATCACATTCCCCACCGGGTCCACCAGGACGATGTAACTCTGGTTGCTCAGGGTCAGATCCGCGCCAGCGGCCTTCATGTTCTGCTCCAGCGCTGCAGCATTGCTGTAAGCAATTCCCATACTGGGAAATTCTGCGCGAAAGTACTCGGCGATGTCGGCGGGAATGGGCTGCTCGCTTGCATGCAGATAGTAGCGGCGCACACGTTGAATGTTCTTCCCTAAGGCAATATGCAGTTGCTGCAGGTAGTGGATGCGCTCTTTGCAGCTGGTCTCGCATTCATTGGCCGTGACGTAGAGCAGCAGCCAGGGACGAATTTCGTACTCCTGGCCTTCTGGCAGGCTGGCAATTTCTTCCTCGAAATTCTTGAAGACAGGCTGGCCGTTCTGGTCGTTCATGACCAATGCGGTAATGTCTGCCGGAGGATTAATGAGGTGTCCTTTGTTGGCTGTAGCCGTGATGGCGCCACTGTCGATGGCCGTGCGGAAGGACAAGGTCGCCATAATTATTGGCACGGCTGTCACTAGCAGCAGTACGGTCAGTTTGATCTTGCTTTTCAAATTCGCGTCCATTTTAGCTCTCTGTTCGACTTTTTAGCGTAATGTTGGTGGCAGGGTGCCGGAATCCAAAGAATGTATACATGGCCAGCAAGGCGAAGGTCATGGTGAACCACTGCACAGCGTAGGCCCGGTGTTTCTCTGGCTCCATATTCACGGTTTGCCAATTGCTTTGCTCCAGTCCCGGTGACTGCTGCTGAAGCCTGATTGTATAGGGTGCCAGTGTCCGACTGAGCTCTTGTTCCATCTGTGGCACCTGAATGCTTTGAATCACACGCGGCCAGGTCGACTGCCCACTTTCAGGTGTGCTGCGGAGAAGCAATGGGTCTTCTAGTGGAACGTAAACTGTCGCAGTTATTGATACTTGTCCTTCTATCTGTGTGACTTCCGGCAATTCTGCTCGCGTTGCACCTTGGGCAATCCAGCCTCTGTTGACGAGTATTGTCATTCCGCTTTGCGCCGTAAATGGCGAGATCAGCTCATAACCCACACGACCCTGATTTGTCCTGTTGTCCAGCAAGTAACTATGTTCGTTATCGTAGACGCCGGTGACGTTTACCTTGAGGTATGCCAACTCGTCAGGTCGACTCCAGTCGACGCTCTCCAGTGCGACTGCAGGCCTCTGAGTGCGCGCCTCGAAGTCTGTCTGCATTGTTATCTTTTCTTGCTCTCTATCCAGTTGCCAGAATCCCAGCCACAACAACAGTGGTGTAAAGACCAGAGTGAACGCGGTAAGTTTCCAGCCAGGACGAAATATAGGACGTGACATTATCTGGGCTCGCTTACTGACATGATTCCACGTTTGCTATCATGCGCAAATTCTCTCTAATCAGGAATTCTTATGCTCAAGATAATAATCGCGTTGCTTCTGCTCGGCATTGTGATCAGCCTGGCCTGCGGGTTCGTGTTCTTCTATCAAGACAAGGGCCGATCGAAAAGAGTGCTTTACGCCCTTGGGGTTCGCGTCACTCTTGCCGTTCTGCTGATGCTGTGCGTCGTGTTTGGTCTGGCTACAGGAACGTTAACCATTGAGGCGCCGTGGCTGTAGGGCTGTCGCGTTTGGAATAATTATTGGTGCGGCGGGCTTTAAAGCGCCGACGGGCCTCTCTATCGAGAAGCCCGTCGGCGGAGTCTGCAGTTAAATCAGAGCAGGTAGACGAAGAAGAACAGGCCTACCCAGACGACGTCCACGAAGTGCCAGTACCAAGATGCCGCTTCGAAACCGAAATGGTCATCCGGCTTGAAGTGGCCCTTGATCGCTCTCGCCAGCATCACCGCGAGAATGAAAGTACCCAGTGTGACGTGGAAACCGTGGAAGCCAGTCAGCAGGAAGAACGTGGAACCGTAGATGCCTGAGTCCAGTGTAAGACCATAATGGCCATACGCTTCTACATACTCGATGACCTGCAGCGTCAGGAACAATACACCCAGTGCTACAGTCACTGAGAGCCACTGTATCAGACCCTTGCGATTGCTGGCCTTCAGCGCTGTGTGCGCAAAGTGTACGGTAACGCTTGAAGTCAACAGGATCAGCGTATTCCAGAAAGGCAGGTACTTTGCGAAGAAAGCCAGGCTCCATTCATGTACGGCCATCGATTCATGCGGGCCTTCGAAAATCGCAGGGTTCGGGTTCTCGATTACAGGCCAAACCGCCTGGAACTCTGGCCAAAGAAACTCGCCAGTTGGGCCCTTGTCCCCTTCACCGCCCAGCCAGGGCACTGCAAAGTTACGCACGTAGTAAAGGGCGCCGAAGAATGCTGCGAAGAACATCACTTCAGAGAAAATGAACCAGGCCATACCCCAGACGTAAGAACGCTTGAGCTGATCGCTGTTCATCCCGGCGTGATTTTCGCGGATGACGGTACTGAACCACTGGAACAGTATGAACGACAGCAGCAGGAAGCCTGCCAAGGCTATCAGGGTAGAGAACGACGAGCTTTCTGAAGCTCGGATATCGTTAAGAACGTTGCCCAGACCGAAAACGGTCAGGAACAACCCGATCGACGCGAAGAAAGGTAGTCGAGTCTGTTCCGGGACGTAGTAAGTTTCGTGAGAGCCTGCGCTGGCCATCTTTCAATCTCCAAGTGTGATCAAATCGGTCACTGCTATCTTGCGGTTATTTCCTGTACTGACTTCGAAGAATCAGTGATATCGAACAGGGAATATGACAAGGTCAGTTTGGTTATCTTTTCCGGAATGTTTTCGTCGACAAAGAACCTGATGGCCATGTCAACTTCTTCACCGGGCTCCAATTTTTGCTCTGCAAAGCAGAAGCATTCCAGTTTTTTCAAGTACTGCGCTGCCTCATTCGGGGCAACGCTCGGGATGGCCTGACCTATCATCACGCTATCGGTCGGATTCTTAGCACGGTAACTGACGACTTTTACCTCGCCAGGATGCACTTTGACCTGCGTGTCATTGGGATGGAACTCCCAGACCATTCCTGCGCTGTTCTGTGCCATGAATTGAACTGTGATCTCGCGATCACTCACAGCGATCGTTTCAGCCTCTGCGACTGTGTACCGGCCGGAAGTCTTGCCATTCAAGCCCGTGATGTCACAGATCACGTCGTACAGAGGAACCAGAGCAAAACCAAAGCCGAACATTCCGACGGCGGCGAGCAACAGCTTGCGAACCAGTCTTTTTGTTGAAGATGTCGGGCTTTGGCTACTCATAGCAGACTCCTGGTATCAACGTCTTATTGAGCGTGGATCAGTTTGGGGTCAGGCGGTGTTGTAAAGGTATGGTATGGCGCAGGAGATTCCAGCGTCCACTCGAGACCTTGAGCACCTTCCCAAACCTGGGCCGTTGCCTTCTTTCCACCCTTGATGCACTTGATCACGACCACCAGCAGAATCAGCTGAGAGGCGCCGAACAAGAAGCCGCCGATACTGGAAATCCAGTTGAAATCAGCAAATTGCAGTGCATAGTCCGGGACGCGGCGCGGCATGCCAGCCAAGCCCAGGAAGTGTTGCGGGAAGAACAGCACGTTTACACCGACGAACGACATCCAGAAGTGCAACTTGCCAAGTCTTTCGTCATACATGTGACCAGTCCACTTCGGCAACCAGTAATAAGCAGCAGCCATGATGGAGAAGACGGCACCTGGCACCAGTACATAGTGGAAGTGCGCTACCACGAAGTAGGTATCGTGATATTGGAAATCCGCAGGCGTAATCGCCAGCATCAGACCAGTGAAACCACCCATCGTGAACAAGACCACGAAGGCAATGGCGAACAGCATCGGGGTCTCGAAGCTCATGGAGCCCCGGAACATGGTTGCTGTCCAGTTGAACACTTTCACGCCAGTCGGTACTGCGATCAGCATGGTGGCGTACATGAAGAACAGCTCACCGGCGATCGGCATCCCCACTGTGAACATGTGGTGGGCCCATACGATGAACGACAGGAACGCGATTGAGGCTGTTGCGTATACCATTGAGTCATAGCCGAACAGACGCTTTCTGGCGAAGGTCGGGATGATCGCCGAGACGATACCGAAGGCCGGCAGAATCATGATGTACACTTCAGGGTGACCGAAGAACCAGAATACGTGCTGGAACAGAACGGGGTCACCGCCACCTGCGGCGTTGAAGAAGCTGGTGCCAAAATGCACATCAAACAGCATCATGGTGACGACGCCCGCCAGCACCGGCATTACGGCCAGAAGCAGGTAAGCGGTGATGAGCCAGGTCCATACGAACAGTGGCATCTTCATCAGTGTCATGCCGGGCGCTCTCATATTGAGAACGGTAGCGATGATGTTGATTGAACCCATAATGGACGAGGCGCCCATGATGTGTACCGCGAAGATGAAGAACGTCACCGTTTCTGGAGCATAGGTCGTCGACAGCGGAGCGTAGAAAGTCCAGCCGAAGTTCGGAGCACCTGCGTCCATGAACAATGTCGCAGACAACATTGCGAAGGCGAAGGGCAGAATCCAGAAACTCCAGTTGTTCATTCTTGGCAGAGCCATGTCCGGCGCCCCGATCATCATCGGGATAAGCCAGTTGGCCAGACCTACGAATGCTGGCATAACCGCACCAAACACCATCACCAGTCCGTGCATGGTAGTCATCTGGTTGAAGAAGTTCGGGTCTACCAACTGGAGACCAGGCTGAAAGAGCTCTGCCCTGATAACCATGGCGAATGTACCGCCAAGCAGGAACATGGCAAAGCTGAACCACAGGTAGAGGGTACCGATATCTTTATGGTTGGTTGTAAACAACCATCGGGATAAACCCTTCGCTGGACCGTGATGATGATCGTCGTGTGCTGCGCTCATTTGTTCTACTGTCCTCTACTGTGCTTCTTGTAAAATGGCGTTCACGTCGGCAGGCTGGACCAGATCGCCAGTGCTGTTGCCGAAGGAATTCCTGATATAGGTGATGATCGCTGACAGTTCGACGGGGTTCAGTTGACGGCCATAGGCAGCCATCGCTGTTCCTGGAACTCCATTGATAACCAGACGGATGTTGGCTTCGACGTCACCGTTAGCGACTGCGCTTCCTGCCAGCGCCGGGAATGCCGGTGGTAATCCTGTGCCATTAGGCTGATGGCAGGCGATGCAAGTACGGTTGTAAATCTCTTCGCCCTGCTCAAGAGCCGCGCTCATAGTAACAACGTTGTTGGCAGCCGCTCGGGTCGCTGCGGCAGCCTCTTGCTGCTCCGCATACCAGGCATCGTATTCTTCTTGCGGAACCGCGTGGACAACGATCGGCATGAAGCCGTGATCAAGGCCACAAAGCTCAGCGCACTGTCCACGGTAGATGCCGGGCTCTTCAACAATCGTCCAGGCCTCGTTGATGAAGCCGGGGATTGCGTCTTTCTTGACGGCAAATGCAGGCACCCACCAGGCGTGAATCACGTCATTCGACGTAACAAGAAAGCGAACTTTCTTGTTGACCGGAATTACCAGTGGCTTGTCTACT
>JBBTKA010000025.1:0-8500 GCA_038059145.1 Pseudomonadota bacterium
CGTAAGACGCGATTTATCGCGGGCAAGGCCCGCTCCCACAGCTCACACAGGTTGTATCGCATCAGGCCCCGTACCCCATGATGGCCTTGGTCTCCAGAAATTCCTCGAAGCCTTCGATGCCCCACTCCCGGCCATTGCCCGACTGTTTGTAGCCGCCAAATGGCGCGGCGAAATCTGCGCTTGCCCCATTGATGTGAACCATTCCCGTCCGCAGGCGTCGCGCGACTCGGCGTGCGTGCTCCTGTTCTCCGGAGACGTATCCTGAGAGGCCGTAGTCCGAATCGTTGGCCTGGCGAATGGCGTCTTCATCGTCCTCATAAGCCAGGATAGTCAGGACTGGCCCGAAGATCTCTTCGCGTGCAATCGTCATCTGATTTGTTGCCTTGACGAAGATGGTGGGGCGCACAAAGAAACCCGTCTCCAGTCCCTCGGGCTTGCCCGGCCCTCCGACGATGGCCTGTGCCCCTTCTTCCAACCCCTTGCGGATCAACTGCTGGATGCGTTCATACTGGGCGCGGCTGACCACTGGCCCGATGCGTGTCGACTCCTGGCTGGGGTCGCCCGGAATCGCCTTGGCGCCGGCGGCCTTGGCGATCTCGATGGCCTCTGCCAATCGCGCTCGCGGCACCAGCATGCGCGTGGGCGCGTTGCAGGATTGGCCGCAATTGCCGAAGCAGGCGTTTACGCCGCCGTTCACAGCACGCGGGAAATCGGCATCGTCCAGAATGATGTTGGCGGATTTGCCGCCCAATTCCTGCGTGACTTTCTTGATGCTGTTGGCAGCTGCTCTGGCCACTTCGCGTCCGGCGCGTGTGGAACCGGTAAAGGAAACCAGGTCGATATCCGGGTGTGCCGCGATGGCGGCTCCGACAGTGGCGCCGTCACCATTGATCAGATTGAAGACGCCTGCTGGCAGACCTGAGGCGGCGATAATCTCGGCCAGAATGCAGGCGCTGACGGGCGACATCTCGCTCGGCTTCAGCACCATCGTGCAACCCGCTGCGATGGCAGGTGCCACCTTGCAGCTGATTTGATTCAGTGGCCAGTTCCATGGCGTGATGAAGCCGCACACGCCGATCGGTTCTTTGACAATGCGGGTATTGCCGCGCGGCTTTTCGAATTCATAATGCCGCAGAATCTCGCGGGCAGTCGTGAAATGTCCGATGCCGGTTCCGACCTGCGCGGCGCGGGCAAACGCTATGGGGGCTCCCATTTCACTGGAGATGGCGATGGCCAGTTCCTCCGTGCGTGCCTTGATGCCCTCAATGATTTTGTCGAGTATCGCGATGCGTTCTTCGACAGGGCTCTGTGACCAACGCGGAAACACAGCGCGGGCGGCAGCGACGGCTGCATCCACATCGCTGGTATTGCCCATGCTGATATTGGCGTAGACTTTTTCGGTGGCGGGATTGATGACGTGATGCACGGGCCTGGGGCCGGGTGTCAGCCAAATGCCATTGATATGGAATTTCAAACAGTCAACTGCCATGACGAGTGCTCCTGGTCGCGATTGGTTTGCCATTGATGCGGGCCGCGACATCCTGGTGCGGCGAATTCAAGGCGGAAGGCTGAGTCGCTGGCCAGTATAACTGAATTTTTTTGGCGGTTGAGGTAAGTTATAGCGCTTGCAGATTCGCGCTGGCGCAACCGTCGGCAATCGCTCCACAGAGACATTCAATAATGCTGAAAATCAGTCGCACACTTGGGCGCCGCCTGGCTGCCTATCTGAGCAAACCATTCCCCGACTACCAGCGTCATGACTCCGTGCCGCTGGAGAAAATACTCAGCGTCATCCAGCCCGGGGATATTCTGCTGGTGGATGGCAACAGCCGCATCAGCTCCGCCATCAAATACCTCACGCAATCCACGTGGTCGCACGCCTGCATGTTCATGGGGCTGATCGATCAGTCGTCAGACATTCCCTGCCTGATTGAAGCGGATTTGAATGAAGGGGTGACACTCGTTCCCTTGAACAAGTATGAGCACTATAACCTGCGCATCTGTCGTCCCGTAGGATTGACTGAGGTCGAGAGGCGCAAGCTGCTGAGTTTTGTGGAGGAGAGGCTGGGGTATCGCTACGACATGAAAAACATTATCGATCTGATGCGCTATCTGATTCAGAATCCCATGGTGCCGACACGCTATCGACGCAAACTCATCAGTCTTGGCAGTGGTGAACCCACCAAGGCGATCTGCTCGACGCTGATCGCCCAGGCGTTTCAATCCATCAATTATCCGATCATGCCGCGTCCGCAATCGGGTGCCGATTCCGCCGAGCAGGAATATCGACAGCGCCATTTCACTCACTTTGTCCCGCGTGATTTCGATCTGTCACCTTATTTTCAGGTGGTGAAGCCCACGATTGAACAGGGCTTCGATTTCCATCGCGTGATCTGGCGCCCGGAGGGCGATCATCAATCGGCTTTCAACGTGCCACCCAAGGCTGTCCGATAATCAAGGCAGGATCGGCATCGGGTTTTGGAACCAGTTTCTGCGTACGGCCGTATTGATTGTCGCCGCCGTAGAGGTTGAGATCTGAATCCACGGTGAATGCGTGCACTTCCAGATATCCGGTGGGGCCATCTCTTTCAACCAGCCAGGAATAGAGACGATTGCCGTTGAAATCGAGTTTCACGAAACGCAGTGGATTCAGGTCGGTGAGCCACACGGCATCTTCGTTCACAATCATGTCCAGCGGCAGGCTGAAGCCTGGCCAGGTGCTGACGTGTTCAACGCGTGCCGGATCATCGGTGGTGCGATAGACATTGACGCGGCCACCGGAGCGATCAAGTGCGAATATCAGACCATTTGGTCCGGTTGCCACCGAATGCACGCCGTTGAACTGCCCTGGCTCGGTGCCGAAGCCGCCAAACTCGGAGATGTACTTGCCGTTGCTGTCGGCGATGATGACGCGGTGATTGTCGAGACCGTCGGCAATCAATACGCGGCCATCCGGCAGGAAGGCGACATCCTGTGGTCGGCCGAAGTGCGTAGCATCGGCGCCAGGCACCCCTTTTTCACCGAGCGTCAGCAGCAACTCTTTGCCGTCATTACTGAAGACATAGATGGTGTGAAAGGTTTCATTGATTACCCACACGCGTTTCTCTGGGTCGTAAGGGCTGATACGCAGGCGGTGCGGGCCGGGGCCGTCGGAGCCAGCGCACAACACATCCCACTGCTTCCAGTTCTCGATCACATTGCCGTCACCATCGAGCACGTAAAGGCAGTTCTGCCAGGTGCGACGCTCGGCTGCGGTGAGCACATTGATGCCGAGTGAACCAGCGTAACCTGCGTACTCGGGTGGTACGGGATCAGGCAGACGCGCTTCTCCGCGCTGTGCAATGATGATGCGATTGGGCGATTCTGCGAATACGCCGGAGTTGCCACCGAACGCGAAGCCGGGTTCGGCAAAAGGCTTGTGCCAGTAAGGGATGATGTCGTAGGGGCTTGGGCCGACCGGGCCCAGTATGACCACGTTCTCGGCAGCGTAAAGTCCCGAAGAGAGACCGGAGATCTGTCCGGCCAGCAGCAGTGCGGCAGCGGTTTTCAATAAACGTTTCATCATGATCGTGCTCTCAGGCCTCTTATTTGACTTTTATTATTTGGCTATTCGGTTTGGCTAATTATTGTACGGTCGATTGAGCTGTATCACCCCGCATCGTTATTGCCGATGGACAGAAGAACAGATTGCCTCTTCACTGTAAAGTGACAGAGTGATACAGAACATTCTGAGAAATAGAAACAACGATACGGAGCCCGCGCCGAAACAGGGCCGCTACTGCAAATCATGCCACTCAGGGCTGCGCGGCCCAGCGCAAGTAGGGGTTCTGCAAGAGGGCGAGATTGGAATAGCGCGGATCGGTGCTGACCTCCTCGCCAATCCAGTCTGGACGGATGAATGGTTGATCTTCGTGCAGCAGTTCGATCTCCGCCACCACCAATCCACTGTTCTCGCCTGAAAAGATGTCCAGCTCCCACAGCATGCCTTCGTGTTCGATTTCATAGCGCATCTTGTCCACGGTGCCGCCGGCGCACAGCTGATCAATCATCTGCTGGGCGTCCAGTGCGGGAATCTCGTATTCGAACTCGGTGCGACTCAGGCCATTGCTCGGTCCCTTCAGGGTCAGGTAGGCACGTGTGCCACTCAGACGTACGCGGACAGTGGTGCGATTGAGCGTGGGGATATAACCCTGACAGAGGCGCGTACCTTCGGGCAAGGTCGGCAGGCGCTCCTGGTGAACGAGGAATTTGCGTTCGATTTCTACAGCCATACCAAGGTCGCCCGCCGCTCAATCATTCAGGAAACGCTGCAGACGCCGCTGCAACATGGCGTTCTCAGCACGCAGACGATCCCGATCTTCGATCAGCTCCAGCACCAGAGCCACCGCTGACCACTCCAGTTGCAGATCGCGTTGCAGGCGCATGGCGCGTCGGGCCGTGCTGATCATTTGCAGGTCGAACAGCCACTCTTCCGGTGTTTCGCCCACCGGGATGATGATGCCGTGTTCGACGATTTCCAGTACCTGCGCCGAGGCTAGTTCCAGAGCGTGGCAGGCATCGACCAGTCGCATATTCATAACGTAGTCATTGTGCATCTCACACCTCCCAGTCATTACGGGGATTGAAGGCGGCCTTTGCTGCTAGTGCCTGCCAGAGTTCCAGGGTCTCGTTGTCGGCGGTTTGCGGCATGACGACCTTGAGCAGGGCATAGAGGTCGCCGTGGCCCGTCTTGGTTCTCAGTCCACGTCCCTTGACGCGCAGTTTCTGTCCGCTCTGGCTGTTGGCCGCGAGGCTCAGGCTGATCTTTCCGGTTAGCGTCGGCACGGTGATCTTGGCTCCCAGCGCTGCTTCCCAGGGGGCAATCGGCACGGTGATGGTGAGGTCGTGCCCGCTGACATCGAACAGTGGATGGGGCACCAGCCTGATGCGCAGATAGAGGTCGCCTGCCGGGCCATTGCCGAAACCGGGAGCTCCCTGGCCTTTGATGCGAATGCGTTCGCCGTCGGTGACTCCTGCCGGAATCTTCACTTTGAGAGTCTTGCGAATGTCTGCCTGGCGACCTGCCTCGCTGTAATGGGGCAGGTTGTATTCGACGCTGCGGGACTCGTCCGACAAGGTTTCCTCTAGGAGCAAGGGCCACTCGACCTCTATATCGCGACCGCGTGCGGAGTTGAAGTCCTCGCTGCCATCGAAAGTCGGGCCGCCTGCGCCCTGCCGGAAACGGCCGCCGCCAAAAATGCTTTCGAAGAAATCGGAGAAGTCGGCACTGCCACTGTGCTGTCCGCCCTGCGCGCCTGCGCGCTGCCAACCGGGTGGTGGCTCGAACGATTGGCCGGAGCGACCGTACTTGCGCAGCTCATCGTACTCCGCACGCTTCTTGTCGTCAGAGAGCACCTCATAAGCCTCGGAGACTTCCTTGAATTGCTTCTCGGCGTCGTGTTCGGAGCTGACATCAGGGTGGTATTTGCGGGCCAGGCGCCGGTAGGCGGTCTTGATGGTCTTGAGATCGGCGTCGGGGGCGACGTCCAGAATCTTGTAGTAATCCTTGAAATCCATGGTCGATCTGCTCTGCGGATGGTTGCACAGGCAACCGGGTCACCGGGGCAACGTGCCCGCGGCGACCCAGGCGTTCATCAGTTGGTGGCGAAGCAGTAGAAGTAGCCGTTACCGCCCGTGGCTATCAGGTCTTCCTGACTGCAGCTGCGCGAAGAGTGCGCGCTGTTCCAGGAAGTTGGGTTTGCGCCCCCGCCCTGACGGTCGAAGTGACCCACGGCGGCAGTGCCTTCACTGCTGCTTGTCCAGTTGTTGCAGGTATGGTCGGTGCCATCCGTGAAGGCGGTACCGTCGGCCTGCGACCCCGTCAGAATGTCATGCTGATTGGGTTCATCGCCGCGCCCCTTCACCATGTTGCCAGCTTCGGTCAATGAGTTTTCCTTGCCGGTCAGGGCCGCTTCGCTGTGCAGCTCGTCGACGTTGGCGGCGATCTGAACACCTTTGGCGTTGAACCAGGGGCCGGTGCCTATGCGATCACGCGCATTCACACCGCCGGCGCCCTGCGTGCTCAGATAGGCGCGCCAGGTTTTGCCTCCGGCGCCTACCGCTGTCGCCAGAGCGGCGCAATGGGCATCCGCCCCCTCCAGGCCGCCGAGATTGGCACCGTTGCCGGAGCCAACACTGGTAATGAAGAAGCTCATGCTGTTGTTCTGCGCGCCGATGACGCTGGTGAAACAGGCTAGTGCCAGTGCCGAGGCTGTCAGGGTGATCTTGTTCATGCTGGGTCTCCTTGCGTAAGTCCCCCGGTTAATGTTTTGATTGTTCAGGTCTGGTACAGGGGGCGTCCGGTAGTGTGACCTGCGGGCATGAAGTGAGTCAATCTCATTGGCATGGCCGGCAATTGTCCTGATGCCGGGTGAGAAAGTGATGGGTCTGCAGGTGTTCGATTTGTGTTTTTTCAAGAAATTCACCGCCTGGCGGCATGGCTCGCGTATGGCCATGCTGGCGGTCTTGGCGGTCTTGGCGGTCATCGCTTCGCCACTGTGGGCTGCTGACGGTGCGGATCAGTCTGGTGATGCCACGGTAGGCGCCGCAGTCGTCATCGACGGCGCCACCATCTTCAACGATGTCATTTACGACGGGTCGCAGCAGGCGCCCGCGGACGCCGCCGGGGACAACACTGCTCCCGCAATGGACGAACACACGGCTCTGGAGATCAGTCAGCAGCTGACCCGTTTCGAGGAAAATCTGGCTACTCTGGAAAGCGAGGCGGGGCCTTACGACATCAGTTTGATCGAAGCCCTGCTGGACATGGGGCGCTATTACACACAGATCTCCCAGCACCAGTCGGCTGCAGAGGTGTTCGAGCGGGCTCTGAATATCACCCGGGTAAGTGATGGTCTGCTGAGTTCCCAGCAATTACCCGTCCTGGAAGAGTTGATCGAAGCACACAAGGCCGCCGGTGCGTGGCAGCTTGTAGACGACCGCGAACACCTTGCCTACTACCTGAATACTCGCCTGCATGCACGCGGCACCCAGGCCTATGCTGAGGCTGCACTGGCGCTGGGGGAATGGAAGATGCAGGCTCTGCGTGGCAATCTGCTGGATAATTCCGCGCTGGGCAACATCCGGGAAGTCGAGAATCTGCGTGAAGTGTATCGTTCGGCGCTGGTCAGTCCTCTTGACGCTGAGATGCCGGAGAACAATCTGCCCGAACCGGCAATGTCACACCAGACTCGCTTTGGCTTGCTCTATGGCAAGGCATTGACGGAATACAATCTGGCGGAGTACTCCTTGCGTACCCTGCCATTCCAGATGGAGCGCCATGTAGAGCGCTACATCTCTGAATTAGTGTGCACCGATGTCGTGGGGGCCAATGGTCAGGTTTCCCGCTCCTGCGCCACCGTGCGTCGTGAAAATCCGCAGTATCGCGAAATGGAAATGCAGCGCGACCTGTACCGTGAGCGTATCCAGTCCGCCATGGCGGCGCTTGAGGGCAGTGTGGAGGACATGCATGCCCTGCTCGCGACCGAACCCACTCTGCAGACTCCTGATGGTGTTCCTGCGCAGCAGCGCCTGGACGAATTGACGACGCTCCAAGGCACTGTCAATCGTGCCTTCCGGCGCAGCGAAATCCTCTGGTAGAGAGGCGACCGAGACCGTCGATAGGCTGCCGATGGACCGTCGATGGACCGCGCCGGTGCGGTTGCCTATAATCGCGGCCCATCTGCCAACCAGTCTGTCAAGCGGGCCGTGGCGTCATCATTTATTGGAGAATCGTGTGGATGCGTTTCTGATTTCCACCGGAGTTGTGGCGCTTGCCGAAATTGGTGACAAGACCCAGCTGCTGGCATTCATTCTTGCCGCAAAATTTCGTCGACCCGTGCCAATCATCCTCGGCATTCTAATCGCGACACTGCTCAATCATGGTTTTGCCGGTGCCATCGGTGCCTGGCTGACAGCGCTGATCGCACCGGACACGATGCGCTGGATATTGGGGTTGTCGTTCCTGGCGATGGCAGGCTGGACGCTGATTCCCGACAAATTTGATGAAGACGATGCCAAGCTGGCGCGCATGGGGGTGTTCGGTGCCACGCTGGTTGCGTTCTTCCTGGCGGAAATGGGCGACAAGACGCAGGTTGCCACGGTGGCGCTGTCAGCTCACTATCAGACGTTGCTGGCAGTGGTGATGGGGACGACCCTGGGCATGATGATCGCCAATGTGCCCGCTGTCATTCTGGGTGATCGAATTGCTGATAAAGTGCCGGTGCGCACGGTACACATGGTTGCAGCAGCGATCTTTGCCGTCCTGGGGATAGTGGTGCTTCTTGGGGCCGGATCCGGTCTTTCCACGTAATCACCCTGTCGCATGATTGTGTTGCAATCAGGGCAATAGCAGGCAAGATGCTGATTTAACAGGCCTCGGCTTGTCGCCCCCTGGGGCCTGTGCAAGAATGGCGCCCGCTCGTCGTACCACCCTGCGGCACCTATACGATATGCCCGGTGC
>JBBTKA010000026.1:0-10936 GCA_038059145.1 Pseudomonadota bacterium
TCCTCCAGCCAGACGAAGCCCAGCTCTTCCATCAGATGGCCGACCTCAATCGCCTCGCGCAGGCTGTACGAGCAAACCGGGTCGTTGATCAGCGCGTAGTCCGGCCCGACCTCTTTGCGCACGGTCTTGAAGATGGGCTTATTAGATGGACTTATGCTATGCGTTTATGAAGAGTATAGAAGTGAAAGCGCCGCAAAAGCTATGCGACAATCGGCGCAATACATTGAGGTGCATCATGGCAGGATCAGACAAGGGTTTGGGCAAGGGCTCGGCGGCAGACAAGGCGCTGGACGCGCAGCGGCGTTACATCGCCGAGCGGGAGCGGGGCTATCGGGAGCAGGCCTTGAAGCTGTATCCGTGGATCTGCGGGCGCTGTGCGCGGGAGTTCACGCGGGCCAACCTGCGCGAGCTGACGGTGCATCACGTCAATCACGACCACGACTGTAACCCGGTCGATGGCAGCAACTGGGAGCTGCTGTGCCTCTACTGTCACGACGAGGAGCACAGCAAGTTCGCCAACTTCATCCGCTACGGTGGCACCACCGAGAACAAGAAGCAGGCCGCGACGCACAACCCCTTCGCGGGGCTGCGCGATGCGTTGAAGGGTTCGCAAGGCAGCGGTTCGAATGACCAGGCGTGAGAGACTGGCTGCGCCTACTTCTGATCGGCGCGGGCCTTCGCTAAGGCGCGGGCCTCTTCCATGGCAGCGCGAGTCTGAGCGTTCGGAATCTTGAGCTCCAGCGGAGGAAGACTGGCACACTGCCCCTTATTCGCCGGGCACTCACCAGCAAACGCCAGCGACTCGCGCTGCAGGGACACATGCTCGATGCCGAAGGTCTCGCGCAGCCGCTCGGCGGCCAACCGCAACAGGGCGTCGTGATCGGCGGCGTTGTCATCACCTCTAGCATTGCCTTCCCCATCAACCACCAGATGCGCCGTCAGCGCATTGTCGGCAGTGCTCATGGCCCACACGTGCAGATCATGCACCGCCACGACGCCCGGGAGCGCCAGCAGGCAGTCACGCACATCGACGAGCTCGACGCTGTCCGGCACGCCGTCAAATAGTAGATGCAGTGATTTGCGAAACAGCGACCAGGTGCCCACGACTACCACCAGGACGATCAGCAGACTGACCACCGGGTCGATCCAGGCCCAGCCGCGCCACAGATAAAGCGCCCCCGCCAACACCACGCCGATGGAGACCAGGGCGTCGGCCGCCATGTGCAGGAAGGCCCCGCGAATGTTCAGATCGTTCTTGCTGCCGGCCATGAACAGCCAGGCGGTCGCGGCATTGATCAGCACGCCGATGCCTGCCACCAGCATCACCGTCTGTGCCTCTATAGAGGACGGCGATTGAAAGCGCTGTGCCGCCTCCCATGCCAGAGAGCCCATCGCCACCAGCAACAGCACCGCATTGGTGAAGCTGGCCAGGATCGAGCCGCGTCGCCAGCCATAGGTGTGGCGGGCGTCCGCACGCAGCGAGGCGGCAGCATAGGCGGCCCAGGCAAGCAGCAGGCCGCCGACATCGCTGAGGTTGTGTGCCGCGTCGGCCAGCAGGGCGAGGGACTGTGCCTGCCAACCGTAGAACGCCTCCACCAGCACGAAGCCGATGTTCAGGGTGATACCGATGGCGAAGGCGCGACCGAAGCTGGCGGGGGCGTGCGAATGCTCATGATGATGGTGGTCGTGGTGACCATGGTCGTGATGGTGATGATCGTGATAGTTGTCGCTCATGGGCGCCACTATTTCACGACTCGGGCATCGCCCGCAATGCCGGGCTCACGCTCAAGAATTCGCCCGCGCGGCCGCTGTAATCAGGAGTAAATAGCCAATCGCCCAATCTTGAGAGTATCCCCATGTTCAACAAAAAGCTGAAACTTGAGCTGGCTGGATGCCGCCAATCCCTGCATGACATAGAAGCCACACTACATTCGTTCGACCGTTCCATGGCGCTTGTCGAGTTTGCACCCGATGGCGTGATTCTGGATGCCAATCCCAATTTTCTCGACACCATGGGGTATGCGCGCGATGAGGTGGTGGGGCGCCATCACCGCATCTTCTGTGAGAGTGCCCTGGTCAGCAGTCCCGAGTACAGCCAGTTCTGGGGGCGCCTGGGGGCCGGCCAGCACCTGAGCGACCGTTATTACCGCGTTGCTCGCAATGGCCGGGGCATCTGGCTGGAGGCGAGTTACAACCCGGTGCGGGATGCCCACGGCAACGTGGTGCGCGTGGTCAAGCTGGCCACCGATATCACGGAGCGCGTGCAGCGCGAGCTGGAGCAGTCCAGCCTGATCAACGCCATCAACCGCTCGATGGCGACCATCGAATTCAACACCGAGGGCGATGTGTTGACCGCCAACGACAATTTTCTACGCGTGATGGGGTACCGCCGCGAGGAGCTGCAGGGCAAGCACCACCGCACCTTTTGTGAGCGGGGTGAGAGTGACACCAGCGCCTATCGTAGCTTCTGGGAGCGCCTGAATCGCGGCGAGTTCGTGTCCGGCCGCTTCAAGCGCGTCAATCGCAGTGGCCAGGTGGTATGGCTGGAGGCGAGCTACAACCCGGTGTTCGATGCGCGCGGCAAGCTCGACAAGATCATCAAGTTCGCCACCGACATTACCCTGCAGGTGCAACAGCAGGAGGCCGAGCGCCAGAGCGCCCAGATTGCCTATGACATCTCTTTGCAGACGGATGCCTGTACCCGGCGCGGTGCCGACGTCGTGCGCACCACGGTCGATGTCATGAAGGAGATCGCCGTCGAACTCGGTGACGCCGCTGCAGAGATCGAGGCCGTCAGCCAGCAGTCCGAGAAGATCAGCAACATTGTCCAAACCATCGGCAGCATCGCCGAGCAGACCAACCTGCTGGCGCTGAACGCCGCCATTGAGGCTGCCCGCGCCGGTGAACAGGGCCGCGGTTTTGCGGTGGTAGCCGATGAAGTCCGCAACCTGGCGGCGCGCACCAGTCAGGCCACTGTGGAGATTGTCGAGGTGGTGCGGCACAACAATGAGTTGGCGCAGAAGGCCGTCAGCAGCATGCAGATCAGCCAGCGCCAGACGGAAGAAGGTGTGGCTCTGGCCAATCAGGCAGGTGATGTGATTGGCGAGATTCAGAGCGGCGCCCGTCACGTTGTCGAGGTGATCAGTCAGTTCGTCGCACTGAAGCGCTGAGTTCCCCCATTCCAAAGAAGTGCATCCTGGTTGCTTATGCACCACCGGGATGCCGCCCTTTTCGCACCAAAAAAGTGACCCCGCAATCGCAAGCACCAGCAAAGTGCCAATAGCACCATGTGGCACAGATAAAATATTTTACTGGAACGCTCTACATAATAATTTTGCACGCTTTTGAGTCAAAAGCAGAAAATTCCCGCCTGAACGTAGTAAATAAATACACTGGCACACTTCCTGCCTAGTACAGGTAACACTGCAGTCAACTCCAGTGTCTGGCCGATTGCTTTTTAATCCCTTTACTTGTAACTGACCGGAGTCTTTGAATGAAAACACCGAAACCCTTCAAGCGAACAGAACTCTTTCTGGCGATGTGTATGATCTCCGGTGGCTTCTCACCTGGCGCCATGGCGCAGTCTGCCGATGCAGGCGCAGAAGTCAGCGAGATTCTCATTACCGGTACCCGTCGTTCCGGTATGGCCGTCTCTGACAGCCCTGCTCCCGTGCAGCTGATCAGCTCCGACATGCTGGAGGAGAGCGGCGCACCAGACCTCATGAACTCCATTGCAACTCAAGTGCCATCGTACAACGCCAACCAGACTGGCGGTGACATGGCCAGCCAGACGCTCACTGCCAGCATGCGTGCCTTGTCTCCCAACCATGCGCTGGTGCTGGTGAACGGCAAGCGCCGCCACATTACTTCCAACGTGGGTGCAAGCAGCGGTGCGGCTTCGACGGACCTCTCCTTTGTTCCCTCTTCTGCGATCGATCGTCTTGAAGTGCTTACGGACGGCGCCGCGGCGCTCTACGGTTCTGATGCCATCGCGGGCGTGATCAACATCCTGCTGAAGGACGATTATGAAGGCGGCAGCATCAACACCAACGTGTCCGAGTACACGGATGGTGGTGGCTTCACGACCAACATTCAGGGCGACTACGGCATCGGCAGTGAGCTGGCCTATCTGAACCTGAGCATGGAGCTGGAGGAGCGCGAGACTGTCAGCCGCTCTGTTGTGTACGGGCCCGCGGTGTGCGTGGCGAATCCCGTGGAATGTCTGGACAGAATCAACAAAGGAACACCGAGCGGCTACACCGTCAGCAGCGCCTACAGAACCTACCTGCAGCGCGACAGCAAGATGGCGCAGCACCCCGACTACCCTGCCATGAACAATGTGGGCGACCCGCCCGAGATCAGCCGCATGGCGATGTTCTTCAACTCCGGCTATGAGCTGAACGAGGATCTCAAGCTGTACAGCTACGGCAGCTACGGCACGAAGCAGGCAGCCTCGCTGGAGACCTATCGCCGCCCTTCGCAGGACGGTGGTTTTGATGCCAATGGTGATGGCGACCGCCGTGACACAATCAACGGTGTAGAAGAAGCCATGATGAACAAGTACGAGTACGGCTTCAGTCCCATGGAAGAGTCTGATGAAACCGACTTCTCGATCACGACGGGATTGTCTGGCTACACCAATGACTGGACGTGGGATCTTGCTACTGTCTATGGTCGTAACGAGATGGATGTCTACACCACCAATTCCATGAACTTCACGTTATGGAATGAGACTGGTAAATCTCAGGAAGATTTCTACGACGGATCCTACTGGGCCACGCAGTGGACCACCAGCCTGGACGCCAGCAAGGAGTACGATATCGGTCTGGCGGCACCAATGACTTTCGCTACAGGTCTTGAATATCGCAAGGACCGCTACGGCATCGATCCGGGCGAGCCAGCATCCTATTACGGTGCCGGAGCTTCCTCTTTCCCCGGCTACAACCCAGCGGTAAACACAGGTTCGTACGACCGTAACAACTACGCCACCTTCCTGAACTTCGTGCTGGTGCCAACCAACTCTCTGCTGGTCGATGTGGCCGTACGTTACGAGGACTACAGCGACTTCGGCAATGAAACCGTCGGCAAGATCACGGCTCGCTACGACATCATGGATGGTCTGGCGCTGCGTGCGACCGCCAGCACCGGTTTCCGTGCGCCGACTCTGGGTGAGGGTTTCTACTCTGCGGTGAACGTGGGACCGACCAGTGCCACGCCCCAACTGCAGCCCAACAGTGCGGCAGCCGCATCGCTCGGTTTCGGTGCCGGCCTGCAGCCGGAGACTTCCAAGAACTTCAGCGTTGGTCTGGTCATGGAGCCGTTGCCAGGCCTGACGTCGACAATTGACGCCTACGAGATCACCATCTCCGACCGGATTCAGCGCGGATCGTTCAGCTACTCCACCAGCCAGGCGAACAACACCATCACTGGCCGCACCACGGGCAAGTTCAACAACATTCTGCCTGACCCTGCGGACACCAATGGTGACGGCCGTCCGGATGCCACCTACAACGAGGCACTGGGCAGAGCGCTCGTGGACTTCGGCTACATCGGCGTGTGGAATGACCCGGCAGCACCAGGCGGTTCTCTGGATGCCACTGCACGTGCCAGCATCTCCGTGGCTATCTTCAACAATGCCCTGGAAACCAAGACCAGCGGCGTGGACTGGGTGAACACCTACAACTCGCGCTTTGACTGGGGCACCATCAACTGGACGATGGCGGCGAACTACAACAAGACGGAAGTGTTGAGCGCCAAGGCTGCTCCTGCAAGCCTGGGTGGTGCGACGATGTACAGTGCGCAAACCCTGTCGAACCTGGAAACCAACAATCCCGAGTTCCGCGTCAACCTGGGAGCCCGCATCCTGTTGGGCGACTTCACGCTGAGTCTGCGTCAGTCGATCTATGGCCCGCAGTACTCGGTCACCAGCACGTCCGGCCTGCCGACAGCGGTTGTCGACACGCTTGATCTGGTCAAGCTGGGCAACACCACGTACTACAAGAACGAAATCGACACCATGCAGCAGACCAACATCGAGCTGACTTACGCTCCGACCGACAGCCTGAAGTTGAGCGCCGGTGTCGACAACGTCTTCAACGAATATCCCGACAAGACTCCGCAAGCCGTCTGGGATTACAACGACGAACGCTACGCCAACACCAGCCGTCAATACCTCACTGGCAGCCCGGTGGGATACTTCGGTGCCCGTTGGTTCGGCAAACTGACCTATAACTTCTGAGACGGGACACTAATCATGAAATCAGTATTGAGCCGTCGCAGTCTGCTTTGGGGAGGTGCCTCTCTCGCAGGTGCCTCCCTGCTCCAAAGCGTGTCAGGAACCTCCATCCGCTTCGCGAGTCCGGCGTTCGCAGATCTTGCGGCGCCGACCACTCCGATCCGCATGTCGTCCAACGAGAACCCTTATGGCCCGTCGAAGCTGGCCATAGAAGCAATGCAGGGAGCCTTCAAGGAGGCGAACCTGTATGGCGGGATCGCCAATCAGATTTTCGAGCTGCAGGCGAGCATCGAAGGCGTAGCGCCCGAGAACGTGACCCTCAGCGCGGGGTCTGGTGAACTGCTGCAGGCGGCCGGAGTGCTGGCCTCCTGGGGCGAGCAGGGGTCCATCGTGGCCCCGTACCCGACCTTCGGACAACTGCTGCGCACGGCGGAAAGCCTGGGCACCGAGATCATCAATGTGCCGGTGGACGAGTCGATGCATATCGATCTCAACGCGATGTATGCGGCCATCCGCCCGGACACCAAGATGGTGTATCTGTGCAACCCCAACAACCCGATTCCGTCGATCATCGAGAAGAAGGCTCTGGAAGATTTCGTGCGCACGGTGTCGAAAGATCGCCTGGTGTTCATCGACGAAGCCTACTACGAGTACGTCGACAATCCCGAGTTCAGCAGCATGATGCCGCTGATCGCGGAAGGGTTGAACAACGTCATCATCGCGCGCACGGCCTCGAAGATTCATGGCTTTGCGGGGCTGCGTGTCGGCTTCGGGTTTGCGCATCCGGAGCTCATCGACAAGCTCGGTCAGGTGATGACCGGCAGCGTGAGCATCCTGGCGCAGTACGCCGCGTTCGTCAGCTACAAGGACAAGGAGTTCCAGAATTACTCGCGAGCGATGAACAAGGAAGGACTGGCGCTGGTGGAAGGTATGTGCGACGAACTTGGTCTGCGCTATGTGAAGTCCAACGCCAATTTCGCCTTCTTCGAAACCGGCATTCAGGCCGATACCTTCCGCGCGGCCATGCGCGAGCAAAACATCATGGTGGGCCGCACCTTCGAGCCATTCACCACCTGGGCGCGAGTGAGCATGGCCAAGCCGGAGGAGATGGCGTACTTCGTGCAGACCTACAAGAAGCTCTATACCTGAACAGGGTGACTTCTGGGTGATTTCAGGGGAGGGCGCCAGGAGGTCCATTTGGACTGACTGGCGCTTCCTCCTCCTCTTGAACACTCCTCCACGCCAACATTTCGGAAGCATGCATTTCCCTTCATCTTGCGTTACCTTGTGGCTGTCTCCCACTCACACAGGTAAGCACCATGAAAACAAGAAAAAACCTGCTGGTTCTAGCCCTGCTTCTCCTCGCCGCGGGCAGCTCGTTCCCCGCGCTCGCGCAAACCAAAATTCCCTACGGCCCCGACCCCATGCAATACGGCGAGCTCTCGCTGCCTGAAGGTGCCGGGCCATTCCCTGTGGTCACGTTTCTCCATGCAGGCTGCTGGCGCTCTTCCGAGGGCATGATGAACAGCTACCGGGCGATGGCCAAGGTGATGACCGAGCATGGCATTGCCGCCTGGAATCTGCAGTATCGCGGCGCCACCAGCGACGGCGGTGGCTGGCCTGGCACCTGGCTGGACATTGCTAATGGCTTCGATGCGCTGGCCGGTCTGGCCGGGCAATATCCTCTCGACCTGCAGCAAGCCATCGTGGTGGGCCACTCCTCAGGCGGACACTTCGGTGCCTGGCTGGCGACGCGGTCGCAGTTGCCCAAAGACAGTGAGATCTACGTCGAGCCCGCGCTGAACCCGACGGCGCTCGTGATGGCTGATGCCTACATCAACCCCATGGTGATCGATTCCATGGGCGTGAGCGGTGAGATCTACTGTGGCGAGCCACTGCTGGAGAAACTGACCGGCGCGCCGGTGGATGAGAAGGGCGCTAACTTCCGCGCGATCTCTCCGCTCGAATGGCTGCCGTGGGGCATTCCGCAAGAGTACATCGTCAGCACCTATCGCTATCCACTGTCCATGCCCAGAGAGCTGGCGCAGGGCAAGACGGCGCTGCAGACACTGCCCGATTACCCGGCGATGGCGATCATCGCGGGTGACGAAGTGAGTGTGCGCATTATCGCCAACGAGGATCACGGCGACTTCGTGAAAGAGGGTGCGCGCGGTTATCTGGCGACGATCTCGGCCGTGCTGCGCCTGCTGGGCAAAGCGACCGAATAGCGTCTGGCGCCCGCGCGGTGCCTGTTTCGACACGGTTCAGTCAACAACCACGTTAGAACGACAGGAGTGACTATGGCAGCCACCATGAAAGCAGCAGTATTCATCGCCCCGGGCCGCATCGTCCTGGAGGACAGACCCATCCCCGAACCCGGGCCTCTGGATGCCGTAATCCGCATCACGACGACCACTATCTGCGGCACCGACGTGCACATCATGAAGGGGGAGTACCCGGTACAGCCCGGCCTGATCATCGGCCATGAGCCGGTCGGAGTCATCGAGAAGCTCGGGTCGGCCGTCCGCGGTTATCAGGAAGGGCAGCGCGTGATAGCTGGCGCCATCACTCCTTCCGGCACCTCCAATGCCTCTCTTTGTGGTTTTCATTCCCAGTGCGGCGGCCACGGCAGCAAGCATGGCTTCAAGGCACTGGGCGGCTGGCGCTTTGGCAATACCATCGACGGCTCGCAGGCGGAATATCTGCTGGTGCCGGATGCCATGGCCAATCTGTCGCTGATCCCCGATGGACTGTCCGACGAACAGGTGTTGATGTGTCCCGACATCATGTCGACTGGCCTCGGCGGTGCTGAATCCGCTGGCATTCGCATCGGCGACACCGTGGCGATCTTCGCTCAGGGTCCGATCGGGCTATGTGCGACCGCGGGGGCCAGGTTGATGGGGGCCACGACTATCATCGCCGTGGAGAGCATTGCCGAGCGCAGCGCAGTGGCGCGCCTCATGGGGGCTGATCATGTGGTCGATTTCCGCAAGGTCCACCCCGTTGACGAGATCATGCGCATCACCGACGGTCGTGGAGTCGATGTGGCAATCGAAGCGCTGGGCACGCAGCAAACGTTTTCGGCGGCGCTGAGCGTGTTGCGTCCGGGAGGAACACTGTCGTCACTGGGCGTCTATTCCACAGACCTGACGATTCCTCTTGGGGCTTTTGCCGCTGGCCTGGGGGACCACAAGATCATCACGAGTCTGTGTCCGGGCGGGAAGGAGCGCATGCGGCGTCTGATGGATGTCGTGGCGGCAGGTCGTATCGATACCCGCCCACTGGTCACGCATCGCTTCAAGCTTGATGACATCGAGAAGGCGTATGAGCTGTTCTCGCATCAGCGGGATGGTGTGCTCAAGGTAGCGATCACACCATGAACGAGCGCGCTGGAGAGGGATTGATCTCGACTGACATAGCTGCGAGCACCGTGCGCTCGCAGCAGCCCCACCATGTCGAGACTGTGATAATCGGTACTGGCTTCTCAGGTCTGTTGGCGGCCATTCGCCTGCAGAAGAAGGGTTGCAACGACTTTCTGTTGCTGGAAAGGAGCGCGGAGTTGGGTGGCACCTGGCAGGTCAACTCCTACCCCGGCGCAGAGGTGGACATTCCCACCAGTCTCTATTGCATCTCGTTCATCCCCTATCCATTCAAGAAATCGTTCGCCCCGCAGAGCGAATTGCTCGCCTACATGAATCACATCATCGACAGATTCGGCTTGCGCAAGTATGCGCGGACGAACCAGACGGTGCAGCGGCTGGCTTTCGACGAGCGCGAATGCCTGTGGCATGTTACGACCGAGTCCGGCGAGCACTACATTGCCCGCTTCGTGATCGATGCCAGCGGGGTGCTGGCGAATCCCCACACGCCCAAGATCAAAGGCGCGGAAACCTTCAAGGGAGCGCTATTCCACTCCGGGCACTGGGATCACTCCGTCGCCTATGAAGGAAAACGCGTCGGCGTGATCGGCTCGGGATGTTCAGCAGCCCAGATCGTGCCGGCCATCGTCGACAAGGTCTCTCGGCTAACGCTGTTCATGGGCAAGGCGCAATGGATTCTGCCGCGCTCGGACCGGCAGTACGGTGCCCTGGAGCGTGTCGTGCGAACGCTGCCGGGTATACGGCACCTCATCCGCTTACTCGTCTTCACTTTCTATGACATGAGGTTTATCGCCTTTCGCCGCTATCCTGGAATCTCGGGCGTCAGTCAGCTCATGAAGAATCATTACAGGCGGAGGTTGCAAGCCCATCTGGACAAGTACATCAAGGACGACACCTTGCGGCAGCACATGTTGCCCGATTACGAGTTGGGCTGTCGGCGGGTCATACCGACCAATACCTATCTCCCCGCGCTGTCCCGTGACAATGTCGATGTCGATATCAGCGGCATTGAGTGCATCACACCCCAGGGTATCCGCACCAAAGATGGCAAGGATATCCCTCTGGACATCATCGTCTACGCCACGGGTTATTACGCGTATTCGAACATGAAGGAGGCGCTGACGTTTCAAGTCGATGGACTGGACGGCCGCAACCTCAGCAGCGAATGGGAAAAAGCGGCGGTGTCATACAAGGGCATCACCGTCTCCGGCTACCCTAACTATTTCAAGGTGAACGGGCCCAACACCGGCACCGGACACAGCTCGCAGATTTCGTACATGGAGGTGGCCACGGACTACATCGTCCAGGCGATATGCGCCGT
>JBBTKA010000027.1:0-5658 GCA_038059145.1 Pseudomonadota bacterium
GTTCCGTCCAGTTGGAGAGAGGAAATACGCGAATGCTCTCGCCTTTGTTGACCTTGCAGTTGTAGATGTTCCACAGTTCAGGACGCTGATTCTTTGGATCCCATCCGTGGTTCTTGTCTCGAAATGAGAAAACACGTTCCTTGGCGCGGGACTTCTCTTCGTCGCGACGAGCGCCACCGAATGCAGCATCGAATTTATACTTGCTCAGGGCCTGGCGCAGCGCCTGTGTCTTCATCACATCAGTATGCTTTTCACTGCCGTGAGTGAATGGGCCGATACCATTATTGATGCCTTCCTGGTTGATATGGACGATCAGATCGAGTCCCAGCTTTTTAACCTGCTTGTCGCGGAATTCGATCATCTCCTTGAATTTCCAGGTGGTGTCAACGTGCATCAGCGGGAACGGAGGTTTGCCAGGGTAAAACGCCTTCATGGCGAGATGCAGCATGACCGCTGAGTCTTTGCCGATGGAGTACAGCATCACCGGGTTGTCAAATTCTGCCGCGACTTCGCGAATGATATGAATGCTCTCGGCTTCGAGTTGTTTCAAATGCGTCAGATTGTAGTCTGTCATGCTTGTTCACTTTTTCGTGTTGGGTCTCCAGGGCTCGCAAGGTGAGGAGGCTGGGGACTATGTCGTTATATAAAGGAAGTAGTTCGGAGATACCCCGACCGGCAGCGCTACAGATAGTCCCTGTCAGACTCTCTCGGCTTTTCCAGCCCAAAGCCTTCGGAAAGGGCTCCACTCTGGTTGGCATTCTGTCTGGGGGCGTAATCCTTGGGAGGCTGCAAGTCGGCGGCGTCATTACTCAATGCTGAAGCGCCGAAAACGCCTTCTCGGGAGGCGGGCAGGAGCTTGTTGGCCACTTCACCCGTACAGAGATCTTGCGCGCCACTGGCCAGATGCTGGTATACATCCCGGTAACTGTCAGTCATATGCTGAACCAGCTCCGCGGTGACATTGAAATGTTCACTCACTTCGTCCTTGTAGCGCGCATGTGTGCGCTCAAGATCCTGCAGGCTTTTTTCAAGCTCTGTGATCCTGGTGGGATTGGTGTTTACCCGGCCTGCCAGTACAAAGCCGATGGCAACACCGGCTGCCAAGCAAACGATAGCGGTCAACCATAACATAGCAATACCTTGCCTCTTGTTCGTGAGCTCGCATAAAAGCAGCCCAGATAGTCAGGGAGCGCAAGTATAGCCTGAAATACGCTTGGCGAGAGCAACAAAATCCACCAGGGGCCCGCGCCAGGGGTTGGTCGGTGGTCGTGCAGAGTGCTGATTTGGCTGGTTCCTGACGGTCTTTTTGTCTTAGAATGCGCAGCCTTCCGGCGGGTGGGTTGCATAGCAATGCGCTGGATCTCGCGACTCGTACCCTCTCCATTTCACTAATGATGCCTTCAATGACGCCACTTGAACGTTACCAACTGGATATTGCCACCGGAGCAATAGCGCCGGATTGCGCACAAGAACAGGCGGTGCGTCATTTTCAGCGCTTGTATGACGACCTGGTGCGTGCGCCTGAGCCGTCGCGCAACGCGGTCTCGGTAGCATGGCAATTGCTGACACGTAAAAAGCGCCCTGGGGTTGTGGGCAAACGCAGTGAAGACTTGAGAGCCAAAGGCTTGTACCTGTACGGTGGCGTTGGCAGGGGCAAGACCTACTTGATGGACGTGTTCTTCGAGAGCCTGCCTTTCCAGAACAAGATGCGAACGCACTTTCACCGATTCATGCAGCGGGTGCACTCCGAATTGACGCTACTCAAGCAGCAGAAAAATCCTCTTGAAAGCGTTGCCCGCAAGATCTCTGCAGAAGCGCGAGTCATATGTTTCGATGAATTCTTCGTGTCGGACATTGGTGATGCAATGATTCTGGGGGGGCTGCTGACGCATCTGCTGAACGATGGAGTGACGCTGGTAACAACCTCGAACATTCAACCAGACTTCTTGTATGAAAATGGTCTGCAACGGGAGCGCTTTCTGCCCGCAATTGAGTTGCTGAAGCGGGATATGGATGTCGTTGAGCTGGATGGCGGGATCGACTACCGACTGCGCAGTCTTCAGCAGGCGCGCATCTATCACAGCCCGCTAGGGGCGGACTCCGACAAGGAGTTGGCCGGGAGTTTTCGGCGTTTGGTTTCGGAGCATGCAGTGGTGCTGACGGGCGAAGTTATTGAGGTGCTGGGGAGGCCCATCACTTCGCGCAAATGTGCCGACGACGTAATCTGGTTCGATTTTGCAGAGTTGTGTGGTGGGCCGCGCAGCGCCTATGACTACATTGAACTGGCCAAGGTTTATCAGACCATTCTGCTTAGCAATGTCCCGCAGTTGAACTCTGCAACCGACGATATGGCGAGGCGGTTTGTGAGTCTTGTTGACGAACTTTATGATCGCAACGTCAAGCTGATCATTTCCGCAGAAGTGCCATTACTGCAATTGTATGTCGGGAGCCGTCTGGCATTTGTGTTTGAGCGTACGAGCAGTCGTCTGCTGGAAATGCAATCACATGACTATCTTGCTCGCGAACACAGAGCCTGATTGGTTCCATGCAGGAGAGTGGGTAAACTCGGGGGCAGGGTATGCCTTCGCACTGTTTATGGCTATTTAGTGCTTGAATAATTAAAGTTGCTTCGGTAGTATTCGCGCTCCTTGAAGACAATGCTCCTTTGGTGAAAGTAAATGAAGACCTTTATTGCGAAACCGCAGAATGTTGAACATAACTGGCTGTTGCTGGACGCCGAAGGGCAGACTCTGGGTCGTATGGCCGCTGAGATAGCCAGCCGTTTGCGCGGTAAGCACAAGCCTGAGTACACGCCACACGTTGATACCGGTGACTACATCGTTGTTATCAATGCTGAAAAAGTGGCTGTAACCGGTAATAAAGTGAAAGACAAGATTTATCATTCCCACTCTGCGTTTCCAGGTGGTATGAAAAACATCGCTTTCGGCAAGCTGATTGACAGAGCGCCCGAGCGCGTACTGAAGCTGGCGGTTAAGGGTATGTTGCCACGTACTCCTCTTGGCAGAGCCATGTTCAAGAAATTGAAAGTGTATGCGGGTACAGAGCACCCACACACTGCACAACAACCGCAAACGCTGACACTGTAAAGAGGCTCACTGAATAGCTATGTCTACGACACAATATTACGGCACGGGTCGACGCAAAACTGCTACTGCCCGAGTATTCCTCACCAAGGGAACCGGCGCTATATCCATCAACAAGCGAACGCTGGACAACTTCTTTGGTCGTGAAGTTGCTCGGATGGTGGTTCTGCAGCCGCTCGAATTGGTAGATCTGAAAGACAAGTTCGATGTCACCGTAACGGTGAAAGGTGGCGGCAGCTTTGGTCAGGCCGGTGCCATTCGTCATGGTATTACTCGCGCTCTGATGGAATATGACGGCGAACTGCGTCCGACTCTGCGTAAGGCTGGATTCGTGACTCGTGACGCGCGTGCTGTAGAGAGAAAGAAGGTTGGTCTGCGCAAAGCTCGCAAGAGACCACAGTTCTCCAAGCGCTAATTGCGCTGACTGCTCAAGCTTTGAAGGTAATCGCGGTAGTGCTGCAAGGGCTGCTACCGCAGTTAAACAATTTTATAAAAGCGCTTTTGCCAATCTGGTAGAGCGCTTTTTTTTTTAAGAAAAATAAAAATTTCCCACTTAAATCAATCTGTTGTCCCTATATTAAGAAGGGCTATGCTTGAAAAAATGGGAGAAACTCACTACCATTCGCGCAATTTGTGAGACCGCTGCATATCGAGGGGCCATGTGCTTCTCGTTTCCAAATTTCTAATCTGGATTCTTCCCTCGTTATCGCTGGGAAGGGTTCTTAACATTACCAATGCTCAGGAGATAACACGGTGAGTGAAGACGGTACTGATTCTGGCCGCAGACGATTTTTATTGGGGTCTACCTCGGTAGTAGGGGTTGCCGGAGTAGTGGGCGCCGTGGTGCCTTTCGTTGGATCTTGGAGTCCGAGTGCCAAGGCCCGGGCTGCAGGAGCTGCTGTCAGAGTTGACATCAGTCAAGTCGAGGAAGGGGCCATCATGGGTCCTATTCCTGCCTGGCGCGGCAGACCCATATTTATTGTAAGACGGACAGCTGAAGCGCTGGCCGCACTGCCCGAAGTGGCAGATCGCCTGCAGGATCCGGATTCTACTCAACCCGAACAGCCAGAGTATGCGACAAATGCGCACCGCTCACGCGAACCGGAGATTCTTGTTCTGGTTGGTCTGTGTCCCCACCTGTTCTGCTCCCCTACACCTCACATTGAGCTGCGTGCCGAGCCGTTCGACGAAAATTGGAAAGGCGGTTTCTTCTGCCCGTGCCATGGTTCTCGCTTCGATTTGGCTGGCAGGGTTTTCCAGGGCTCTCCTGCTTCACGTAACATGCAAGTGCCGCCCTATTATTACGAGTCAGAGACTGTTCTGGTAATTGGTGAAGATGGGGTGAGTGCATAATGAGTACATCGAACAAGAGTGGCTGGATCGTCTCTTCACTGGCTGGTCTGCGAGATTGGACCAACGATCGTTTGCCGATTATCCCTGCGTGGGAACGGCACATGAGCAAGTATTACGCGCCGAAGAATTTCAATTTCTGGTATTTCTTCGGAGTGCTCTCGCTGGTTGTACTGGTCATGCAGTTATTGACCGGTGTCTGGCTCACCATGAATTACACCAACAGCGCAGAAGCTGCGTTTGCTTCTGTCGAATACATCATGCGAGACGTGGAATGGGGCTGGTTGCTGCGCTACCTGCACTCAACCGGAGCTTCGGCGTTCTTCATCGTCGTCTATCTGCATATGTTCCGCGGACTGATGTATGGTTCCTATAAGAAGCCCAGGGAGTTGGTCTGGGTGTTCGGCATGGCGATTTATCTGGTGCTGGTAATCGAAGGTTTCATGGGTTACGTGTTGCCATGGGGCCAGATGTCTTACTGGGGTGCCAACGTGATCGTGTCGCTGGTCGGCGCGATCCCTGTGATTGGTGAAGACCTGCTGGTCTGGGTGCGCGGTGACTATCTGATCTCCGGCGCCACCTTGAATCGATTCTTCGCACTGCATGTCGTGGCTCTGCCGATTGTCCTGCTGGCCCTGGTGGTTCTGCACCTGCTGGCGCTTCACGAAGTGGGTTCAAACAACCCAGATGGTATTGAGATCAAGAAGAACAAGGGTCCGGACGGCATCCCTCTCGATGGCATACCTTTCCATCCTTTCTACACGGTTCACGACCTGGTCGGCATTACGGTGTTCCTGTTCGTGTTCTGCTTCATCGTGTTCTTCGTTCCGGAGATGGGTGGTTATTTCCTCGAGCACGCTAACTTCCAGGAAGCCAACCCGCTGTTGACTCCAGAGCACGTGCCACCAGTCTGGTACTACACGCCTTTCTACTCAATGCTGCGTGCCGTGACTGTGCCTTTGCTTGGTATCGACGCGAAGTTCTGGGGCCTGATTGTCATGTTTGGTGCAATCGCGATTCTGTTCGTGGTGCCCTGGCTTGATCGCAGCCCGGTCAAGTCAATTCGTTACAAAGGCTGGGGAAGTCGTATTGCTCTGTTGGCGTTCACAGTCAGCTTCCTGATCCTTGGTGTGCTCGGCACAATGTCTGTGAGCCCGGCACGTACTGCGCTCAAACCATTGCTCCGGAATCCATATTCGCGGAG
>JBBTKA010000028.1:0-15888 GCA_038059145.1 Pseudomonadota bacterium
GGCAATTGCACATGGTACTGCGTCGAGGGAGAGATCAGTCCGCGCACATAGCAGTAGGCTGGCGTGCTGTCGGCGGCAGGCACCAGTCGTGCGGAAAGCACGGTCAGGTCGGCAGTGTTTTCGAGTGCAGCACAGGCTTGTGCGGCCTCGCTCTGGGCAAGGGCTGCCGGAGACAGCAACGGAGCGGCCAAGGCCACCGCCAACAGGGAAAACAATTGTCGTGAGGAGTAACGGGAGCATGTTGTTGTCATTATCGACTCCATCAGCACCTGCCGTGGCAGGCGGTGGTTGATTAAACGTGCGCGCAAAAAAAAAGTGCTGCTCAGCCAGGTCGGAAACCGGCTGGTGAGCAGCACCAAACTTTGCTAACCGCAAGCAGTTCAGCAAAGTCCGGGCCAGATATCTAACTCCTTGTTTAGAAAACAGATTACCAAGAGCTCCAGCGCAAGCGCTGCAAACTCTCGCCAACTATTGCGAGCCACCGCCACCCATCGACATGGGCGGGCAGCGGCCCGCCCTCGATTACTGCGGACGAGGCACGGCTGCCGCCTGCTGCAGCAGATAGGCACGGATGTTCTCCACATCCTGCGCTCCCATGTCGGCAGCAAATCCCACCATGCCGCGATCCGCCAGCAGCCCATCCAGCACGATGCTCAGGAACGCATCCTGACTCAGCAATGTTGCCGAGTAACGCAGGTCGGGAATCGAACCCGCGCTCATCGCCACCGGTCCATGACAGACCGAGCAGAAGCTGCCGTATTGCAGTGCGCCCGCCAGGGCGTTGCCTTGTGTGGTCGTGGCAGCGACATCCAGCGGCGCCGGAGGCGTCGGGGTGGCAGTAGTGAGCGGCGCATCAGCGCCCAGTTTGAAAGCAATCAACCGACCATTCTGGTAACGCGGATGATTGCCCGACAGCAGCCCCATGGTCAGCGTAATGGCCCCGCCCTGCCCCGCCAGTGCCAGCACATACTGCTCGCCATCCAGCTCATAAGTGACCGGGCCGCCCAGAATCGCATCGCCCACTTCGCGGGACCAGTATTCGGTGCCGTCGTTGGTGCCGTAAGCGTGGAAGACGCCATCGGCAGAGCCCTGGAATACCAGACCACCTGCCGTCGCCAGCGTGCCGCTGTTGCCGTAGACCGGATAATCGACTCGCCAGGCCGGACTCTGGGTCACCGGATTCCAGGCGACCAGACTCGATGGCGTCATGGCCGCGACGCGGGCCCGGTCCTGCGGATTGAGAGGTTCACGCGGCATCGGGTCGAGCCCCAGATTCCAGCCCAGCTCCTGTTTTTCCATGCTGCCGGGATTGGTGTACTGATACGAGGTGTTCTGCGTCGGCAGGAAGACATAGCCGGTCACGGGATCACGCGACATGGGGTACCAGTTGTGACCTCCCAGCGGACCGGGGAACATCACGATGGGATTATTCTCGTAGCGGATGCCTTCGGCTTCGATTGGTCTGCCGGTCACCGGATCAAGACCCGATGCCCAGTTCACGTCGACGTAGTTGTCGCCGGAAATGAATTCGCCATTGGTCCTGTCGATCACGTAGAAGAAACCATTCTTGGGCGCCTGCATCAGCACTTGCCGCAAGCGGCCATCGATCTCGATATCGGCCAGCATGATGTGCTGGGTGGCGGTGTAATCCCAGGACTCCGCCGGCGTGGTCTGAAAATGCCACACGTACTCGCCCGTGCCGGGGCGCAGCGCGACGATGGAAGACAAATAAAGATTGTCGCCTTCGCCATTGGATCGGATGCGGTGGTTCCAGGGGCTGCCGTTGCCGACGCCGATATAGAGCAGATTCAGCGCGGGATCATAGGCCATGGAATCCCACACCGTGCCACCACCGCCGAGAGTCCACCACTCACCTGCCCAGGTCTGCGCCGCCATTTCCAGCGCGGGGCTCTCGAAACCGTCAGCGGGATTGCCAGGCACGGTGTAGAAGCGCCACAACATCTCGCCGGACTCCGCGTCGTAGGCAGACACGTAGCCGCGCACTCCAAGTTCGGCGCCCCCATTGCCGATGATCACGCGACCGTCGATCACGCGGGGCGCACCGGTGATGGTGTAGCGCAGCTCCGGGTCTGCGGTCTGCGCAGACCAGACCTCGGTGCCCGAGTCGCGATCGAGGGCGATCAGCCGACCGTCGATAGTGCCGAGAAACAGTTTGTCGCCCCACGCCGCCAGACCACGGTTGACGACGTCACAACAGGCGTTCACCCCATAGCGGCCCGGCACCTCGGGATCGTAGCGCCATTTCTCGGCGCCGGTGCGGGCGTCCAGCGCGAAGGCTTTGCTCCAGGCGGACGTGAAGTACACGGTGCCATCGATGACCAGAGGCGTGGCTTCCTGCCCGCGATTGGTATCCAGCTCGAAGGACCAGGCTACGCCGAGCTCACCGACGGTGTCCCGATTGATCTGCGTAAGGGGGCTGAAACGATCCTCCGCGTAGGTGCGGCCGTGGGTCAACCACTCGGAATTATTGCTGGCAGCAGTGACAATGTCCTGCGTGCCGACCAGCCTGACGCTCTCGACAGGGGCCGCGACGGCCTCGGCGACGGGTGCTGCAGTCGGTTGAATGGGGGGCTCGGACTCGCCGGAGCAGGCCGCCAGAGCGCCCAGCACCAGCAGCATTGCGGTTGTTTGTAGAGACGATGATGTGAATTTCATGGCGTGAGCCCCCCCTTTCCTTTTACGCTGAGCATAGTCACGCGCAGTCAAAGGTGCAAGGTGGGAGCTTACCTGCCAGCGATTGATTCAGCACAAAATTCAATCGCGGACAGGTCCGCTCCCACAAGTAAACTCCGCAGGATCGGTCAGGCGCCGGAAAGAGTGTATGGCTATCATGGGCACCGTCGAGGAAAGGAATGCGTCAGAAACAATCAGCCCACTACGCACAGCGCATCAACAACGTGATCGATCATATCCGTCGTCATCTGGATGACGAGCTGGATGTGGCGGGATTGAGCGAACTCGCCCACTTCTCCCCCTTTCATTTCCATCGACAGTTTTCCTCGTATACCGGAATTTCCGTGTACCGGCTGGTGCAACTGCTGCGACTGCAGCGCGCCTCCATGCAGCTGGTATTTGAACCTGCGCGCAGCATTACCGATATTGGTTTTAGTGCAGGATTCATGAACGCGGAATCGTTCACGAGGGCGTTCAGAAAGGCGCACGGACAGACTCCAGGCGCTTTTCGCAAAAACCCGCAATGGCAACCCTGGCAAACCGGCGCCATCGTCCAGAGACACAAGGAGCACAGCATCATGTATGACCCACAGACCGTCGAGATCGTGGAATTTCCGGAGACATTGATCGCCGCACTCGAACATCACGGCCCGGAGCACCAGACTTACAACACCACGCAGAAGTTCATCGAGTGGCGCCAGGCCAATGGAGTGCGACCAGGTATCGGCAACACCTATGGCATCCATTACAACGATCCCGAAACGACTGCGCCAGAAGACTATCGCCTGGATATCGCGGTCTCCGTGGATGCTCCAGTAACATCGAATCCGCAAGGCGTGATCAACAAGATGATTCCAGCGGGACGCTGCGCCCGGGTCCGCCATCTGGGGTCGCGGCACGACGTCACACCAGCGCGCTGGCTCTACAGTGAGTGGCTGCCTGCCAGTGGTGAGGAGCTGCGGGACTTCCCCATGTTCTTTCATTACGTTAATGTCGGCCCGCACATCAAACCTGAGGAGATGATCACCGACGTCTATCTCCCGTTGCGATAGCCCGACCTCCGCAAGATGCTGGCTGTAAGATTGTGGCCGTGCGGGCGGTCACTGTGTGCGAATGCCGTGGAGAGCTCCGGTCCGCAGAGACTGTGACAACGACTGCCCGGTGTTTTCAAATAACCATAATCAGGATGCACCGATGCCTAACAACTTCATAAAAATCAAAAAATTTGCTGCTTTTGCGGCACTTTCGCTTGTGCTGGGAACAGAGGCCTTTGCGCAATCAGCACCTCCAGCCACACCTCCCGCAGACTGGGGTCCAGTCTCGATCAATCTTGAGGAAATCGCCTATCCTTACCCCGTCCACTTCCTGCACCGCAATCTCTATGGTCAGGACGAACGCATCGCGTACATGGATGCCGCTCCGACCGGCCCCTCGAACGGGCGCACAGTCGTCCTGTTGCATGGCGCGAGCTACTACGGCTGGTACTGGGAGCACACCATGAAGGCGCTGACGGAGGCTGGCTACAGAGCCATCGCCATCGACCGTCTTGGCTGGGGCAAGTCGTCCAAGCCCATTATTCCTTACGACGTCAATCTGCATGCCTCCAACGTCAATGCCATCATTGAACATCTCGGCATCGAGCAGATCGTGATTGCGGGACATTCGCTTGGCGGAAGACTCGCGAGCAACTTCGCGCACATTTATCCGGAGAAAGTTACCCAACTGGTGATGGTGAATCCGATTGCCTTGAATGATTCGGACAAGGGCCGCGCGTGGAACCAGCCGACCGGAGGCGCCGCCGAGCCGGATTTGCAGGCTCATTACGAATCCAACCTGCGCCTTGAACAGGGCCGCATCGTGAACTGGAAGCCCGAGTACATGGAACACGTCAGGATTCGCTATGGCCAGGCGCTGAGCAGCGAGTTCCACCGTCTCAATCTGGTGAGAGCCATGAACAGCGGACTGACAGCCCAGCCTGTGGACACCTACTGGCCCAAGATCAACACACCGGCCCTGCTGATCGGTGGCGCGCAGGATGGCCCCAACTATCCAGAGACTGCGCGCCGAGCGGTAGACCTGCTGCCCAATGGCGAGCTGATCATGCTGCCCGACGCCGGCCACAATCCACACGTGGAAATCCCCGACCAGCTAAACCGCGAAATCCTCCGCTTCCTGGAGGGAAACAGCTAACGCCGCGGACCTCCGCGGGTCGGACCCACGCAACGATATGATTCAGAGAACGTTTTTCAAAATTAGCCCTGCTAACACGGGGCTAGTTTGAGTTTTTGCCCCCCCAAAAATCGCTGGTTCTCGCGCCCACAAAATCGATGTTAAATCACCCATCAGGACCTCTTTTTTGTAACAAAATCCACTCATTTATTTTGAATTTCAACAACTAGTATGGGTCCGACCCTCGCCGCCCGACCCTCGCCGCGCTTGCAAGGCAGGCCGTGAAGTGACCAAAACACGACTCATATCAAAATGTTTTATTTCCTGTGCGTGTAAGGTATACAGGCAGTGCGAAATTTCACTGCAGATAGGAAATTCAAATCATGAGGAGAGAGATATGTTTAATGTGAAAATCAGCAAGGTAGTTGTATCGATTGTGATGGCTCTGTTTCTGGCGAGTTGCGCCACCGGGCCGGGCATGCGGATTGGAAATACGGTAACGCTGTGCTGTCCCGGCAACTACGACAGCTATGCAACATTCGGCGTTGAAACAGTGGATATGCCAATCTTCCTGCGCGACTACATGGTGAGTGAGTTCGACACCGCATTCCAGGAGCGCGGCCTGACCCGCAACGATCAGAGCAGCGATCTCATCGTCACGTTGTCCTACAGACACGTCAACCTGGATCCGGAAACACAAAATATCGACCCGTTCGTGCGCATGGAATCCATCAATGTCGAGCTCAATTATATCGCCACGATCGACATCTCGATGCGCGAAAGAGCTGGCGGCAAGGTCGTATGGGGCGGACAGATCAGTCGCATCCACAGCGTCAGCCCCGGTGAATACATGCACGAGGGTGGTGCCCGCAGCGCATTCCTCGAGACATTCCAGGACCTGCTGGAAGCCTACCCCAGCCGCTTGGATTGAGACAAAGACCTGCAGCAAAAGCGTCAGGACTGATTCTTAGCAGCAGCACGAGGCCGGAGCGAAGCAATTCGCTCCGGCCTTTTCATTTGGCCACCGCCTGTACCCGCACAGTCAATGACACTTCCGACTCTCCCGCCTCCGCCACCGGCTCAGATTTTTCAGCCATCGCATCCATCGCCAGACCACGAACCATCATCGCTGGCTGCGAGTATCCAAGCGACGCATCGATATCCAGAACCGCAATGTCGACATCACTCTTGCCCATTGCGCGTGCAGCACGCTCAGCATTGGAACGAGCTCGCGCAATCGCGCTCTCCATCAGACTGTCACGCACTTCATCGGCGCGCTGTGTACTCAACACATACCCCAGCTCGCTCATGACGAACCCCATCTCCTGGATCACACCGGACAACTCCAGCACTTTCTGTGCGTCCTGACCCTCCAGCGTCATTGATTGACTGCCACGCCACACATTATCAACGCGGCCGCCCTGCGGTTGATTGTTGAACTGATACACGGAGTAGTAGCCGGTGGAAACCTTGATGCCAGTCACATCCTCGGTCTCTTCCAGTGCCTGTGCCATCGCCGCGTTGATCTCACGCTGCAACGTGCCCGCATCGCGGTTCTCGCGCTCAATCCGCAGCGTGGCGATCAGGGTGTCCTGTTCGACATTGACACGTTCGGTGACCGACAGGGTGATCAAGGTCTGACCTTCCGGCAGCAGATTGATGTCCTGGGCAAGAGAGTACGAAGACAGCGCCGCCATGCTCAAAGCAACTGCGCCCGCAATGGTTGATAAAGGTTTCATCATGAAATTCCTGTTGTGCTGGTTCTGCTTTCGGGTGGTCGTGGCATTCCTGCAGGCAGTGCTATAGATTACCTGCAATGACGCCCAATATAGACTCAGCCGCAGCTCTTGTCGCCACCCCCCGCATCTCACGACTCGCGGAGGATGCACTGCTGTTTCTGTTCACGGCCCCCGGCATCAGCACGCCTGAACTCGCGCAGCAACAACGTCTCTGGGCGGTGACAGCCCATCTGGAGTCCCGGCGCACCGAATTGGGATTACTGGAAATAGTCCCGGGAATGGGCAACCTGCTGATCAGGTTCACAGCATCGGAGACACAGTGGCTGCAGGACCGCGTTGATTCCTTGGCCGCCAATATCCTGGCCCTGTGGAGCACTGCAGAAACAGAATCGACCACCGCCAGCCAGTCCAATAAGAACATCACCATTCCGGTCTCCTATGGTGGTGAAGCAGGCCCTGATATGCAGGCCCTGAGTGCGCACACCGGCCTCTCTGCGGAGGCCATCATCGAGCGACACAGCGCCGGACTCTACCGTGTCTTCTGTCTCGGCTTTCTGCCCGGCTTCGCCTACCTTGGAGGGCTGGACCCGGCGCTAGTAATGCCCCGGCGCGCCACACCCCGCCTCTTGATTCCTGCGGGCTCTGTCGCCATCGGCGGCAGTCAAACGGCGGTTTACCCCTCTGCTACCCCTGGCGGCTGGCACATCATCGGGCGAACAGACATGCCTCTGTTCGACCCTTCAAGCCAACGGCCGGCGCTGCTGCTGCCCGGCGATACAGTCCGTTTCGTCGCAACAGGAAGCACCCATGATTGAGGTCATTCGCTGCGGGCCGTTTACCACTATCCAGGATTTGGGCCGCCACGGGCTGCGCCATCTCGGTGTCAGTCAGAGCGGCGCACTCGACCCTGTCGCGTTGCAACAAGCCAACCTGCTGCTCGGCAATGAACCTGACGCGGCGGTGCTGGAGATCAGTGTCGGTCCACTGGTGTTGCATTTTGAACATGACTGCGCCGTGGCAATGAGCGGCAGCAGCTTTGCCGCGTCCCATAGCACAGCCGCTGCGGCCACCGAATCCAGACTGCTGCCCGGGCACGTGTCAATCATCCGCAGCGGCGAGACGCTGACCCTTAGCAAACCCATGGTGCCGGGCGCTCGCTGTTATCTGGCCTTCGCCGGTGGCATAGACGTTCCCATTGTCATGGGCTCACGCAGCACGGATCTGAATGCAGGGTTTGGAGGACTACAAGGTCGCGCTCTTCTGACGGGCGATCGCCTGCCAATTGGCCCATCGTCGCAAGTTCAGGCGCACAGCGGCAAAGGCATTCGTCCACTCGCGCCGTCCCATATTCTGCGCGCACTGCCGGGGCCGGATTATGAATCCTTCACGACCGATTCGCAGATTCTGTTCTGGAGTCAGCCCTGGCGAATCAGCCACCACAGCAATCGTATGGGGTTGCGCCTCAACGGCACTGCCCTGCAATTGGAAGAGTGTCTGGACCTGCCTTCGGCCGGGGTATTGCCGGGCGACGTGCAGGTGCCACCCGATGGTCTGCCTATCGTGCTCGCCAACGACGCGCAGACGATCGGGGGTTACCCGCGCATCGCCAGCGTCATCCGCGCAGATCTGTGGCAATTGGCACACGTTCCGCCGTGCACTTCCGTCTACTTTGTCCCCGTCTCACTGGAGGAGGCCAGCGCGGCGAGGGCACGGCAGGAGCATTATTTGCGCCGGCTAAGGGAATACACGCACGAGAGGTTTGCATGCACATCGATCTGAACGCCGACCTGGGTGAGGGAGGGCCGCACGACCGCGAACTACTGGCACTGGTCAGCTCAGCCAATGTCAGCTGCGGCGTCCATGCGGGCGACCCCGACACCATTACCGCAGCCATTCGCCTGGCGATTGCACACGGCGTGCACATCGGTGCACACCCGTCCTGGCCCGATCGCGAACATGGCGGCCGCCGCGAGATGCAGCTGGGGTTCGCCAGTCTGCGTAATCATCTGCTTTACCAATTAGGGGCCATCGCGGCGCTTGTCGAGGCGCAGGGCGCCCGGCTTTCTCATATCAAACCACACGGCGCTCTCTACAATCAGGCGGCAACCGACCGGGTATTGGCAGAAGACCTGGTCATGGTACTGCAGGAATTCAATCCGGCAATGACAGTGGTCGGGCTGGCGGGTGGGGAGTTGCTGCATGCGGCCCGGCGGGCCGGCCTGCGCACGCGCTCGGAGGTCTTCGCAGACCGCGCCTACACCGCGCGGGGTACTCTGGTGCCGCGCAGCGATCCACGCGCATTACTGCACGACCCACAATTGGCCGTCGCGCAGTCTTTGAACATGATCCGCGAAGGTTATGTCATGGCGGTGGACGGCAGCCGAGTGGAAGTCGAAGCGGAAACGCTGTGCCTGCATGGTGACACACCACAGGCACTGGAGTTTGCTCAGGCGTTGCGCGCGATGTTCGCGCAGGAAGGAATCACCGTGAAGTAGAAACCGCGGACGAACGGTGCTGACGAACTGTTCAGCTCAGCGCAGCGCTTCCTGCGCCTGCGCCTTCCAATTCTCGTAATACTCCATGCTGACCATCTCGTTGAGATTGCGATACTCTTCGGCGCTCTGCTGCAGCGTGGCATGCATCACGTCGCCCGCTGACAGAATACCGACATAGCTTCCAAATTCCTCGATCAGCAGGTGCCGGATTCGCCGACCGACAAACTTCTCGTAAAGTTCATAAGCGGAAGCATCGACATTTGCCGAAATCAGGTTGGAGGTCATGCCGTCACGTACCAGATCCGTGCGGGAGTCGAAACCCGGCTCGAGGACGCGTCGCATCAGATCCCGCTCCGTCCAGATGCCGACAATCTGCTTGCTGTCATCGACCACAAGTATCGCTCCCACGCGTTTCTGATTCATGAAGCTCACCGCCTCATGGACAGTTGCTTCTGAACTGATTGTCAGCATATGACCGCCCTTCTCTCGCAAGATGTCTCTGGCAGTTCTTTTCATGATTTCTTTTCCTCAGGCAATGACGAGTAGACGATTGGGCAATTGGTTATGACAAAACAGTGAGCAAGTAACAGGCCAATCAGCTGTTGTTTACTTTGACACTGAAATTTGGCGCGCGCACTGTCCGGGGGGACGTATCACAGACAGAAGGAGAACGGGCCGGGACGAACTGAAAAGGTGGAAAAACCGCGTCAAAGAGTTCTGCGCCAAGTCGGTGCGCTGTGATCCAGATCGGTGCTGATAGTGTACTGGCCTGGGCCACTGAAGCGAATGTGCTGATTGATACACGCCGGCCGTTCGTCGTCGGTGTGGCTGACATAGATGATCTGCGTGGCGGTAGTGGCAGCGATCAAGTCCACTGTCCCCAAGATCAGGGCACGATGGTAATCATCGAGCCCGACACAAGGCTCGTCCAGAATCAGAATGGCTGGATGTTTGACCATGGCCCGCGCCAGCAGCACCAGTCGTTGCTGACCAAACGATATCTCGTGGTAGTACTCGCCCGCCAGTTCGGCAATGGCAAGAGTGCGCAGCCAGTCCAGCGCGGCATTGCGTTGGCTGGCACCACTGTCGTCGTAGAGCCCTACCGATGCGAAGAAGCCGGACACCACCACGTCGAGCACCTTCCAGCCCTTCACATACTTGTTGTGCAACTCGTTGGAAACGGTCCCGAAACGCGCCTTTACATCCCAGATCGTCTCGCCACTGCCACGGCGGCGCCCGAACAACACCACGTCCTGTCCATAGGCCTTGTGGTTCTCGCCATTGATCAGACTGAGCAGCGTGGATTTGCCGCAGCCGTTCGGCCCCTCGATCAGAGTGTGCTGACCTCGGCGCAGCGTCCATGAGAACTGCGTCAACACCAGATGGCCCTGATAGCCTGCGTCAACATTGCGCAGCTCGAACAGCGGTTGCTGCGGGTCGAGATCAGCCAAGGCGTCATGTCTGCCGGGAATCGGCACGGGAAGAGACGCTGGCAAAGTCGCCTCGCGATGTGCCAGGCGCCGCCATGCCGCACCAGACAGTACGTCCCGCAGCGGCCCCTGCTCCACCACCTGCAGATCTGCCATCAGTGCCAGATGCGTGATGCCAGGCAGGATATCGCGCTGCCGACGGCACAGCAGCAACGTGCAGGTGTCCGGCCCCATCCACTGCTGCAATACCACAGCAATGCGCTGGCGGGAGTCACGATCCACGCTCTCCAGCGGATCGTCCAGCAGCAACAGGCGCGGGCGACGATACAAGGCCCGGGCGAGCAGCGCCTTGCGCACCTGCCCGGACGAGAGGTAGCGGATGCCACGCGACTGCAGCGACTGCAGATCGAGCGCGATCAGCAGTGTTTCAAAGCGCGCCACGGCGCTGGCATCTGGAGGCGTCCCTCCAAGGATCAGCCCGGCCACCGTGGTGCCTTGATCGAGCGCTGTGTCGCTGTATTCGCTGATGTCGTGACGATTGTCGAGCGCCCACAGTTGTTGCTGCTCTTCGAAGGAGACTACCTGCAGATCTCGATCGGGAGAGAAATCTGCGGCACAGGAGAGATGGTCGTGACCACTGACGAGTGCGCCCCGCAGCAATTGCGCCAGCAGCGACTTGCCCGCGCCATTGCCGCCGAACACACACCAGTGCTGCCCGGTTGCCAGCGCGAAGTCATCAACCCGGAGTATCCTGCGGCTGCTGATCCGGCACAGGGCATTGTGCACGCGCAATAAGTCTTCGCCCATAGCCACCCCGGCGCTATTCGTCTATTGGCGTCTGCGACACTATTCATCTACCGGTGTCTGCGACACCAGGGCCTTGAACTTCTGCGGCAGTCTGTGGGCACTGGCTGGCGCTATTTGCAGCATGATGATGGCCACCATGTCCGTTTCCGGGTCCGCCCAGGCATAGGTGCCCAGAGTACCGCTCCAGCCAAACTCACCATTGTTGACGCCGTAGGCACTCTTCGCCTCGTCGATCACCACGGTGAAGCCATAGCCCCAGCCCACATCCAGCATCGGGTTCTGCGGCGACAGCCCGATTGGCAGCAGTTCCGGGGGAATGTGGTTGCGCGTCATCTCGGCAATCAGCGGCTCGGAGAGGACACGCTTTCCATCCAGAATGCCGCCATCGAGGAAGGCCTGCAGAAACCGCATGTAATCGGGCACTGTGCTGACCAGTCCAACCGAACCCTCCAGCAGCGGAGGTTGCGAGGTAATCGGCACCTCCATCTCTGGCACCCGCATCAGGGCTCCGCCGCCTCTGGGAGTCTCATAGACGCGCGCCAGTCGGTCGACTTTCTCCGGCGGCACATGGAAGGCGGTGTCCAGCATCCGCAGCGGCCGCAGGACGTGTTCGTCGAGATAGTCATCGAAGCGCTGCCCGGAGACGATCTCGACTATGCGCGCCAGCACCGAGGTCGATTCGCTGTAGATCCAGCGCGTCCCCGGGTCACCCATCAGCGGCACGGCGGCAATCTTCTCCACCAGCACGTCGAGTGGCTCGGCGCGCGACCGTACGGCCCGACTCTGATACAAGGCGCCGTCACGATGACTGAGGCCGCCGATATTGAGCAGCAGATCCTCGATGGTGACCGCGCGCGAGGGTGCCCGCGTGGGGCTGTTGTCGGGATCATCGGGATTCGTGAAGACCACCATGTCGGCAAAACTGGGGATGTAGGTGGAAACCGGATCATTCAGGCCAATACGGCCCGCCTCGATCAACTGCATGACGGCCAGGGAAGTAATCGCCTTGGTGTTGGAGCGAATCTGAAAAATTGAATCTTCGCGCATCGGCGTTGCGGGCTGAGCGCCCTCGGCCAGCACCTGCGAACCCATCGCCTCCAGGTAAACGATACGACCGTGACGCGCGACGCCTGCCACGAGCCCGGCGACTCGTCCATCGTCGACATGCTGTCGCAACATGGTGTCGAGCAACCGCAAGCGGGCAGACGATATCCCAACCATTTCCGGTTCGGCGCGCACCAGAGTAGTGTCGTCTTCCGCAGCGTGCAATGACGCGGCACAGAGGGCAAAGACGAAGAGAGCCACGCCCATGCGGGCGGGCAAACTGCAGAATCGGGTCATGATTGTCTCGCTGATTTGAGTGATATGGTGGCGATGATATGCGTTATCGGGACAAAGACAAACCGCTGCGCAAAATCCGACGAGAAGTGCCAACCGCCCCGCCATCTGGCTTGATTAAAAGGATCTTTACGTTCAGGATAGTGCCCGCTGTCGCCCGCAGGGGGTGGCGCACCGGCTGACCAGATCCTCATTTCAACACTGCGTTTTGATGTTCGGACTGGCAAGGCTCCAATCTAATAACAGGAGGTGTTCGAATGAAACACACAATCAAAACGTTGTCTGCGGGATTACTGGTTTCCATGGCGCTGGCGGGCTCTGCCCAGGCTGCCGAATATGTACGCTATGAACAGAATGGCACAATTTCCTGGGGCGAACTGGTCGGCACGACCATTCACCAACTGAGCGACGCCCCTTACCTGGAAGGTACACGCACCGGCCAGACAGTGGATCAATCCGCCGTCACTCTCAAGGCTCCTGTGGACCCGGAGCTGGTCGTCATGACCGCACTGAACTTCCGCAGCCACATCACTGGCGAGCCCGCAAAGTATCCAGGTCTGTTCATCGTTCCAGCTCGCTCCATCATTGGCCCGGACGAACCGATGATCATCCCAGTCGAGAGCAAGAACTATCACTACGAAGCGGAAGCCGTGATTGTGATCGGCAAGCACGCCGAGAACGTCTCCGTTGAAGACGCTCCGAACTACATCTTCGGTGTCACCGCCGGCAACGACGGCAGTGCCCGTGACTGGCAAGGTGCGGACCTGCAGTGGACTCGCGCCAAGGGCGCCAGAACCTTCAACTCCGTTGGTCCGAAACTGGTCACCGGCATTGACCCCAACAACATCAAGATCGAAGGTCGTCTGAACGGCGAAGTGCGTCAGGGTGAGAACACTTCTGACATGCTGTACAACTTCGACTACATGGTCAGCTACATCTCCCACTACTTCACACTCGAGCCGGGCGACATCATCTGGTCCGGCACCATGGGTACTACCCGTCCGATGGTTCCGGGTGATACCTTCGAAACAGAAGTGGAAGGCGTAGGCATCCTGCGCAACACCGCCGTACTGGGTGAGCCACAGCCCAACAACCCGGCACTGAAAGGCCAGTAATTCTCAGGCCAAAAAAAAAGGAAAGAGGCGATCCTGCCTCTTTCCTTTTTTCACTTCTTCGTTCCCCCTCTACTGCTTGTCCTTTACTGCGCGTCCTTTACTGGGCCGTACTGCTTACAAGCGTGCTCTGATCCACATACTTCCAATACACCTGACCGAAGAACATCTCATCCCAGCTCTGCTGACCCCAGGGTACTTCGCGGGCCGGATCAGGATTCGCCTTGTTCTGTGTGGAGTTGTCAAAAGCCGCCGTCACGACAATCTTGGTGCCGGCAGGGACAAACTTCGGTTCTTCCAGTTTGTAATCGAGCTGCCAGTTGTAGTTGTAGTTGGCTATGTTGATCAACTGCTCCACCGAACCATCGGGGTAGTGAGCGGCGAAACGCATGTTCTTGCCACGGAAGTGCATGTGCGGAATGAAGCTCTGCAGATAGGCATCCTGCTCGATGACGATGCTCTGGGACTGCTCGAAATTCGGCGCGTAAGGCGGGATATTGGTCCAGCCGTCCGGGAATATGCAGGCGCACTCACCAGATCTGCGCTCCTGCGGAACCTGATCATCCGGATAGAACCAGATGCCGATTTCGCTGGCATCAACAGTCGCTTTGCCGGTAGTGGTGTAGTGCAACTGCAGCCCCAGCATCGAGCCAGCCTTCAGCAGGCCGCCGGTATTCGGCGCCTCCAGGTGCGGCTCGGCTCCAGGAATGTAAGGCGTGATAAATGCGCCGTGCGGATCGGTTGCGCCAAGGAAAGCGCCTGCGGTAGGTCTTTCGCCCGGGGCGATCACAGCATTGAGGGTATGGTGCAGCACTGTGCGGTCGCCCGCGATGTACTGACTCGCACGCACCCAGCGATCACGATCCAGACCTGTAAAAGGCACCATCACCGTGACGTAATCCAGAACGCCTGTCGCGGGAATCTCCTGAGGCGGCACCTTGACGATCAGATCCGGCTCACCGAAGGCCCATTTGGATTCCGGCCAGGTCAGCGCGGCCAGTGGATCGGTATCGCCGTCTTTTGGAGAACCGGCTTCCACCCAGCTGATCAGCGTCTGCTGCTCTTCGACAGAGAGTACGTAATCGTTGGAAAACTTGCCGACATGCGGATCGATCTGACCGGGCGGCATGCGCTTGGTCATCAGCACCTCACGAATCATCGGCGCCCAACCCTGCACCATGGCATGGCTATCCATCGCAAACGGGGCAATGCCGCCATCGCGGTGACAGGTCGCGCAATTTTCGGCCAGGATCGGCGCCACGTCGTTGACATAAGAGATGCTGACATCGCTCTGGTATGTGACGTCAGAACCTGACATCGCGACCACCGCAGTGCTGATCGGCTTGTCCGCCACGACTTCGTTGAGTGCTGTCTCCAAAGCCGTTACCGGACCACGGAACATCACTTCGAACGACTTGGGGTTGAACAGGAATACTTCACCGCTCTTGTCGATGCCCATCGCGCTGGAGATCATCTGCGCATCGTCAATCAGCACCGGCACCTGGACACCCAGGTCGGCGACAGCCTGCTTGACCGCGGCGCGCTCCTGCCCGAGCGGATTGATCATCATGAACTCGATGCCTTGAGCATCGAAACGGGATTGCAGCTGTGCATAAGTTGCAGCCGCCTGTTCGGTCTGGTCACTGCCATTGACCTGCACCAGAAAGGCAATCGCCTTGTGGTCGTCATACCAGCCGATGTGATGAAAAAAGCCGTCCTGATCGAGCAGGGAAAAATCCCCCACACGCTCGGCGGCCTGCAGTGAACTGGTGGCAGCGGCGCAGAAAATTGCAGCGATACCGATGGCAATCTTTGACCTGAACATAAATCCTCCTCGGGATTTGCGAATTCGAAGGCGATCCTATCACCGGCATTCCTGAATAACAGGCAGGCGTCCGGACTATCCATCACCACTTTGTCAAATTCAGAATTCAGCAAGAAAAAGTCAATCGGAAGCCGGCATCAGGAAGCTTGGGGGAGCAACATGCGCAATGCCTCACGCAGGTTTTTCTTGAATTCATCCTCGGAGATGAACTCGCAGAGATAGCCCTGCAGATGGTGATAGTAGAGGGCGAAGATGCTCGATACGGTGGTGGAAATCGCG
>JBBTKA010000029.1:0-12606 GCA_038059145.1 Pseudomonadota bacterium
CACCTGATATTCTGCCTGATAAATCACTTTCAGGCCTTCAGACATCGGCAGTGAACCTTCAAGGCCGATACGCGACGCATTGCTCACAAACTCCGAATCCGAACCGCCATCTCTGGGCTGGTTATGAACCGCTGTGATATTGGCACGACCATAGAAGCTCGGGAGCAGGCTGGTGTCCTGAGCCAAGGCTGGGAGACTGCAACTGAGGGCTGCGAGTGCGCAGAGGGGCAAGGCTTTTGTCACATTCATTCAATACTCTCCAAGTGGTGCTAATTTTGATGGAGAGAGCATATTACTTATTTATGACAGTTCAGTGACATTGTGACAGTAATGCGAATTTTTTATTACAGAAGTGATGCACGAAAAGCGCCGTCCCAACCGACCGGCGCTTGGCAGGCAGGTCTATTCGCTCTTGACCTGCTCTTCGAGACCAGAGAGTCCCAGATGGCGAACGTCGGTCCCCTTGACGAGATAAATGACATGCTCCGCGATATTCTTGGCGTGGTCGCCAACGCGCTCCAGTGAGCGCAACGCCCAGACGACATTGAGGACGCGCGTAATGCTGCGCGGGTCTTCAATCATGTAGGTGATCATCTCACGCATTGCACTGCTGTATTCCATGTCGACGCTGACATCTTCTCTGGCCACGGCGAGCGCGGCATCGACGTCGTAGCGGGCAAAAGCGTCCAGGGCCATATGTACCATCTTGCGCACGCGCTCCCCGATATGACGAATTTCAACATATCCTTTGGAAGAATCACCTTGCTCAGTCAGCTCGATGGCGAGTCGGGCAATCTTTGCCGATTCGTCACCGATACGTTCCAGATCGTTGACCGTCTTGATGATCGACAACACCAGACGCAGATCGCTGGCAGCCGGTTGCCGACGCACCAGAATGCGGTTGCACTCTTCGTCGATCTTGACCTCCATGGCATTGATGGAGGCATCGTCCTCGCCTACCAGCTGCCCGAGACCACTATCGGCACTGATGATGGCTTCGATGGCATCGGTGAGTTGCTTCTCGACCATGCCGCCCATCTCCAGCATGTTGTTCTTGATCTCTTCGAGATCAGAGTTGAACTGCCTGGAAATGTGGTGACTGTGGAGCGTTGCGTCTTGTTTCATAATCGGGTTCCTGCCTCGGAACAATCACTATATGGGAATGCCTGCGCGTCTGAGTAGTCCTCAGCCGTAACGACCGGTAATGTAATCTTCCGTCTGTTTCTGAGCCGGATTGGTAAAGATGTTGTCCGCAGTATCGAACTCGATCAGCTTGCCCATGTACATGAACGCGGTGAAATCCGACACCCGAGCAGCCTGCTGCATGTTGTGCGTCACGATGATAATGGTGTAACGATCCTTGAGCTCATTGATCAGCTCCTCGATCTTCAGTGTCGAGATCGGATCGAGCGCAGAAGCCGGTTCGTCAAGCAGCAGGACTTCCGGCTCCACAGCCACCGTTCTGGCAATGACCAGACGCTGCTGCTGACCGCCGGACAGACCCAGCGCGCTCTCGTGCAGGCGGTCCTTCACCTCCTCCCACAACGCCGCTGCTTTCAGTGATTTTTCCACACTCTCATCCAGCACGCGCTTCTTGTTGACGCCCTGAATGCGCAGACCATAGGCGACATTTTCATAGATGGATTTCGGGAAGGGGTTCGGCTTCTGGAAAACCATACCGACGCGGCGACGCAGGTCGGCCACGTCCACGGAGCGATGATAGATATCCTCGCCATCCAACGTGATGCTGCCTTTGATCGAGCAGTTCTCCACCAGATCATTCATACGATTGAAGCAGCGCAACAGACTGGATTTGCCACAGCCACTGGGGCCGATGAAAGCCGTTACACGCTGGCTCGGAATGCTCAGGTTGATGTCGGTCAGCGAGTGTGCCGCACCATAGTACAGATTGAGATTGCTCACCTGCAGACAGCTCGGCAAGTCTTCCACCGACTGACCGTGATCGCTGCCGCCAACTTTCGACATGTCAATTTTCTTGAACTTCGAGCGGTTGGCCGGAGCGTATTCAGTATTTGATTCTGTCATTGCGACAACATCCGTTGGTAATGTGATCAATGTGCTGTTTTTTCAATTCGCGTTTTACATGTCCAGAGACTTGTACTTTTCCCGCAAGCGATTGCGGATGGAGACGGCTACCTGATTCAGCACTGCGGTAATCATCACCAACAATAGCGCTGTGGCAAATACGAGGGGCCGCGCCGCCTCGACGTTGGGGCTCTGGAAACCCACGTCATAGATATGGAAACCCAGGTGCATGAATTTCTGATCGAGGTGGAAGTACGGGTAGTTACCGTCCAGTGGCAGCGCCGGAGCCAGCTTGACGACACCCACCAGCATCAGAGGGGCCACTTCGCCCGCCGCTCTGGCCACAGCGAGAATCATGCCGGTCATGATGGCCGGACTTGCCATTGGCAGTACCACACGCCAGATCGTTTCGAATTTCGTGGCGCCGAGCGCAAGACTGCCTTCACGCAGACTGCGCGGGATTCGCGACAATCCTTCTTCGGTGGAAACAATCACCACTGGCACGGTCAGAAGTGCGAGCGTCAAGGCCGCCCACAGCATGCCTGGCGTTCCGAACGTCGGTGCCGGCAGCGCCTCCTGGTAGAAAGCCTGGTCGACTTCCGCCCCTATGAAATAGATGAAGAATCCTAATCCAAACACCCCATAGACGATGGAAGGCACGCCCGCCAGATTGTTGACCGCGATGCGAATGATGCGGGTAATGACACCCTGTCGTGCGTATTCGCGCAGATAGACAGCCGCAATCACGCCGAAGGGCGTCACCAGTACTGACATCAGCAACACCATGATGACGGTGCCAAAAATCGCAGGGAATATGCCACCCTCAGTATTGGCTTCACGCGGATCGTCAGAAAGAAACTCCCACAGCTTCTGGACATAAACGACCAGCTTGTTACCGATATGCATGCCATTGGGCTGATAGGCACGCACGATCTCCGAGACTTCGATCTCGGTCTCCTGACCATTCATCGCGACCATGACCACGGTGTCGCGCTCAATCTGTTCGTACAGCTCCTGCAGCTGTTCCTGCAGCACGGCGTAGCGGCTATCCCAGTCCGCACGCTCGGCCTCTATAGCGGCCAGTGCTTCCGGGGTATCGGTATTGCGCAATTCCAATCCGCGCTGCTGCAGGCGCAACCTTTCCAATGCGTAATTGACCTCGCCAATGGCACCCTTTTCAAGCGCTGCAATCTCTTCGTGCAGGGAGACGGCTCTGGCCACACGTTCAGTCAGCGCCTCCCAGGCTGCGGTGTCGGCGATATTGGCAGGATCGCTCACGGCCACCGCAGTACCCGCTTCCCGAACCTCACGTACGTAGCCGTAGAAGTTTCCCCATTCCCAGCGCTCGAAGGCGGTGAGATTTTCAGGGAAGCGAATGTTGTCGAGATAATCTGTCAGCAGCCAGGTGAAGTCATTGCCATTCAGGTCGCGATTGCCGATCTTCACGAGCTCACGCTCGTACATCAGACGATCGCCCGTGACAGGAATTCCCGAGGAGATGATGCGTTCGGCGGTCACTTGCTCATTGCCGACACGCTCACCGATGATCTCGCGTACCAAGGGATCTCCGCTTTCCACGGGCTGGGAATACTGCGCGAGCATCAGATCCTTCGGCCAGAAATGGCCAAGACCGTTATATGCAAGCAGCAGCAACAGGCCCACCGTCATGATGATACTGATGGCGACGGCGCCCGCGTTGATCCAAATCCAGGGTGTACCACCCGCGAAGAATTTCTTGAACGCTGTCATATGGTGCTGTACTTACGTCGTAGACGTTGTCTGATGATTTCTGCCAGGGTATTCACGACAAAAGTGAACATGAAAAGCACCAGCGCAGCGAGGAACAGGATGCGGTAATGCGTACTGGCCACTTCCGACTCCGGAATTTCGACGGCGATGTTGGCTGCCAATGTACGCATTCCCTCGAAGACGTTGGCATCCATGATCGGAGTATTGCCGGTTGCCATCAGCACGATCATGGTCTCGCCGACAGCACGCCCCATGCCGATCATGAGTGCAGAAAAGATACCTGGACTTGCCGTGGGCAGCACCACGCGACGAAGCGTCTGCCAGGGCGTTGCGCCAAGCGCCAGAGAGCCATAGGTCAATTGCTTGGGTACCGTGAAGACTGCATCCTCGGCAATTGAGAATATCGTCGGAATCACGGCGAAGCCCATCGCGAGTCCCACAACCATCGCATTACGCTGGTCATACGGAATACCCAGCTCATTGGTCAGCCAGCTGCGCATGTCGCCCGCGAAGAAAATGACCTCGATGGGACCGGCGATGACAGGAGCCAGCAGGCAGGCCAGCACGATGACCGGAACCAGCAGCGCTGCTTCCCAGCCGTCGGGTATGCAGAAGCGCACCGCATCCGGCAGACGGGTCCATAAAAAGGCCGCCACCAGCACACTGAAAGGAACCAGCAACAGAGTACTGAGCACACTGAGCAGATTGTTTTCGAGGAACGGGGCGAGCCAGAGACCGGCGAGGAAGCCCAGCACCACTGTAGGCATGGCGCCCATCAGCTCAACGAGCGGTTTGACGTTACGGCGCATGGCTGGCGCCATGAAGTAACCGGTAAAGATCGCGCCGCATACCGCCAGCGGAGCCGCCAGCAGCAGTGCATAGAAGGCTGCCTTCAACGTGCCGAATGCCAACGGTGCCAGACTGTACTTGGGCTCGAAGTCGTTGTTGGCTGCAGAAGATTGCCAGATATATTCCGGCTCCTGATAGTTCTCGTACCAGACCTTGCCCCACAGGGCTTCCCAGGACACTTCCGGATGCTCGTTCTCCACACTCCAGAAGGCGAATCCCCCATCCTCGTTCTCGATGAGCACACCATCGCCCCTGGCAGAAACAGCCAGTGCAATCGGTACACCGGTACTCAGGCGCTCGAAGGCAACCCGACGATGAGCCGTGGAGTTGTAGATGCCCACATAACCCTGATCGTTGATGGTCACAAAATTCTTGCGGCGCTGCTCGGGACTCAGATCCAGCACGCGACTGCCGTCTTCAGCCCCGGCATCAAACTCCCTGACTTTTTCGATGGCGACATTGCCGTCACGACGCACAAGGAACCATTGCGCCACCGTGCCCTCGCTATCGCCGACCAGCAATGATATGCCGCCCAGCAGGAAATCCACCGCCGTAATCTGACGACCGGCTTCCACGAGGGCCACTTCATCTTCGATCACTGCCGTGCCGCCACTGAAGGCAGGGCGAACGTCGACAAGACTCAGTTGACCTGCGGTCCCGATCGCAAACAGCCAGCGGCGATCGGCATCAAGATAGAGCTGGTCAACATTCTGGAGCGTACCGCTGATAGAGGCGACTTCGGTTTCCCAACCCGCATCAGCACTGCCGCCACTGAAGGCAGAGAACAGATTGGTCTCCTTGCTCGCCTGCAGCAAGGCGACAGTCCCCTCTTCGTTGGTCCCTGCCAGCATCAATTCGCCGGTGCCGGAGCGGACGCTCAGTTTGGTAACAGACTGCTGATCGAAGAGGTTGAAGGCACTCTCTCCGAACGGATAGCGGACGACTGGAACCACCTGACGCGCGTTGTTTTCACCAAAACTCACGTCGTACGCATATTGCGCAACCAGCACATCACCGCCAGACAAGCCCATGGCAAATATGCCGCTGACGTCAGTATCCAGGGCAAAACTGCTGATTGTCTGCCCGGCGGGAATGGGCAGGGCTATGCTGCTGACCACTTCGCCGTCAGCAGTGTCGAAGTAAACTGCCTGACCATCGGCACCCAGCCGCACGCCGACTTCCAAACGCTCCTCCAACGCCAGATGCAGCACTGGCGCCTGTCCCTCCAAGCGGAATTCACTGACTGGCTGAATGACGGCGCCCTTGAACAGCGGCATCACCTCGTAGACCAGATACAGGAAAATCATCAAGACTGCTGCAATGACACCCATGCCACCAATGGCAATGCTGACAGCGGCAAGTTTGTCCTTGAAATGACGGAAACGGCGGCGCGACAAGGTCGCTGCTGACGCTGGAAATGCGGAACCCGCTACTGGAGTGGCGGGTGCGAGGGTATTCTTGTTTGGGAGGTCAGTCATGGGGCAGCAGTATATTACCGAAATATTACATTTTCATGACAAAAATTCAGGGCTCACCTCCCCTGTGGGGAGAGAGCCCTGAGTCAACAGCATGTCTTTCTTACAGCCCCAGAGCACTCATCGTTTGTTCAACGACGTTGGCGGGCAGCGGGATGTAGCCATCTTTGAGCACCACGCCCTGACCAGTCTTCGACAGCACCAGTTTGATGAACTCGCTCTCCAGCGGCGACAACGGCTTGTTCGGCTCCTTGTTCACATAGACGAACAGGAAACGCGCCAGCGGATAGTTGCCAGCGATGGCGTTTTCGGCTGTGGCCGCATAGAACTCGCCACCCTCTTCCTGGGCGATCGGCAGCGCCTTCACGCTGGAGGTCGTGTAACCCAGCCCTGAATAGCCGATACCATTCACAGAAGTACTGACCGACTGCACCACAGAGGCCGAACCGGGCTGCTCATTGACCGAATTCTTGAAGTCGCCAGCACACAGCGCCGTTTCCTTGAAATACCCGTAAGTACCAGACACGGAGTTGCGTCCGAAGATCTGCACATCACGACGCTCCCAGGCACCCGCGAGTCCCAGCTGTCCCCACGTGTCGACAACCTGATCGTGGCCACACTTCAGAGTGGAGGAAAACACCGCATCTACTTGCGGAATTGTCAGCCCTTCCAGCGGATTGTCCTTGTGCACAAACACAGCCAGTGCGTCGATCGCGACCGGGATCGCAGTAGGCTTGTAGCCGTACTTGTTCTCGAAAGCCTCGATTTCGTTGTCTTTCATCTCGCGGCTCATCGGGCCCATGTTGGCAGTGCCTTCAGTCAACGCGGGTGGCGCGGTGGAAGAACCGGCAGCCTGAATCTGGATATTGACGTTGGGATAGAACCGCTTGAACTCTTCTGCCCACAAAGTCATGAGGTTCGCCAGAGTGTCCGAACCAACACTGGAGAAGTTGCCTGAGACACCGCTGGCGACGGTATATTCGGGCAAACCGGCGTCAACATCATCGGCAGCTAGGGCCGCAGTACTGCACAGTCCGCCAAGCAGCAGTGCAAGTGGTCTAATCGATTTATTCAGTTTCATCGCGCTTCTCCGCGTAGATGGTTGGAGCTTGGTTGTCGTTACTGGCGCCACTATATGGCGGTTATGTGACAGTAGTATGACAAAGAAGTTCGCCGCGGAATCGATTCATGTGCTCCGAATAAGCTGTCGTTTCAGAACTGTCACTTTCAACTGATAGTCTCTCATGTAGAATGCCCTCAAGTGTCCCAACCAGCCTCAGCGTACGAGACCACAGCAAGCATGAGCACTCGAAAAGTCACACCTCCATTTGTACAACCAGTGGTACCGCAGGCGGTACAGCAAGTGGAGCAGCCACCCGTCGCATCGACTGTCCGTGAGTCCAATGCCGATTCCGCGCATGAGGTCGCGCTGATCACCGTGGCCGAGGAAACCATTGCCGTGACAGGCGCGGAAATTCAAGGCGCTGAGGTCAGAACCGCGACAGAGCCCGAGGCCGCGACCGAAGACTTGAAACCGGCTGGCAAGGCCACACCGACTCCGCACATCGATCTCAACAGCAACGATCTGTATCTGAACAGGGAGCTGAGTTACTTCCAGTTCAACCTGCGCGTGCTGGAACAGGCGCGCGACCCCAGGCACCCGCTGCTCGAGCGCCTGATGTTCCTGCTGATCTTCAGCTCCAACCTGGATGAGTTCTACGAAATACGAATCTCCGGCCTTAAAAAGCAGATGGAGTTCGGGCGCCAGCGCCCCGGCCCGGACGGCAAGTACCCGGACGAGATCCTCAAAGAGATCCACCAGCAGGTACGTGTCGCCTTGCAACAGCAGTACCGCATTCTCAATGAGGATCTGTTCCCATCACTGGCTGAGAAAAATATACGCTTCCTTTACCGGCACGAATGGAACAAGAAACTCTCCTTGTGGGTCAGGGACTATTTCCGTGATGAGGTGTTGCCGGTCATCAGCCCGCTGGGGCTCGACCCCGCGCACCCATTCCCTCGGCTGGTCAACAAGAGCCTCAACTTCATCCTGTCTCTGGAGGGCAAGGATGCATTTGGTCGCGACAGCGGTCTGGCCATCGTGCCGGCGCCACGTTCATTGCCACGCCTGATCAAGGTGCCTGCAAGCATCATCCCCAAGGGCGACAACTTCATATTCCTGTCCTCCATCATTCATGCCCATGTGGGCGAATTCTTTCCCGGCATGACTGTGAAGGAATGTCACCAGTTCCGAGTGACACGCAACTCGGACCTGGAGATGTCCAATGTCGAAGTCGAGGATGTCGCCAGCGCCCTGCAAGGTGAACTGCACCTGCGTCGCTTCGGCACCGCCGCCAAGCTGGAAGTAGGAGCGGCCTGCCCACAGGAACTCACCGACTTCCTGCTGCAACGCTTCAATTTGACTGAAGATGAGCTGTTCAGACTGGACGGCCCCGTGAACATGCAGCGACTGATGACGTTGACCAGCATGGTAAATCGCCCGGACCTGTGCTTCCCAACCTTCACCCCCGGCACACCACCTGCCTTGGAGGAAGGCAACTGCATCTTTACCGCCGTGACCCGTGAAGACCAGTTGCTCATGCATCCGTTCCAGTCCTTCCTCCCCATCATCGACTGGGTCAGGCAGGCGGCCAAGGACCCTGCGGTACTTTCCATCAAACAAACTCTGTATCGCACCAACGAGTCTTCAGAACTGGTAGAGGCGCTCTCTGAAGCAGCACGCAATGGCAAGGAGGTGACGGTCGTCATCGAGTTGCGAGCCCGTTTTGACGAGAAGGAAAACATCCAGTTCGCCAGCCGGTTGCAGGAGGCGGGCGCTGTCGTGGTGTACGGTGTGATGGGCTACAAGACTCACGCCAAGATGCTGCTGATCGTGCGACGCGAAGGTGGCAAGCTCAAACGCTACGCGCATCTGGGCACCGGTAACTACCACCGCAAGACCTCACTGGTCTACACCGACTACGGGCTGATGACTTGTGACGAGGTTCTCTGTGCCGACGTACACAAAGTCTTCCAGCAAATCACCGGCATGGGCAAACGCATCATCCCCGACGTGATGATTCATGCACCTTTCCGCCTCAAGAAATCGCTGATCCGCATGATACAGCACGAGAGAAATCTGGCGGCCGAAGGCAAGCCAGCGCGCATCATTGCGAAGATGAATTCACTCACTGACCCCGACATCATTCGCGAGCTCTATGCGGCTTCACGTGCAGGCGTGAAGATCGATCTCATCATCCGCGGAATCTGTTGTCTGAAACCGGGCCTTCCCAATATTTCCGAGAACATAAGAGTCGTATCGATCATCGGCCGCTTCCTCGAACATTCACGGGTATTCTATTTCGAGAACAACCTGCAGCAGGTGTATTGCTCAAGCGCCGACTGGATGGAGAGAAACCTTATGCACCGCATAGAGGTGGCGTTCCCCATTCAGAGGAAGAAGCTTGCCAATCGCATTCTGGAGGAGCTGCAGATGTATCTGGCCGACCGCTGCCAGAGCTGGGAGCTGCAATCCGATGGTACGTATGTGAGGCTGGAATCAGGCGACAACAGCACTCGCGAACCCGTGCAGATGCGTTTGCTCAAACAACTGGCTACAGTACGTTACAGCGTGGGTTGACGACTGATTCGAGGCAGCGAATCCTGGTCCAGCAGCGCTGTATCGGTGCCCTTTCGCATCATGAACTCGAGCATACCCTCGCGCAGGGCAGTGGGACTGAAGGTGATCTGGTCCAGATCAAAAGTCCGCATCAACCCGGTCAATACCGCCCAACCTGGCATCAACAGGTCTTTACGGCGATCCTTCAACCCTGGCAACAATCGCTCCGGATCGGCTGCGCAAGCCAGGACATCCGCCTTGAGTTGCTGCAGGGCGCTGCGCGCAATGCCGCTGTCACTGTACCCGCACTGCTGACACACAAGACTGAGCATCTTTGCCGTTCCGGACGACGCATAAATTTCCGCACTCGGATAGCGCAGGACGTCGTCACGCACAGTGGCAAAAACCTTTTCTGCTTCTACTGTCGCTGACTCCAGAAGGCGCTCGAGCGCTGCCGGGTCCGCCGGCAATACTTTGAAGAAGCGGTCGCGCCAGCTGACGCAACCGATGGGGAGACTATGGGTGACTAGCCGCTGCTCACCACGACCAACGATGATCTCAGTACTGCCACCGCCGACGTCGATGACCATACGCGTTGCGCAGCTCGCCGGCAGCCCGGAAAGGACACCCGCATACACGAGAATGGCTTCCTGCTGGCCGGAGATAACGGAGACGTCTATTCCAAGCGCCTTGGCTGCGGCCAGAAACTCTGGTGCATTGCGAGCCAGTCTAAGGGCGTTGGTCCCCAAAGCCCAGTAGCGGCGCACCGGGTGGCGCGCCATCGCAGCGGCAAACTCACGCAGGCAATCGATGCCTCGCGCAAAAGCTGCGGGCGAGATTTCGCCGGTGAGAGGCACGCCCTCTCCCAGCTGCACTATGCTACTGAAACGCTCGACGATCTCGGTCCGGCCATCCTGCCACTCTGCTATCAAGAGGTGGAAGCTGTTGGAGCCAAGATCAATGCATGCATACATGTTGGAATTTGCCCGACTGGAAGGAATAAAACGCGCATCATACGGCCGGACTATGTCAAGGCGATGACATGCACATCCTCAGATCATTGATTGCTGGTAGTTCTCGATGCCAATCTTGTCGATCAGCTGCAACTGTGTTTCCAGCCAATCCACATGCTCTTCTTCACTGCGCAATATTGACGCCAGGAGATCACGACTGACATAGTCCCGCACCGATTCTGCATAGGCGATACCCTCTTTCAAGGCAGGCAGAGCCAGCATCTCCAGTTGCAGATCGCACTCCAGCATTTCCCGGGTATGTTCACCAATCAGCAACTTGCCCAGGTTTTGCATATTGGGAAGACCTTCGAGAAAGAGGATGCGGCCAATCAATTCATCCGCATGCTTCATCTCATCAATCGATTCCTCATACTCCTTGCTCGCCAGCTTGCCCAGCCCCCACTCTCTGTACATACGTGAGTGCAGAAAATACTGATTGATGGCAATCAGCTCGTTACCCAGGGCCTTATTGAGATGTTTCAACACTGTCGCGTCTGCTTTCATGATCGACTCCTTGACTGTCAATTCAGTGGGTAGAGTGTGCCTTCAGGCGGCGCTTGTCAAGCCAATAAGAATTCGTAACACATTGAAAGTAATGATAAACAAACTCATTACACAGGAAGGCTGCGGGTGGCAGAAGAGGAAAACAAGAGAATTTAATGGACGCAGAGCAAGAAGAATCAGACAGCGGCCGCATTGACGAAGGCGGCCGCTCCCTTGAACTCACTGACAATACTTCGAGCATGCTTGCCACACTTGCCACAGTCGGTGGCAACACCAAGTTTGTCACGCAAGTCGGCCATACGGCTGGCGCCTTCGCGACAAACTTCACGAATCTGACTATCGGTAATCTGGCGGCAAATGCAAACGTACATGGAATGTCCTCAAAGTTGGCAAATCATAAATATTAATGAGAATGATTGTCAACCGTAATCAGGCAGCCATCCAGATTCCCGCCGACAACGACTCTTCATGCTAAGATGCCGCCACCCGTCGCACATCACAGCGACGCTGCACTCAAGGCTACAGGATTGAATAACCACGCACCAAAAACAGTTGATTTGCCGGTCGGCCGCTTCCTCATCGCCGGACTGCTCCTGATTGCCGCCTTGAAGATAGCGCTGGCGACAGTCCTCGACCTCTACAGCGACGAGATCTTCTACTGGCAGGCTTCTACCCAACCAGCACTCGCCTACAGTGATCTTCCCTTCATGGCAGCCCTCCTCTCGGGGCTGGGAACAGCGTTGTTTGGCAATTCAGCGCTCGCGGTGCGCGCTTTCTTCCTGCTGCTCGGCACCTCAATCCCACTGCTGATCTACTGGGTGGCGACTCCGTTGATGCCACGTCGTCAGGCTCAAGAGGCCGCAGCGCTGAGCCTCTGTTTACCTCTTGGCGCCTTTCTTGGCCTTCTGGCTGTACCCGACGTGCCTCTTTTGTTCTTTGGACTTCTCCTCATCGGCAGCCTGGAGCGCGCCACACGCCTCGATTCAATTCCGTACTGGAGCGCCGCCGGGCTGGCCGCAGCACCCCACCTACGGATAGCGCTGCAACAATAGTCAAGTCTTCGAGGCGTCGCGTCGCATCGGAGCGATCCGCGTTGCGCATTCGATGCACGTCGACGGATTGACAGAATTCGCTCGTCAGAGCATCGTGCCAATCGTTTTCCCACAGGAGGATATCGTGCGACGCAACTCCACATCGATGAGCCCATTTGCTCTGAGCCTCGCCGCGGCGTTGCTCTCGCTGGCCGCATGCTCGAAGTCGAAGGAACCGGTCAAGGAAGCCCCCAAGGAGCCCGCGAAGGAGGCGGCCAAGGAGCCGGCGAAAGAGCCCCCGAAGGAGGCGGTGAAGGACC
>JBBTKA010000030.1:0-7798 GCA_038059145.1 Pseudomonadota bacterium
ATTGCCGTGAGCGACGAAAACAAGTTTCAGCTCATGGAAAGAATCAAAGAATTGGCCAGTTTCCCGCAGGGGACTGTGAATATCATGGACGGGATTCGTGTCGACTTCGCCGATGGCTGGGGGCTGATCCGAGCCTCCAACACCACTCCCGCTCTGCTCCTGCGCTTCGAAGCGAGCAACAGCAAATCGCTGCAGCACATCCAGGCGATGTTCCAGGGACTGCTGTCGCAGGTCGACGACATGCTGAAATTCGACTTCTGAGCCTCCAGCTCAGCCTGTATACTCTGCGCATTCTTAAAGACCACCCCCAGCACAACGGAAACTCACCCATGCCTCTCGATTTTGCCGCTGCCAAGAACATCGCCAACGTACTCACCGAAGCTCTGCCCTACATCCAGCAGTTCACGGGTTGCACCATCGTCGTCAAATACGGCGGCAACGCCATGACGGACGAAGTGCTGAAGAACAGCTTCGCACGCGACATCGTGCTGATGAAACTGGTTGGCATGAACCCGGTCGTTGTGCACGGTGGCGGCCCTCAGATTGGCTCGTTGTTGACCAAGCTCGACATCCAGTCCGAGTTCATTGACGGCATTCGCGTGACCGACAGCAAGACCATGGACGTGGTGGAGATGGTGCTCGGCGGCCTCGTGAACAAGGAGATCGTGAGCCTGCTCAACAAGAATCAGGGCAAGGCGATCGGCATCACCGGCAAGGACGGCAACCTGATCCAGGCGACCAAGCTTTTGAAGAAGAGTTCCACGGATGACACCAAGATGCTGGACATGGGTCAGGTAGGTGCCATCGAGAAGATCAACCGCGAAGTCCTGGACGTGCTCAAGGACAGCGACTTCATTCCCGTCATCGCCCCTATCGGGACGGACCGTTTCGGCAACACTTACAATATCAACGCCGACACCGTCGCGGGCGAAATTGCCAAGGTGCTGGGCGCCGAGAAGCTCATGCTGCTGACCAATATCGCCGGCGTCATGGACAAATCCGGCACTGTAGTGACCGGACTGACCACCGCCCAGGTCGACGAAATGATTGCCGACGGCACTATCTACGGCGGCATGCTGCCGAAGATCGAATGCGCCCTGGACGCCGTCAATAACGGCGTTCGCAGCGCCCACATCATCGATGGTCGTGTGGAACATTCCGTGTTGCTGGAGATTTTCACCAACACCGGCGTCGGCACACTGATCAGCAACAAGAAAAACGCCGCCCTCTAAGGAAGGCTTTTCCGCCACCATCGATTCAGGAACACTCAGCGCCACTATGTCGTCAGAAACTCGCACATCCCGCAAGGAACAGATTCTTCAATCCCTCGCCCGCATGCTGGAAACCGGCCCGGGCGAGCGCATCACCACCGCCGCACTCGCCAGAGAAGTGGGGGTATCGGAGGCTGCTCTCTACCGGCACTTCCCCAGCAAGGCCAAGATGTTCGAGGGACTCATCGTCTTCATCGAAGAGACGCTTTTCACCCGCATCAGTCGCATATTGGAGGACGAGCCTTCGGCCGCACGCCGGTGTGAGAAGATCCTGACGCTGCTGCTGACGTTTGCGGAAAAGAACCCTGGCATGACTCGCCTGATGACTGGCGACGCCCTGCAGGGCGAAACGGAGAGGCTGCGGCTGCGCATCGCCCAGCTGTTTGACCGGCTGGAAGCGCAGATCAAGCAGATCCTGCGCGAGGCGCAGATCAGGGAGAATCTAAAGACGGCAATCTCGCCGACCATCATGGCAAACCTGCTGATGGCGAGCGCCGAAGGAAGGCTCATGCAGTTTGTGCGCAGTGAGTTCAAGCGCCCACCCACCGCACAGTGGGATGAGCAATGGCAGTACCTGTCGAAAGAGATGCTGGCGCCGTTTGCCTGACGGCATCCATGCCCTGTGGGAGCGGGCCCTGCCCGCGATAAATCGCGTCCCACAGAATTTATCGCGGGCGAGGCCCGCTCCCACAGGCACAGGCTTCGAAATACTACACGCCGTATTCTTCGCGATAGCGCTCGACATCCGCCACGTGGCCAGCCAGCGCCGGATTCTCCTGACGGCCGAGATAAGCGATGATTTGCTCCAGCGCGATGATGCTGATCACCGGAATCTGATATTGCTCCCGAATCTCCTGAATCGCCGACAACCGACCAGTGCCGCGCTCCTGCCGATCCAGCGCTACCACGATCCCCGCCGGCGTCGCCCCCGTGCGCTGCAATAACTCCATCACTTCACGGATGGCCGTTCCTGCGGTGATCACGTCATCCACAATCAGCACTCGACCCTGCAGTGGCGCGCCAACCGTCAGCCCGCCCTCGCCATGATCCTTGGCCTCTTTGCGATTGAAGCAATAGGGCTTGTTGATGCCGTGCTGTTGTGCCAGTGCCGCCGCCGTGACGGACACCAACGGAATACCCTTGTAGGCCGGACCGAAGAGCAGGTCGTAAGCGACTCCCGATTGAGCAATCGCCGCCGCATAGCTGTTGCCGATGAAGGACAACGCCTCACCGGTATTGAACAGTCCGGCATTGAAGAAATAGGGGCTGGTGCGACCCGACTTCAGCGTAAAGCTGCCGAAGCGCAGAATTTCGTGGCGAATGACAAACTCGATAAACGCTTTCTGAAAATCCTGCATGAACCGCACCTCTTCCTGTTGATTTAACTATATTCAGGCTTGAATCCTTTTACAGACCCAGTGTTACAAACCCAGTGCCTCGCGCTGCTTGTCCAGCAGCTCACTGATGCCCTTTTGCGCCAGAGCGATCATCGCCTGCAGCTCGGCGGTGTCGAAGTCATTCTCTTCACCCGTGCCCTGCAATTCGATGAAGCGTAGACGCTCAGTCATGACCACGTTCATGTCGGTTTCGGCATTGGAGTCTTCGTCGTAATCCAGATCCAGTACCGGCACACCCTTGTAGATGCCAACCGATACAGACGCAATCAGTTGCTTCAGCGGGTTCGTCTTCAGCTTGCCGCTCTTCATCAGGAAGCTGATGGCATCGTGCAGCGCGACACAGCCGCCGGTAATGGACGCGGTACGTGTGCCACCATCAGCCTGAATCACGTCGCAGTCGATCTTGATGGTGTTTTCACCGAGAGCCTTCATGTCCATCGCTGCACGCAGCGAACGGCCAATCAACCGGGAGATTTCCAGCGTGCGGCCGCCCTGTCTGCCACTGACCGCTTCGCGATCCATACGCGATCCGGTGGAGCGCGGCAGCATGCCGTATTCCGCCGTCACCCAGCCGGTGCCACTACCCTTCAGAAAGCGAGGCACGGACTCCTCCACGCTGGCGGTGCAGATCACCTTGGTGTCGCCAAACTCGACCAGGACGGAGCCCTCGGCATGTTTGGTGTAATGGCGGGTGATACGGATATCGCGCAACTGATCGGGCTGGCGCTGACTGGGTCTGATCTGGGCTTGCATACTGCCTCGCAAAACATCGTTTGAATTGAGGCGCGATTATCCTTGATATGGCTGGGGATGGCGAGTCAGTGACCGAATATTGGGGTACCATACGGCCGATATTTGAACCGTTACAAGATAAGGATTGTTCTATGTTATTGAGCATGACCGCGTTCGCGAGAAAGCAAACCAGCTGTGGCCGGGGGGTGCTTGTCTGGGAGATCCGCTCCGTCAATCACCGTTATCTGGAGCCCGGCTTTCGTCTTCCCGACGCACTGCGCTCTCTGGAGCCCGCCATCCGCGACGCGCTGCGCAAGCACATCTCCCGCGGCAAGGTCGATTGTCAGCTGCGCCTGGAATGCGACGACAAGGGCCACAACGCCCTGCAAATCGACGAGGATGCGGTGATTCGCCTCAATGACGCCAGCGGCCAGATCCTCTCACTCACTGGTGGCGGCCCGGCCCTCACCGTCATGGAAATCCTCAAGTGGCCCGGTGTCCTGCGCGAAGCTGCCGCCGTGCCCGAAGACATGGAAGAAAAGGCTCTGGCCCTCTTCAACGAGGCACTGACCGATCTGATTCACACCCGCCAGCGCGAAGGCCAAGAGCTGTTCGGCTTCATCAGCAAGCGTATCGAGGCCGTGCGCGAGATCGTCAGCACCGTGCGTGTGCGTATGCCGGAAATCCTCGCCCGCCAGCAGCAGGTGCTGCGCGATCGCCTCGCCGACCTGCGGGTCGAGCTTGACCCCGCTCGCCTCGAACAGGAAATCGTGGTCTACGCTCAGAAGTGCGATATCGACGAAGAACTGGACCGACTGGAAACCCACCTCAACGAAGTAGAGCGCGTTCTGCGCCTGGACGAACCCTCGGGCCGCCGTCTCGACTTCCTGATGCAGGAACTCAACCGGGAAGCCAATACTCTCTCATCCAAATCAATCGTGGCGGAAACGACACTGAATGCAGTAGACCTGAAGGTGTTGATCGAGCAGATGCGGGAGCAGATTCAGAATATTGAGTGAAGAGCAGAAAGGTGGAGAATCTATACATGCCGGAAAAACATATATAGAAAATAGAAAAAACTATACATGACTCTCGGTACATGTATAAACAACCCCAATTTTCTATCTATGATTCTGGAGCCGGGATGAGCGCTACTATGCCGAACCTGCCCCGCTTTCCACTACCGGGTACGAGCAATTTTGAAACCCGCGCCGTTCAGCAAATCATCGAAAACAACAACATAAATCGGCCCTTTCTTGCGTTGCTCTCCACCGAGAATTAACGATGGTGAAGAAGTAAGAAACAGGCTCTTGACGTGCCCCCCTCCCGAGGGGGGACACTATGCGTATACGACACTCTGTCGACAACATCAGGAGCCAATATGCTGAACCTTGTAGTCCCCGATATGAGCTGCGGCCATTGCGTCAAGGCGATCACCGCTGCGGTGAAGACCTTGGATGCCAATGCGGTTGTAGAGACCAATCTGGAGAGCAAGAAAGTCTCCGTAGAAAGCACTGCGGGGGCAGACGCAATCAAGCACGCGCTGACCGAGGCCGGCTATCCACCGGCCTGAGATTTACTGTTCCTGGTGTGAGGGCGGTGCGACCTGATTCCATTCGATCGCACGACTGCGCCAATGCTCTTCGATCGCCTGCACAAAGTTCTTGTTCACATACTTCGCGCGGTCCTCGTTCCAGTCTTCAGAGTCGTGACGTACCACGATGCCTTCCACCTGCCCTGGCCGGTAACGGCTTGCAGCGCCTTCCAGAAAATGTGTCAACTGGTCCTTGGTGAAGGTGCCGCGCTTGAGCTCAGGCACCATGGTCAAGCCGAGCGCATAACCCAGTTCGTTGCGGCGCGCCACACTCCAGAATTTTTCTGTCGCGCGATCGTAGACGTCGAACAGCAGGAACCAGTCCGGCAATTCGTGATAGTCGAGAGAATGCCGTGCAGCGCACCACTCGCCGAACAGAATCAGTTCGGGACTCAGGTGTGCCTTCAATCCATATTCGTATTGCCCCAGCCACGCATTCAATCGGGAGAACTGGCCATTGTAGGGTTTTTCGAGATAGTGCCCGCGATTCTGCGCCTGCAATTCGCCTGTGTCGTCCAGAGAAATTCCGAGGTTGGCGCCGTCGAGTTTCTCCTCGATGATGATCTCGTTTTCAAGCAACACATTTGCCTCATGAGGCGTCAGCACCTTGTCGCCTCGCGGCTCTCCCTCGCCTAGCCATAACAAATGACAGGTGTGAGGAAAACGAAAGAATTCAGTCATGATTTTGAACCTTGTGGTGTCTTTTGATGTTGAATCTGCCTGGCGTGTTTAGGCTGATGATGCTTCTTGGCTTGTCTCAAAGTTTTCTCCGCATACTTGGCACGTGACCAGGTTTCGATGATCGGTTCCAGCGTCAGCCCGGTCTGCAGCAACGCCGTCTCCCAATCGTACCAGTCCGTGTCACCGGCAAAGGCGACAGCGCTACTGCCGGGCAACTGCAGCGCTGCTATGGCAGCGGCCACCATTTTGCGATCGGCGAGATCATGCACTGTCTCATCAAGCGGCTGAGGGACGATGCCGTTGCCGTCGGCATCATACTCGACGTTGACGCGGTCAATCTGTTCGCGGCTCAGTTTGAGCATGACCACCTGAATGCCGTAGTCATAAAAATCGAGCTTGTGGTGATACTCCACGTTGATCAGTCCCGCATTGTCCAACACCAGCCTCGATTCACTCTGTGCAAAGGCAATCAGCCAGTCGAGCACTTTTTCCAGCTGTGCGGCATCCTGCGGCGTAACCTCGATATGATGAGGCAGCAAAGGCTTGCCGGAGCGCATGGCCATCGCGGCGCTGGCGGCGATGAGTACGTTGGTGTCGATAACATAGCGGTCTTTCAATGGTAGTTGCTCCAGTGCCGAGAAATTCTGCTTTAACAGTAGTGGGTATCGGAAGCCTCGTATACCGAAAAAATCAAAGTTCGCGTACTCTCGGCATACTCTCGCGGCATGATGTGATGCCGCACACCAGACACCTACAGAGAATCTGCTTGAACGACGCAACCCCTGCAACCGACAGCGCCCTGCCCATCGACGCCGTCATTCCCCGGCTATTGGACGCATTGCGAACCAATACGCGCTGCCTGCTGGTCGCGCAACCCGGTGCGGGCAAGACCACGCGGGTACCACTGGCGTTGTTGGATTTGACAGGGCACGGAGGAGATCAATCGCGGGCAGGCCCGCTCCCACACCATTCGTCCGGACAAGGCAAGTGGTTGCTGCTGGAGCCTCGTCGGGTAGCGGCACGGCTCGCGGCAGGATTCATGGCCGAGCAGCTGGGGGAATCGCTCGGGCAGACCGTGGGCTACCGGGTGCGCGGCGAGTCCAAGATCAGTCGGCAGACGCGCCTGGAGGTGGTGACGCAGGGCATTCTCACCCGCATGCTGCAGGACGATCCGAGCCTCGAAGGGGTGGCCGGCATCATCTTCGACGAGTTTCATGAGCGCAGTCTGGAAGCAGACCTGGGGCTGGCACTGGCGCTGGACGCCCAGCAGGGGCTGCGCGAGGACCTGCGGCTGCTGGTGATGTCTGCCACCCTGGATGTCGGTGCGCTGCTGCAGGTGCTCGGCTCACAGACGCCGGTGATCGATTGCCCCGGCCGCCTCTGGCCCGTCACCACGCATTACCGCACTCCACCGCTGCGCGAACCCGCCGAGCGCCATCAGGCTGCCGTGGTCCGCGAGGCGTTGGCGATACAGAAGGGCAACGTGCTGGTGTTTCTTCCCGGGCAGGCAGAGATACGCCGACTACAGAACGCATTGGGGGACAGCCTGCCTGCCGCCATCGAGATTTGTCCCTTGCACGGCCAGCTGACCCTCACCCAGCAGCAGGCGGTGCTCCGCCGTCCACTCGATGGGCGCCGCCGCGTCATCCTCTCCACGGCCATCGCGGAATCGAGCCTGACCATGCCGGGTGTGCACATCGTCATCGATGCCGGGCTGGAACGCGTCCCCATATTCCAGCCGCGCTCCGGACTCACCACTTTGGAGACACGCCGGGTCAACCGCGCCAGCGCCGATCAACGCCGTGGCCGGGCCGGGCGTGAGGCCGCCGGGCACTGCTACCGGCTATGGGCCGAGGAGCACATGCTCGCCGCGACGCTGAGCGACGCGTTCGAAGACGATCTCAATCCGGAGACACTGTTCGGCGCCACCGACTTCAGCGTCACCGGCAAAATGGCCGAGCTTGACGCCTGGCTCGCGGCGCATACCGAAGCGCATGCCCATGACCAGGACATCGTCGCGCATTGCCTGGTATTCGATGAGCCGCTTGACTGGGCGAGCGCCGCGCAATGGCTGGACGAACTCGCGCTGGAGCACGGCCAGCAGCTGCTGCGCGTCAAAGGGC
>JBBTKA010000031.1:0-931 GCA_038059145.1 Pseudomonadota bacterium
GCGGGCTGCCGCTGGACGCGGTCTCGCGGAACAGATTGCCACCCATCGCCTGCAGACCGGCCGGGTTCACAAAGTCCACCAGCGAGAGCGTGCCGACCTGGGTCGGGGCCGTCTCGCCGGAGATCATCGCGCTGACCGTGCCATCGGTGCCGATGGTGATGGTGCTGGCATTGGTCGGGATGTTGATGCCGGGGTTGAGTGTCAGGCCAGAGGCATTCACCAGCTCGCCATCCGCGCTCAGGTGAAACTGTCCGTCCCGGGTGTAGGCCGCGGTACCGTCCGGCATCTGGATCTGGAAGAAGCCACGGCCGTTGATCGCCACGTCCAGCTGCTCCTCGGTATTCTTCAGGGCGCCCTGGGAGAAGATCTTCTGAGTGCCGACGGTGCGCACACCGGTACCGATCTGCAGCCCGGAGGGCAGCTCGGTGTCCTGGGTCGAGGCAGCGCCCGGCTGCCGATAGATCTGATACAGCAGATCTTCGAACACCACGCGGTCACGCTTGAAGCCGTTGGTGCCCACGTTGGAGAGGTTGTTGGACAGGCTGGTCAGTTGTTTGTCCTGAGCCGCAAGTCCGGTTTTTGATACATAGAGTGCTGCGTGCATGATGTGATTCCTGGGTTGGAAGCCGATTTACTATTGGGCTCTTTATTTAATTACTGCACCTGCAACAGCTGTGCCGAGATCTCGGAGTTCTGTTGCGCCGTCTGCATCATCTTGATACTCATCTCGTAGCTGCGGGTCAGACTGATCATCTCCACCATGGCGTCGACGACGTTGACGTTGCTGCCCTCAACGAAACCAGCGCTCACGCGCACGTTGCCATCAGCCTCTTCCTGCGCGCCATCACGGCGGCGGAACAGACCATCGGCACCCTCAGCCGCCTCGAACTGCGGGTGAACCGTCGAAGCTCACGACGACCGAGCTGCGCAT
>JBBTKA010000031.1:941-9530 GCA_038059145.1 Pseudomonadota bacterium
ACCATCGGCACCCTTGACGAGGTCCTGATTGGGGGGATTGACGAGTTTGATGCGGTCGAGCGCGGAGATGACCTCCGGCCCCTGACCAAGTTCACGAATGGAGAGTGTGCCGTCTGAGCCAATCTCAAGCTTCTCGAACGGCGGCAACGCGACAGGACCGTTATTGCCCAATACCGGCAAACCGCTTCCGGTCTGCAACTCGCCGAATGGCGTCAGCTTCAGCTCACCGGCACGGGTATAGGCCTCGCTGCCATCGGCAGCCTGCACGGCGATCCAGCCCTCACCGTTGACGGCGATGTCCAGATCATTGCCAGTCTGGCGTAAGGGACCACTGGTGAAGTCCGTGGCGGGATTGTCGACGCGGGTGTAGGCACGAGACTCGAAACCGTCCCCTGTCACCGGCAGCGCGCTGGCCTGGGCGAGATCGGCGCGAAAGCCCGCCGTGCTCGCATTGGCGAGGTTATTGGCATGCACCGCCTGCGCGACCATGGTCTGCGTGGCGGCGCTCATGCCGACATAGAGTGCTTTATCCATCTTCTACTCCTGTTGCCTGGTCGGTAACCTGGTTAGTAGCCCCAGGCCTCAGAAGCTGAAGACTGGGATTACAGGTTGATAATGGTCTGCGTCGCAGAGTCGGTAGACTCAATGATCTGCGCAGCGGCCTGGAAGTTTCTCTGCGACACGATCAGCTGTACCAGCTGTTCCGAGAGGTCCACATTCGAGTCTTCCAGGGCGCCCGACTGGATCGCACCCAGACCGGCGGTGCCGGCCCCGCTGGGGGTTCCTTCACCTGACTCTGCTGTCTGAGCAAAGCGCGTGCCACCTATGTTGGCCAGCTTCGACGGATCAGCGAAATCCGCCAGCGCCACCTCGCCCAGGATCTTGGACTGCCCGTTGGAGAAGCGTGCGGACATCAGGCCGCGCGTGTCGATTTCCAGCCCTGTGAGCTGTCCCTTGGCAAAACCGTTCTGCGTGTTGGACTGCACGGCGAAGTCACCGCCGAACTGCGTCAGCTTGGTCAGGTCGATCTTGAAGTTGGAGTTGGTGGTCAGCTCGGCGACGGTATGATCACCCGGCACCGGACCCGCGCCAGCAGGCTGCCCGGAGGAATCCAGCGGCGTCCAGTTGGTGATGTAGATGGGCTCCTGGGTCGAGTCATAGAGGCCATTGGCCGCAAAGCGCAGCGTGGCCTTGGCCATCGAGGGCTTCTGATCGGTGGAGCCAGGATCGTAGCCGATGTTCTTGCCATCGATCTGGAAATACACACTCCACAGGCTGCCATCCGGACTTGCCTCAGTAGCGCGCTCTTTCACGAAGTACTGCGTGAGCGTGTGCTGGTTGCCGAGGCTGTCGAACACTGCGATGGCGGTGGAGCGATAATAGGTGTTGGCATCTTCGGGATCGAATGTATTCAACTCAAACTTGGTGCCCTGCAGAGCGTCTGCCTCGTCGATGTTGCCGAAGATGCTGCTCTGGGTCACTTGAATGTCTGCTCCGTTCGCCAGCTTGCGTGCATCCTGCATGGTGACATTCTCGTCCAGCGTGAAGTCCACCACGCCGCCGATGACAATCGCGTCATTGTTGAGATTGGCGAGGTTGTCGATCTGCGCGCTCGGGGAGTCGACCGCAATTTCGTGAACACCCGTGGTCAGGTTGCGCGTGGAGCCCATCACGGTGATGGAGCCGCGCCCGTCCGTGCCACCGCTGAAGACCAGATCGAGGCCATTGTTCTCGGTGACTTCCAGAATCGGGTCGCCATCCGCGTTGCTGACAATCTTTGCCGTCATGTTGCCGGACGATGCATTGATCTGGTTGGCCAGATCCGTATAACGATCGGAGGGCTGGACCTGCGTGGATTCGAAGTTGACGCCATTGATGGCAAAGCGCAGCGGCAGGTTGGGGTCGACGTACGGGTCGGTCGAGCCCTTGTTCTCGGGGTCACCGCTGTTGGTGCCAGTGATGTAGGCGACCGTGGTGGCCTTGGCTGCTATGCCAGGGACATTCGAGAACAGCGCGGCGACGGCGTTCGCCGAAGCCCCTGCCGGCACGCTGATCTGCTGCTTGTTGCCCTGACTGTCGATGACGTCAATGATCTCTTTGGTGTAGCCGTTGGAGACGGCCACCAGACCGGTGTTGTCATATTCATTGCCGGAGAAGGTCGCCACGGCGCCAAAGTCCAGACCAGGGCCGGACCCCGCGGCACGCTGATCGACCAGCGCGCTGGTGTCGCCGATCACCGAGGGCGACGGCACCACCGCCGGGTCACTGATGAGCACGGAGAGGTAAGACTCCGGCCCGGTTTCTTCCGTCTTGATGGTCAGCTCGCCGGTCAGCGGGTCCATGCCTGCCACCACCTTGATGTTGCCGGGGGTGAAGCCCATCTCGGTATTGATCAGGTTCTGCAGGGCGTCTACCAGTGCAGTGCCCGTCTCGTATTCGGTGTCCAGCGTGATCGGGCCGGAGACCACGGGTGGCTCGCCATTGATTTCGTAGGACACCGTGAACGTGTAGGGCGTGGTGGCAAAGTCATAGCCATTGCTGATATCCAGGCCGCCTTGCGACGTCGGCGGCAGACTGTCGGACTCCACCTTCAACTCGTATTCGGAGGAATCGGTGATCTCGAAGACAAACTGCCCATTGGCAGCGATCGATACCTTCACTGCACCGGGGAGCGAGGACTGGTTGATCTGGCTCTGAATCTCGTCTTCCAGCGCTTCCAGGCCGGATTCGGCGTACTCACCGAGGTTCGCGGCCGGGCCGCCGGAGGCACGATAGTCCTCCTCCAGCACGATCTGCAGCGTCTCATCGCCGACGGAAATGGTGAAACTCGTGTCATTGGTGCCCAGGAAGTTGAGGTTATCCGTGTCCAGGGTTCCGGTGCGGCGTGAGGTGGAGAACTCGACGATCTGGTTGAAATTGACACTGCCCGCGGTGGTGACAATCGGGTCGATGGTCAGGTTTTGATTGCCGGGGGTAGTGGTCTTGAAAATGAAGTTGCCCAGATTGTCGATCGACACGTCGATCTTGCCCAGCATACCGGCGCTGGCGTTGATCTCGCCCTGAATGAAGTCCTCAAGGGCCTCATTGCCGGAGCCCGCACCACCACCGAGGGCCAGCGCTGCCGCCCCGGTATTGCTGAAATCGTCCTCGATGACGATCTCGCGGCTGACGCCATCGAGCGTGATGGTCAAGCCGGTGGGCGGCGCGGTCTTGCCATTGACGTCGGTCGCCGACACGATGCTGGATGCCAATCCCTGCACCGCGTTGATGTTGATGCGTGCGTCGTCGCCTTCGGCAGCCGTGGTCAGAATCAGACGGTTGTTCTCGACAGTGACCAGCACATTGTCCGGGGACGCCAACCCGGGCGCCGCATCCAGTTGTGCCTGCACATGATCCCGCACCTCGGTGGCTGAGGACGTATCCAGACTGCTCAGATCGATGGCGACATACGCGCCACCGTTCACGCTGATGGAGAAGCCCTGCGCGCCTCCAGCCGAGTCGAAGTCCAGCCCGTTCTGAATGTTGACGCTGCCCACGGTGCGCGCCGCAGTAGTGCCGGAGAAGTCGGTGCCGGTGGTGGAGATCTTGCCGGCAATATGCGCCTCGCGAGCGATGCGGACACCCAGCTGTGGCACGCCCGACACCCCCCCGTTGGAGATGACCTTGCTGCCAATGACGGATGAGGGGGTTGCCGCCGCATCGAGGTTGATGGCGCTGGCCACCAAAGTGGTTGCCTGCGGAGGAATCGAGCCGGTGGTCACCACCAGATCGCTCAAGGGGCCACCGCCTGCCGCCTTGCCTTCCGAGGTAGCGGCGAATCCTTGCAGCTTCTCGCCCATACTGTTGACGACATTGCCATTCTGGTCCGTGCCGAAGGCGCCAGCCCGGGTGAAGACGTTGCCGGACTCACCGCGCAAAATGAAGAAGCCACCGCCGTTGATCGCGAGGTCCAGGGTGTTGTCGGTGAACGAGATATTGCCTTGGGCGAAGTTCTGTGCGAGCTCCTGCAAGCCCACACCGCCGCCCTGCTGCCGGGAGCCGCCGCCTCCCACCGTCGCTGCATAGACGTCCGCAAACTCAGCGCGGGACGACTTGAAGCCATTGGTGCTGGCGTTGGCGATATTGTTACCGGTTACCGCAATCTCTTCCTGCGCCGCATTGAGGGCGCTCAAACCAATGTTGAAACTCATGTTGTCACCTCATCCACTCGGGATTGAAAGTCAGGGCTTGAAAGTCGTTTTGTTCGTTATTTAATACTTTACGTTTATATTTTATCTATCTGAAATATATGCTTTTTAATTAATCTGAATCACGTCAGCAAGAGGCGTCGGGCCCACGCCTGCAAGGTTCAGCGTCAGGCCACCACCGGGCTCGATGGTGACGCTGTTGACATTGGCGCTCAGGAAAATCGGCAGCGCCTTGTTCTGATCACCCTCAGGCACTTCCACGCTGAAGGAGTACATCCCCGGCGGGAAACGTTGATCGTTGGCATCGAAGCCCGTCCACAGGAACTCGGCGCGCCCCTCGGCCTGCGGTCCGAGCTCGAAGCTGTCGATCTTGGAGCCGTTGCTGTTGAAGACATTGAGCTGCGCATTGCCGGTGGCGTGCGGGATGTCGGCAATCACGCTGACCCCACCCGTCTCGGTCAAGGCGGTGACATTGCTCTGCACGTGCACCGGGCGCCCCACCAGCGACGTGGCCTGCAGATGCTGAGTCGACTGGAACGAGGTCGAGAAGTCGCTGAAGCTGGTCGACATCTTCTGCTGCTCTTCCAGAGACGAGAACTGAGCAAGCTGGGACACGAACTCCCCGTTCTCCTGTGGCTTGGTCGGGTCCTGATTCTCCAGCTGCGCAACCAGCAGCTTGAGAAACTCGCTGCGCCCCATGTCGTTGTTCTTGGCCACCTCTTTGCCACGATCGGCAAGGGAGTAGTCCGCCAGAACTCTGCTCAACGCGCTGTTGTCACCTATTTCACTCATGCTGGCCTCCTGTCGGCCCGGTCGGTCTTGCAGTATTCATTGATTTTTAAACTGGCGAATTACATCTGTCCCAGTGACAACACCCGCTGCATCATCGTGCGGGCGGCGCTCATGACATCCACGTTGGCCTGGAAGGAACGCGACGACGAGATCATGTTGGTCATCTCCTCCACCACGTTGACGTTCGGGTAGAACACATAACCATCGGCATCGGCCAGCGGGTGCTCCGGCTCGTAGCGCGGCTGCAGCGGCGCCTCGGATTCCATCATGCCCAGCACCTGCACGCCTTTGCCGCTGTCCGATGCCTGCATGGCGAAGGGATCGACGGCGCCGCCACCGGCCAGTGCCGATTGCACGGCGGAGAACACCGGATAGCGGGCCTTGTAGACCGCATCGGCACTGCCGGCGCTGTTGGCATTGGCCATGTTGCTGGCCGTAGCGTTCAGGCGAATGCTCTGGGCACTCATGGCGGAACCGGAGATGTCGAAAATGCTCATCAGGCTCATGGGATTACTCTCCTCGCAGGGCTTTGATCAAGCCGGTGAACTTGCCATTGAGAAACTGGAAACTGGCCTGATGCTCCAGCGCATTGCGGGCGAAGGCAGCGTTTTCGAGCTGCTCGTCCACGGTGTTGCCGTCCAGAGAGGGCTGCGCGGGAGTGCGATACAGGAGGTCATCGTCGGAGAATGTGGAGACGGTGTTGCCGATGTGGCTGGCGTTGCTGGTCTGCAGTGTCAGTCGTGGTGCGGAGCCGCTGCCCGCCAGCCCCTCTTCTGCGCCCATGCCCATGCGGCCACGCAGCACGCTGGCGAAATCGAAGTCGCGGGCCTTGTAGCCGGGGGTATCGGTATTGGCGATGTTGCTGGCCAGAATCGTGGAGCGCTGATCGCGCAGCAGGAGCGCCTGTTCGTGGACACCGAGGGCGTTGCTGAAGTTGATAGTCATGGTCTTGCTCCGTAATAGGTCCCGACTTGCTTGTGAACGGGAAGGAGCAATACTTATGCCAATTAAACTTAGTCTTTTATTTCAAAGAGTTATATTCCAGCAGGGAGATTGAGAAGGATATTGCAGAGGCAATCGGCAAGGCCTTTCCGCTGCCGGCGGCAACGTGGCAGCCGGGCAGGTCAACCAGAACGCTCAGCGCGCCCGATAGTAAGTCGTGCCATTGGCAGCGCGCTCGACCTGGTACAAGGAAGTCAGCTCGGCTGGCAGCGATTCGGAGGCGCCCAGCACCAGGCAACCACCGGGCCGCAAGGTAGCGCGAATGCGGCGCAGGATGTCCTGCTTGCGCGCGGCAGCGAAGTAGATAAGCACGTTGCGGCAGAACACCACGTCGAAGGTACCGAGCACGGCGAAGCTATCGAGCAGATTCAGGGAGCGGAAGTCCACCCGTGCAGCAATCGCGGGCTTGATGCTGTAGCGACGGTCGGCATTCTCATCGAAGAACTGTGCCAGACGGACGTCGCTCAACCCCCGGCTGAGGCTGAGGCGGTCGTAGCTGCCCTGGCGGGCGGCGTTGAGCACCGCTGAGGAGATATCCGTGGCAACAATACTCGGCTCGCGCCGCAGCGCCACCGGATATTTGCGCTTGAACTCCTCGATGATCATGCTCAGGGAGTAAGGCTCCTGCCCGGACGAACAGGCGGCAGACCACAGCCGCAGGGGCTCCGGTGCGCCGTCCGCCAGCAGTTGCGGCAGGATCACGTCACGCAGGGTATCGAAGGGAAAGGCGTCACGAAACCAGAAGGTCTCATTGGTGGTCATCGCATCGATGACACGCTCTTTCAGCCCGCCGCGGGGACTCTGCGCGATGCGCTGCACGAGCTGACCCAGTGAGTTGATCTGCAGCTCATCCAGAATCCTGCGCATGCGATTGGCCACCAGATACTGCTTGTTGTCTCCCAGCACGATGCCGCAGGCTTCCTGCAGGAAACCTTGAAATTGCTGGTAGTCCTCCTGCGTAATGTGGAAACCGTCGTCAGCCGAATTTGCCATAGTCTTTCTTACCAACTAGCTCGGGATTGCAACCTGCGACCGCTTGCTGATTTGTGCCAGCACACGCCGGGCCAGTTCGTCGGGATGGAATTTGGCGAGGAAGTCATTCGCCCCCACCTTCTCCACCATTGCCCGGTTGAAAACACCGCTCAAGGAGGTGTGCAGCAACACATGCATGCCCGCCAGTCGCGGGTTGGCGCGGATTGACGCCGTCAGCGTGTAGCCGTCCATCTCCGGCATCTCGATATCGGAGATGATCAGCGAGTAGTGTTGATACGGGTCACGCCCATCCTCCAGCATGTCGAGCAGGTGGTTGTGCGCCTGCCGACCATCGTTGAGGAGCGTGGTCTGCAGCCCTACCGCCTCGCAGCAGCGACGGACCTGATTGCGGGCCACGCTGGAATCGTCAACGATCAGCACGTGCTGCGGCACACTCTCTGCGTGCATCTCCGCCTGCATCGTCTTGCTGTCCTGAATGATGTCGGCACTCAGGTCACGGGGCGGCGGCGACACTTCCGCCAGAATCCGCTCCACGTCCAGTATCTCGACCAGACGATTTTCTACCTGCGTCACCGCCGTCAGGTAGTTGTCCTTGCCGGAACCCTTGGGTGGCGGATGAATCGCTTCCCAGTTCATGTTGACGATGCGCTCCACCGAGCTGACCAGGAAACCCTGGGTCACATCGTTGTATTCCGTGATGATGATGAAACCGTCGTCCACATTGGCGATCGGCCGGTGTCCGGTGGCAATGCTCAGATCCAGCACGGAGATGGTCCGCCCGCGAATGTACGCGACACCGCGCACCACGGAGCTGCTGCGCGGCAACACGGTGAGCCGCGGACACTGCAGCACCTCTTTGACCTTGAACACGTTGATTCCGTACACCTGATTGCTCGCCAGTTTGAACAGCAGCAGCTCCAGCCGGTTTTGCCCGACCAGTTGCGTGCGCTGGTTTACTGACTCCATTAAGCCAGCCATGTCGATCTCCGCATCGTATTGTGAGTAGAGGGAGTCTGGGACTCCCGGGGTCTGATCAATTTATCGTCTACGGCCATGCATTCCTGAAGTGCTAACGGCAAATAAATCCTGCCTGGGTCGGCGTAACACGGCACGCATATTGCTTCGATACCTGGCAGAGACAGCCGCAAGCGGGGCCAGCGCTGGAAAATTGACTAAACCCGCCGTGGCCACGAGGCGAACAGATAACCCGTAGCAACCAGCTTGCAGTTAACAGAGAGTCGGCAGCGATGAGCAGTGCTTTACCCGAAGATCACCTCAAGCCAGCCAGGCGGCGCGGGCACTGCCATGTGCTGCGCACCATGCAGAGCAGGCTATTGAGTGCAGCACTGGCGCTCGGCATCGCGGCGGCCAGCATTGGCGGCGCGCAGGCGCAGACCGTCGGCAGCAGCGGGCATCAACAGATTCGTGAGGCAGTGGAGAGCTTTATCGCCGATATGCACGGCACCGGCGGCGCCGGGCAACGCATCGAGATCGTCGTCAGCAGCATCGACCCGCGCCTGCCCATTCCCGCCTGTGACCTGCCACTGCAGACACAGCTTGGTCAGCAGAGCGGGCAGCAGCAGGCCGCCATCGGCCGGGTAAATGTGCGCGTGGA
>JBBTKA010000032.1:0-17195 GCA_038059145.1 Pseudomonadota bacterium
CCCGCTCCCACACCAGCCAGAATTACTGGTACTCTCGCCAGAAATAAATAGTTACCTTGAAATTCCCGCAGCACACGCGGGATTTTCAAGGTATCCGAGGGAAACCCCATGACCAAAGTCGTCCTCATCACCGGCGCCTCCTCCGGCTTCGGCGCCGCTGCTGCCAGAAAGTTTGCGCAGAATCATCCGCAAGAACCCTGCAAATTGATCCTCGCCGCCAGGAGCCTCGACAAGCTCACCGCGCTTGCCAGTGCGCTGTCAGCATCCACGTCCCACTGTCGCATCCACGTCGCCGCGCTGGATGTCACCAAACCCGAGTCCGTGGCCGCGTTCTTCGCCACGCTGCCGGAAGAGTTCCAAAACATCGATGTGCTGATCAACAGTGCCGGCCTCGCGCTCGGTCTGGAGCCCGCGCACAAGGTGGATTTTTCGGACTGGGAAACGATGATCGACACCAACATCACCGGCATGTTGCGCGTCACCCGCGCGGTGCTGCCGGGAATGGTGGAGCGTAATCGCGGGCACATCATCAACATCGGCTCCACGGCGGGCAACTGGCCGTATCCCGGGGGCAATACCTACGGCGGCACCAAGGCCTTCGTGCAGAACTTCTCGCGCGGCCTGCGTGCGGATCTGCTGGGCAAACGCATCCGCGTCACCTGCATCGAGCCGGGCATGTCCGAGACCAATTTCTCCAACGTGCGCTTCAAGGGCGACGACGCCCGTGCAGACAAAGTCTACGAAGGCACGAAGCCGCTCAGTGCCGAGGATGTCGCCGACATCATGCACTGGGTGAACGCGATGCCCGCGCATGTGAACATCAACACGCTGGAGGTGATGCCCACCTGCCAGTCCTGGAGTGCCTTGGCCGTCAACCGCACCATGGAGTCAGAATGAAAAAATCGCTGCAGATCCTTATCTCCGCATTGGCCTTTTCCGTATTGGCGCTGCTGACACTCTCGCAAGCCAGCGCGCAGACCGGCCGTTTCGACACCATGACGATGGCCGAGAAAGTGGCGGCAGGGGAGAGTTATCACGGCCGACAGGCGGTGCCTCTCGAACCCTTCCGCATCGTCGGCAACATCTACTTCGTTGGCTCCACCAACATCGGCATCTATCTGATTGCCACACCGGAGGGGCACATTCTCGTGGACTCGGGCGTCAACGAGATGAGCAGCACGATTCGCGACAGCGTCGAGAAGCTCGGCTTTCGCATGAGCGACATCAAGATCATGTTGTCCAGCCACGCGCACTTCGATCACGTGCAGGCCCACGCCGTCCTGCAGCGCATGACTGGCGCCCAAGTGATGGCGCTGGAGGCCGATGCAGATGCCCTGGAAGCAGGCAGAGATCTGTCGCCACTGGGTTTCGAAGGCTGGGAGCCGGTAAAAGTGGATAGACGCCTGCAGGACGGCGAGAGCATCAGCCTCGGCGGCACCACCATGACACCGACGCTGGTGCCGGGCCACACGCCGGGTTGCACCACCTGGAGCACGGACACGCAGGATGATCCTCAGAACCCAGGGGAGACAGTGAACGTGGTGATCTTCGGCTGCAACGGGCCGAACGACGGCGTGCAGATCGTCAACAACCCGCGTTTCCCGACGCTGGCGGAAGACTCGCTGTTTGGCTTCGACAATCTCGACAAACTGAACCCGGACATCTACTTGACCGGCCACCCCGAGGCGCCGTTCGAGGGCATCATGGAGCAGCTGCGCGTGCAGGTGCGCCCACATCCGCTGCTGCAGCAACAGCCATGGCATGAGCTGGTGGCTGAGCGCCGGGCGTCGATAGAGGCGAGGATTGCGGAGGAGCGTGGGCGGTGAAGAACGACGTTTCCGCTGAAACGCATTTTCCAATCTTTGAACATTCAGGCCGCAGCCAGCTGACACTTTTCATACAAGGTCTCGGGTGCGATATCGGCACCATTCGGCCAGGCAATCGTGCCTCCTTCGATGCGTGCCTTGCGAAAGAAATCCAGATCACGCAAGGGCGCAAAGACCGGCCCGCGATTCAGATATTCGGAGAAATCCACCACGCCCGCCACGCCGTCATCAAAGGAAATCAAGAAGGTGTGCCCCGACCGGTACTCGATGCTGGTGACTTCGTTAAGGTTCCACATATTCCGCCTCACTCCAATAGCGACATATAAATGGGTTTATTTGTCGCTGAACGAATCTATTTGTCGCATAAGGGGTGAAAGCGTCGCCATTCTTCAATTCGTAACAGGCAACAGCTGCTTCACCTTTTCAGCCCAGTTGTCCACCAGCACTGCAAGGGTCGTCTCGGCCGCAATAACGGCCCTTTCCTCTGTAAGTTCGCGGTAAAGGAAGAGTTGTTCATCCGGCGAGACCGCAAACATTGGAGCCTGGCTAGTGGACGATTGTTGCAAGGTCGAATCGAACACAAGCTCGGGAGCGCCCTGGCGGAAACCATTTTCCGGGTCGGCGGGCACGCGGTAAATATCGCCACTGACGGACCAGAAGTACAAGCTCTTGCCGCTGCTGTCCCAGACAGCATTTGCCACAGCGGTCGTGCTGGTGATCTGCCACTGGCCATCATTCACGTTGGGGAGCGGGCTCACGATGAGGTCACGAACGGAGGCCCGCTCGTCACCGTTGCCACGGTTCAGTTCGTTGCTGGTGTAGGCAATAAAGCGCCCATCGGGCGAGATCGCCGCGCCGATCTGCCTGTCGCCGAACTCCAGCAGTGGCAGGCCGGTGGCTGCGGTTTCCAGCAGAGAGAGCAGATGCAATCGATCACCACCTCGGGTGAACACGCCAATTCCGTAAATCAAGCCGCCACCGTCCGGCGTGATCGATTCCGGCCACACCGGCTCCGTTGCTGTCAGCAATTGGCTAGGTTGGCCACTGCCATCGGCAGCTGTGATCCACAGGCCCCATGCGTTGTCCATGAACATGCCATAGACAAGCTGTTTGCCGTCGGGTGTCCATTTGGGCCGGAAAGCGGCGCCGGTGAAGCTGCGGCGTGTCAGTGATCCATCGTCAAGCTGATACAGCGCGACGTAGCCAAGGATATCCTCATTAGGACCCGTGCCAAGCGCAGAGACATCTTGTCGTATCGTCATAGCCAACTGTCGACCGTCCGGAGAAAACACCGGATGATGAGCGTTGTCGGGTAGATTGAGCGTTTGCCGCTCTCCATTGCGAGAGCTCAGCACCCACCGAGTACCCCCTGACGCTACATCGTTCCCCTCCAGATACACCAGCCTGCCGTCAGCCGACAGGGCGTAACTGGCATGACCACGCGTCAGATTGGCTTCGATTCGGTCCTCGATAAGCTGTTCGCTGCCACTGATTTGCATCGACTGTTCGTCAACACGCACTGCCCCACAGTCCATTGTCGCGCATGAAGACCAGGAGACCGGTGCGCAGATAGTGACCGTTGAAGCCATCCGCCACCAGTTTCCTGGTCTCGCCGGTGTCCATATTGAAGGCATCCAGCCGGGCTGACGTGACACTTTCGCTCGTCAACACGGTGTACAGCAGCCACGGCCCATCGCCCATCAGCCTCGGGTAGATGTTTGCTTCACCGTCAATTTCGGGGATGTCCAGCGTGACGATGTCGCCCGTCGGGATATGCAGTGTTTGCAGTACACCACTACTGTTGGTAAAGACAATGCTGCGCTCTGAAAGCCATCCCGGAGCACCATAAAAGGATCCAGACACGCTGTAGGGGGCCGTGTTAACGGCCAGCGCTTGCCGACGTCCCCCGGCTCTCGGAATGACATGAATGTCACCAGAGCCGTTCACATAGGACAGGATCTGCTCTCCTGAGGGAGAAAAGGACAGGTTGTACGGGAATGTGTTTTGCGCCACGGACTCTTCCACCAGAGTTCGGGTCTCACCGGTGACCAGATCCCGAAGCTCTACATTGATCGCTCCGTTAAAGCGGGCGGTGTACGCCAGCCAGCGTCCATCCGGGGACAATGCGATGTGGCTGCGTAATCCGCTCCCGAACCGCTCCAGATTGCCCAGCGGCAAGGCCGAGCGTAGTGGTGAAAGCCCGGCACTGAGTTGACTGCCGCTTGGGGTTGGCGTTGTCGGGCCATCGCCCATGAAACGCTCTGCGATCTGGAAAATCGCCACGACCAGCACCAGCGCAAAGGTGGCGTACAGCAATTTGGTATTGGCGGTTTGCGCGACCGGAATCTGACCGCCCCACGGGGCATCCGCCGCGCCTTGCCTTTACACCTCGCCCGGTGAGACCTCAAAGGCCCAGGCCAGCACCAGCGCAATGGGAAAGCCGATCAACAGCAGCACCACAATCAAGGTGGTTGCCCACGCCGGCAATTGCAGCGCGGGCACGATGTTGTTGGTCACCTGAATCAGCAGCCATGCCACCACCGCGTACACGCTGGCTACACGGACCACCTTGCGGCGTTTGAGTTCGTCGAACAGCTTGCTCATGTTTTGAGTACCGGGGTCTGGAACTGCACCCTCTTTTCTTGAACGAATTTGCGATGGGGCCGGGCTCACTGCACGGTTGGAACGCCGACAGCTACTGTGCTGCGGAGCTTAACAGGAATTCCGCAGGGACCTAACGCAATTCACGCGCCCCTGCCCGTCACTCCTCAGCGCAAGTCATACCAAACCCCACGGCCGCTGCCACGCTGATTCAGTGTGCCGCGTTCGACCAGTGAGCGGAAATGCTGCTTGAGTGTGTTGCGGCTGGCGCTGGTCAGCTTGATCGCGTCGCCGATGGTGATGCGGCCATGTTCACGCGCGAACTCGACGATCTGTAATTGCAGCTCAGGCATGGCAGCCAGCACAATCTTCTCACGCTCGACCTTCTTCTCCAGTCGGCGAACCTGCTCTGCCAGTGAGCGCAGGAAGAAGGTCAGCCACGGTTGCCAGTCCGGCGCCTGCGTGCGGATCGTGCCTTGGGTCTGTCGCAACGCCACGTAATAGGCCTCCTTGCTCTGTTCGATCACACTTTCCAACGAACTGTAAGGCACATACGCGTAGCCTGCTTTCAGGAGCAGCAGCGTGGTCAGTGCGCGGGAGAGTCGGCCGTTGCCGTCCTGGAAGGGATGAATTTCCAGAAACACAACCACACATAACGCAATGACAAGCAGGGGATGCAGGTGCGATGTCTCACGTTCCTCGTTCACCCAGCCGATGAGCTCCGTCATGAGACGAGGGGTGTCAAACGGCGAGGCGGTTTGAAAAACGATGCCAATCTGCGCGCCGGTTTCGTCGAAAGCAGCGACGCTGTTGGAGTTGGTTTTGTGCTGACCGCGATGCCAGGCGTCCTTTTCGCTGTGGCGCAGGAGTACCTGATGCAGTTGCTTGAGGTGATTCTCGGTAAACGGGATGTCCTGCCATGAGGCAAAGACCATATCCATCAGTTCCGCATAGCCTGCCACTTCCTGTTCATCGCGGGTGGCGAAGGATTTGATCTCGAGGTTTGACAACAGGCGCTCGACCTCCCGGTCGGATAGCTTGCTGCCTTCAATTCGGGTAGAGGAGCCAACACTCTCAATCGTAGCCACGCGCCGCAGGGCCGACAGTCGATCAGGCGCCAGCGCACCCAAGGCGCGCCACGCCCCCTTGAACTCGTCGATTCTGGAGATCAGATTCAGGATCTCCGGGGTGATCTGCAGGGAGTGAGTTTTCAGCATGCGCCAATACTACGCCCATTTACACCCAATTTCGAGACGACTGTCTGGCGGGGATTGGTCAAAGTTTGCGAGAGCCGACGCTCAGCGCTTGGTAGACAAGCGTGCTGGATAGTGTCGACCGTCCCCATTCGGGAAAGTACTATATGAATTCGCATATGATACTTTTTTGCGATAAAGTATCACACGATGATTTTTATGTTACTTTCGAGCACTCAGGAGCGGCGAATGAGCGTCACACTGGATACGTACAGAGCAGGAGAGTATCGAAAGGGCTATCAGTACAACTACTTCCTGCCATCGATGGTCAACGATGATTGGCAATGGACCTCGCCCGCCATTAATCAGTTGCTCGAAAAGGCGGCCGTCAAACTGGGCGAGTTGAATGCCTTTTCACGGCTGGTTCCAGACATCGATCTGTTCATCAGGCTGCATGTGACCAAGGAAGCGGTGCTGTCCAGCCGGATTGAAGGAACACAAACCAACATGGACGAAGCATTGCTCCCCGAGGCAGAAATTACTCCCGAGAGAAGGAATGACTGGAAAGAGGTCAACAACTATATCCTTGCGCTCAACGCGGCGATCAGCGAACTGCAAACCCTGCCGATCTCCTCGCGGCTGATCCGCCAGACGCACGCCATTCTGATGGACAGCGTTCGTGGGGAGCACAAGGCGCCTGGAGAGTTTCGCAGCACTCAGAACTGGATTGGCGGGGCCAGTCTTGCCGATGCCGCGTTTATTCCTCCCAGTCAGGAGCATGTGCCAGAGTTGATGGGCGATCTGGAAAAATTCCTCAATAACGATGAGCTGCAAATCCCTGCACTCATCCGCATCGCCATCGCGCATTACCAATTCGAAACTATCCATCCGTTTCTGGATGGCAATGGCCGTATCGGTCGCCTCTTGATTACGCTCTATCTTGTTGCGATAGGCGTTCTGGACAAACCCTTGCTCTATCTCTCAGCGTTCTTCGAGAAGAACAAGAGTCTGTATTACGACAATCTCACCTTTGTCAGAACTCGCAACGACATGCAGCAATGGTTGAAATATTTTCTCGTGGGCGTCGCAGAAACGGCGACTCAGGCGAGCGATACGCTGGGCCGCATTCTGCAGCTGAAAGTGAGCACGGAAAAAACCATCGGCGAGAATTTTGGTCGTCGCGCTCCCTCAGCGTATCTGCTGCTGAACCATCTCTTCAAAGAACCGGTGATCAGTGTCGATGCTGCCGTGAAGGTAATGAAGACGACGTATCGTCCCGCCAATGCGTTAGTCGCCATGCTGCAGCAACACAACATTCTGGAGGAGATCACGGGGCAGTCACGCAATCGTCTCTTCGTGTTCGCGCCGTACCTGCGCATATTTGATGAACCGGATTCTTGATCTGTCTCAATGCCCCGCGCCGAAAAACTCGCATACTAGCCCCGAGTCAATTTCTTCAACTTTGTCATTGAGGTGCAATATGTCTTCGCTTAAAAGCAACTTCATCAAACTGGGGTTGGTGCTCATGGGTGTTGTAGTCCTGCTCATCACATTGAGCATGTCGCTCGCAGCCGCCGCTTGAACCACGCAGTCAAAAGCCCCGCGCACGCCGGTGAACTTTACAACAGAGTAGGGTTCGCTGGTTTGCCGATCTCGTAATACCCGGTTTTCGCTCAATCCCTCGACCTCCTTTTTCTACCAATGACCTTCAAATTTCTCCTGCAGCGCTGCGTGTTCCGCGATTGTCGCTTCTATCCATCTGATTTAGCGATCTTTTCCAGCATTAGAAATTCGGAACAAAACTGGTAGGACTTTCCGCAATTCCCTCTTCACGATGCACCTGTACCTGACACGCAACTCACCGTAAGAGGAACCAAACAATGAAAGCTCTGCTCAAGACCGTTTGCCTGACGGCTGCCATGGCAGCGACCCTTCTTTCTGTCACCGCAAGTGCCCAGGAAATCGTTCGCACCGGTGAAAGCCGCGTGCTGTTCAACAACATCTACATCCCCGCCGGTGCCGAGACTCTTTATTTGAGTGGTGCTGGTGCTTCACCCGCCGCCGATGGCAGCTGGGGCAACATGGAGCAGCAGACCGTCAACATCTTCGAGAAGTTCAAGGCGACGCTGGAAGAGCAGGGCTGGTCCATGTCCGACATCGTGCAGGTGCGCATTTTCGGCGTTGCTGGCGCGGACGGTGAGTTTGACTTCGAAGGCATCAACAATGGTTACCTGCAGTTCTTCGGCACGGAAGCGAATCCGACCAAGCCTGTGCGCACCACTGTTGTCGTGGCCGATCTGGTGAATGAGAACTGGCTTGTCGAGATCGAGGTCCGCGCCTCACGCATGCCGAAGTAACGCACACAACTCTAAAAAATTCATCGCATTCTCCGTGAACTCTCTTTGACTCAGGAGTGTATTTCCGTGAACGAGATCCAATTATCCAGACGTGCATTCCTTCGCCAGACCGGGATTGCGGCGCGCAACTCGCTGATCGTGCTTTCTCTGCCGGTCATCATGAGCAGCAGCGCCGCCGCAAGCGAAGCAATGCTGGACAACAGCGCTTTCAAAGTCCTCGGCAGCGATGAGGCCAGAGAATTTGCCGCCATCGCCGCGCGCATCATTCCGACAGACGAGACACCCGGCGCCACCGAGGCCGGCGTTATCTACTTCATCGACAATGTGCTCGGCACCTCGCGCACCGAAGCCCTCGCGCCAATGCGAGAGGGCCTGGCGTCTTTGCAGGCCACCGCGCAATCCACCTATGGCAGCGCGAGTTTCAGCGCGCTGACGCCGGAGCAACAGGACGCCTTGCTGGTCAGCATCGAGGAGACGGAGTTCTTTGGCACCATGCGCTACATGACGATCGCCGGCATGACCCTTGAACGGACGACCGGCCTGCGTTCACTGCGGATTCTGCAACGGTTTCGGCTGCGAGGTGGCGGCCAAGTCATCCACTGCCGTCACGATGATTCCGCAGGCGCTGGCGACGGGCAATTGCGAGTTGCGAACTGGCTGTACAGTTGCACGCGTCAACACCAATGAAAATGGTCGCGTCAATGAAGTGGTGTATTGGGAAGAAGACGGCACTGAGCAGGCACAGAAGGCGAAGGCGGTTGTGCTGTGCGCGAATGGTGCGGAGACCCCTCGACTCCTGTTTCTGTCGGCCTCGGCGCAATTCCCCGACGGCTTGGCAAACTCCAGCGGCATGGTTGGCAAGAACCTCATGTTCAATGGCTCTTCCAATGCCGCCGGTCTGTTCCCGGAGGAGATCAACGGTCACAAGAGTATTGCCACCACGCGGGTGATCCACGACTTCTACAGCATCGATCCGAAACATGGTTTCTATGGCGGTGGCGGCATCGATTCGCGGTCACTCACACGCGGATTGCCGATGGCCTCAGCCATGCGTGGCGGGACGTTCTCCGACGCGAGCTGGGGCAGCGAATTCAAGCGCAACCTCGCGCAGAAGTTCACGCACACAGCCTCGTTCAACGGCCACTGCACCACGTTGCCGCTGTCCACCAACAACATCACGCTGGACCCAGAGGTCAAAGACAAATGGGGCCGTCCGGCACTGCGTACCACCTTCATGAATCACCCCGACGACATCGCCACGATGAAATTCTTCCACGACATCTCGATGGAGATGCTGGACGCCGTGGGGGCGATAAAGAAAGTTGGCTCTTACGCTCGCAATGGCCAGACCGGTGGCGTGCACCTGCTGGGAACCTGCCGCATGGGCAACGACCCTGCGACCTCGGTGGCGGACCGCTACAACCGCTCGCATGATGTGCCGAATCTCTTCATGGTAGACGGTGGCAGCATGGTGACCTCGGGACGGGGGCAGCCGACGATGACCATCATGGCCCTGGCCTTCAGGGCGGCGGATCACATCATCCAGGCGGCGCGCAGAAACGAGATCTGACAGCGCTATGACCTGAGGTGGAAGCGCCTTCTCGACTTGATTTAGTTGCTGTGCCGGCATCAGCTTGCTGTGGAGGGCGCGGTGCCGGCCGAAGAGCTCGGCTTGTTGTGGCGCACAGTTATGTCGCGACTCTGAGCCCTAGCCAATATGCTCGCGCATTTTTTTCTCATCGAGCTGCCCGCACCATTTCGCCACGACGATTGTGGCTACGCCATTGCCGACCAGGTTGGTGAGCGCACGCGCTTCCGACATGAAGCGGTCAATGCCAAGTACCAGCGCCAATGCCGCCACGGGCACTGTGCCCGTCGCCGACAAGGTCGCGGCCAACACGATGAAACCGCTGCCCGTCACCCCGGCGGCGCCCTTCGAGGTAAGCACCAGTACTGCGAGCAATCCCAGCTGGTCCATCAGCGACAGCGGAATGTTGGTCGCCTGTGCGAGAAAGATCGCCGCCATCGTGAGATAGATCGACGTGCCATCGAGATTGAATGAATAGCCTGTCGGGATCACCAGACCGACAACCGATTTGCGGCATCCGACCACTTCCATCTTGTGAATCATGCGTGGCAGCACGGATTCGGAGGACGACGTACCCAGCACAATCGCCAGTTCTTCGCGAATGTAGACCACGAACTTCCAAATGCTGAAACCGTGCAGGCGTGCGATGAGGCCAAGCACGATAAACACGAATAACAGGCAGGTTGCATAGAAACACAACATGAGCGCACCCAGCGAAATCAGCGACTCCACGCCGTATCGACCGATGGTGAACGCCATAGCTCCGAATGCACCGATGGGCGCGACTTTCATGATGTAACCGATGATGCGAAACAGGACGTGGGACAGCGCATCGATGAAATTGAACACGGGTTTGCCAGCTTCGCCCATGGCATGCAGTGCGAAACCGAAGAACAGCGAGAACAGCAGGACCTGCAGAATTTCGCCCCGTGCAAACGCGTCAACGACTGTCGTCGGAATGACGTTCAAAAGAAAATCAACAGTGGACTGATTCTCGGCCGTGGCCGCGTAGGTGGCCACCGAACCCGCGTCGAGCGTCGCCGGGTCGATATTCATGCCGACGCCCGGCTGGACCAGATTGATGACCACGAGGCCGATCACCAGTGCCAGCGTGCTCACGATTTCGAAGTACAGCAAAGCATAGCCGCCGGTCTTGCCGACCGACTTCATGTCTTCCATGCCGGCAATGCCCATGACGACAGTGCAGAAAATCACCGGCGCAATAATCATCTTGATGAGCTTGATGAAGCCATCGCCCAGCGGTTTCATTGCCGCGCCTGACTCGGGGGCGATTATCCCCAGAATAATGCCGATGGCGATTGCCACCAGAACCTGAAAGTAGAGCGATTTGTAATGAAACATATGCGAAGGACCATTGTTGTTTGCGCCTCAGACTATCGATCAGGCTTATCAGACACAATCCCCACAATGGAATAAAGACACCCTGGGCTGTAAACGAACCTCACCGCGCCCGCGACGCAATCCTCCGATACTCCCGATACTGGGGTGACCAGAAGTTGCGCTCGATGGCCTCGCGCAATTCCTCGTCTGTCTTCAAGGGCGCATGACCCTGACTCATCGCGGTCTTGGCGATGGCAAAGGCAATCTGGCGGCTGATCTGAGGGAGGGCGGTCAGTGGCGGCAGAATCGACGCGGTGCGCTCGTCTGAGAGCGGCGCGCACTCGGACAGTGTGATGCTCGCCACCATCAGCATCTCGTCGGTGACGCGGTTGACCTTGGCGGCGATCACCCCCAGGCCGATGCCGGGGAAGATGTAGCTGTTGTTGCACTGGGCGATGTTGTAGGTCTTGCCGCCGGAGTCCACAGAGCCGAAGGGGCTGCCGGTGGCGACGATGGCCTCGCCGTTCGTCCATTCGATGACCTGCGCCGGGTGCGCCTCGACGAGGCGCGACGGGTTGCTCAGCGGCAGAATGATCGGGCGGGGGCAGGTGGCATGCATCTGTCGGATGATGGTCTCGGTGAACAGACCAGGCTTGCCGGAAACGCCGACCAGCACCGTCGGCTGTGCGTTGTTCACCACGTCGAGGAGGCTGGCGTATGAGTTGCCAGCTTCGATATGCCAGTCGGCGAGAGCAGTTCTGCGCTGCAACAATCGCTTCTGAAAATCCATCATGCCTGCGATGGCGTCTTCCATCCCCTCCGTCAACAGCCCGAAGCGATCGACCATGAAGATCTGTGCGCGGGCCTGCGCCTCGTCCAGCCCCTGCGCGATCATCGCGCTGATGATCAGCTCCGCGATGCCGCAACCTGCCGAGCCGGCGCCTACGAACACGATCTTCTGATCACGCAGGCGTTCGCCTTTCTTGCGGCTGGCCGCCAGCAAAGTGCCCAGCGTCACAGCGGCTGTGCCCTGAATATCGTCATTGAAGCAGCACACGCGGTGACGGTGGCGCTGCAGAATCGGCATGGCGTTGGGCTGGGCGAAGTCTTCGAACTGAATCAGCACACCTGGCCAGCGTTCCTGCGCGGCGTTGATGAACTGGTCCACAAAGGCGTCGTAGTCTTCACGCGGAATGCGCGGATGGCGACGGCCCATGTACATCGGGTCATCCAGCAGCGTCTGGTTGTTGGTGCCCACGTCGAGAGCCACCGGCAGGGTGTAGGCGGGGCTGACGCCACCGCAGGCCGTGTAGATGGAGAGTTTGCCGATCGTGATGCCCATGCCGCCGATGCCCTGGTCGCCGAGTCCCAGCACGCGCTCGCCATCGGTGACCACGATCACCTTGACCAGATCCTTGGTGACGCTCTGCAGGATGTCGCTCATGAACTCGCGCTCTTCAAAGGCGATGAACAGCCCCCGGGCGCGGCGGTAGATGTCCGAAAAATGCTCGCAGGCTTCGCCCACGGTCGGCGTGTAGATGATCGGCAGCATCTCCACCAGATGCTCGCTGACGAGGCGATAGAACAGCGTCTCGTTGGTGTCCTGCATGGCGCGCAGGTAGATGTGCTGGTTGATCGGCAGCTCGAAACTGCGGTACTGCCGGTAGGCACGCTCGACCTGCTCCTCGATGGTTTCATAGCGCGGCGGCAGCAGGCCGAGCAGGTTGAAGGCACGCCGCTCGTCCTCGGTGAACGCGGAGCCCTTGTTCAGCAGCGGGGTTTCGAGCAGGGTGGGGCCGGCGTAGGAGATGTAGAGCGGTTTGCGAGGAGGCATGCACTGATTCCGGAAATTGAGAAGGTTGACACTGACAGAGCTGAGAGGAGATTACACCAGCCTTAGCGTGTGCTGTAGTGTTTACAGTATGTAAACCAAATTCAGCCTCACGCTACCAAGGCTATAGAGAAACCGAATTCATTCGCCAACCCAGGAGCCTGTTGCCATGCGTACCCCCATTCTGCTTGCGTTCTTTCTGCTGTCCGCCAGCGCCAATGCTGTCGAGAGAATCGTTCAAGAGACTATCCCGGTGAACCCGGACGTGCGGTTTTCCATCGAGAGCCATCGTGGCGAACTGGAGATCACCACCGGTAGCGTCGATGCCATCGAGATTACCGTCTACATCGAGCATGACGAGCAGGAGGTGGTGGACGAGGTCGCCATCAACATCGACCGCTCGCTGTCGGACGTCGCCATCGAGGTGAACTATGATGACCCTGACGAGAAAGTCGATTTTGACTTCATCGGCCTCAACGACTATGACTATCCCGAGATTCGCTTCGTGATCGTGCTTCCCGATGCGGCCTCGCTGAAGGTCGAGGCGCACCGTTCACAGCTGGAGATCGCCGCGCCTGCAGGTCGAGTTGATATCGACACGAGCCGCAGTACCGGGCGTATCACCGACGTACGCAACGACTTTAAAATCGTCAGTACGCGCGGCAACTATGATATCGAGATTCAGGATCTGCACGATGTGGATGTTGAAGGACAGCGCAGCAATGTGCGTCTGGATATTTTTGCGGCGACGGATTTCACGCTGTCAGGCGAAACCAGGAGGGGTGATGTGATGATTACAGGAGAGGATGTCGTTACCCAGAATCGCGAGCGCGGCGAGCGCGTTGATCATGTCAGAGGGTCCGGCAGCAGTTTCGTGAGTTTTGATGTTGAGCGCGGTGATCTGCAGCTGAACTTTCGCAATTGATGGCACGTTCGTAAAAAGGGTTGAACAAGTTGGCAGCAGAGACGGCATACGTGCCATGTGAAACAAACATTCACGAACCTGCAGTGGAGGTAGCGTTGAGTGTTGAAAGTGAAGCGACGTTGGTTGCTCTCGCGAGAGCAGGTGACCATCGTGCTTTCACGCGACTTCTCGAAACTCATGACAGAAGAGTGATGGGCGTGATCTTGCGCTTCACTGGCAATCGCTTCGATCGCGACGATCTGTATCAGGATATTTTTACGGCGTGCTATCTGGCGTTGCCGCGTTTCAATGGCAGCTGTGCTTTCTACACCTGGCTGCATCGCATCGCGCTCAACCAGTGCCTCAGTTTCGTTCGCAGCCGCAAAACCTTCGAGCCTGAAGAAGACATCGCCGTCGAAGGTGATAACTGGGAGCGCACGGCGCAGCTGCAAGCGGTGACCAACGCACAGAAAAAATTGCTGGGTCCGCAGCAGATTGCCTTTCATCTTTTCTATGTCGAGCAATGGTCTATCGACGATATCGCCGCGCTGCTCGAATGCAGCGTCAGCACAGCCAAGACACACATACATCGCGCACGGGAAAAGATTCGTGCCGACGAGGAGGTTCGCAAGTGGAACATCGAGATTTGAAAAATCTCTACGACGGCATCGAACCTGTAGAGATGGAGTTGACGCAGAGTCGACAGCGATTAGCGCACTCGTTGGAGGCCGCAGCGCGACAGAAAATTGCGACGCAGAAGCCCATTCGCCACGCGTGGTTTTCATGGCCACAAATGCTGCGTGTGAGTGTCGCCTGCGTGGTGCTGGTTGCAGTCTCTGCGACAGGATGGCGGCAGTATCGGCTGGCGAGTTTCGAGGCTGTGGAGCTTGCATCGCTGCAAGCATTTGTCGAGCGCAACGGTGACCACACACAACTGTATCGTGAAGCCAAAGAGATGGAAAATTCACAAGAACCTCTGCGCAAACTCAACGGCCTCTACATTCTTTCCGCGCTGGGTCAGGAGAACGAAAATATTCTGGCCAGCGCTCAGGGGCTGATTGAAGATCCGCGCGCAGAATTTCGCGCGTACTATCTCGACTACTTGCTCACTTATGCTGACGAAGCTTATTACGACGTCGATTACATCGAAGCGTTGATCGACCGCGAGACTGATCCGGACTGCATCGAGCTGTTGTATGAGCTGCTCAATCTTGCGGAGCGCGGGCAACGGTTCCGCTCGACAGGCGTGTAAGGTCGTTCAAGAACGATTGCCTGAGCGGCGAAGACGGGCTACATTCGCTGCAGAATACTCAGACATCGACACCGGAGAGCCCACCATGTCAGGCATCATGAAATCATTCAGTATCCTGCTCTTGACCATCTGCAGTCTTGCCGTTCACGCAGAGCCGGAATCCCATTTCTTCAACACCTCCGATGGTGTGCGCCTGCATTACATTACTGATGGCACTAGTGGTACGCCAGTGGTGTTGATACATGGCTTCACTTCCAGCGCGCAGAGCAACTGGTACAACCCTGGCGTTGCCCAGGAACTGGCCAAGCGCCACCGAGTGATCGCCATCGACATGCGCAATCACGGACAAAGCCAGGTCGTGAATGAGCGTCAGCCCGGCATCGTGCGGGACGTACTCGAACTGCTGGACCATCTGGAGCTGGACAAGGTGCACATGCATGGTTACTCGATGGGTGGTTTCACCACTTTTGCAGTACTGGCTTACGCCCCTGAGAGGCTGATTACCGCCAGTGGAGGGGGTTCTGGAGTGATCGATCTGCCTGAGAATGTGGACCCGGCCGCCGAGTTCGACTGGACAGCAGCCCTGACCGATCCCGTACCAACCCGCTATCCGATCGATCTTACTGCCGTGACCATTCCCGTCATGGCCATCAATGGCTCCAGTGATGCTCCGTTTCCCAAGACTGTCCGAATGACTCGTGAGCTCAAAAACTTCACCAACTTCGTGCTGCCGGGCTACAACCACATGAACGCGCTGACTGGCACCGGTTATGCGGAGCGCCTGGCCTTTTTTCTAAGCGAAAACGACCCACAATAGAGACGTCAGGTTCGAGCCAGTATTGGGCTGAGAGCTTTCTGCGTCTGATTGGACTTACGCTGCGATAGCTTTTATGCTCCGCCTCAAGCCGAGAAAGCTCAGCCAACGGTCCGTTAGAACTGATATCAATAACAACACTATAATAAGGAGCCGCCATGACACCGTCACGAAAACTGCTTTTTACTGCTATCGCCTGTGCCAGCGCAGTGCTGGTTGGCTGCAGTGAGCCCGCTGCACCTACCGCGTCCGCACAAGCCCCTGCTGCAGCTGCCCCGGCCGCTGCGCCCGCACCAGTCGCAGCGCCTGCCCCAATCGGTAACAACATCACCGGCGAAGGCATGCCCAATCCTAACCCTGTCGTCACCCAGAACTGGGGTGCATTGCCAGCAGGCCGTACCTGGGGCTCCACCGCAGGGATCGACATTGACCCGAATGACGGCCAGATCTGGGCCTATGAGCGTTGCGGCGCAGGCAGCTTCGGCGCGGGTGCTCCGGTGACTTGTGATACCAACGTCGTTGACCCGATTTTCAAATTTGACCGCAACACCGGTGCAGTTCTGGCCAACTTCGGCGCAGGCGTCATGGTGACACCGCACGGTATCCACGTGGATTCCGAGAGCAACGTGTGGGTAACCGACTTTGCCACCAATGCTGACGGCACCAAGGGTCAGCAGGTACACAAGTTCAGCCCGACAGGCGAGCTGTTGATGAGCCTGGGAACGCCCGGCCAGACAGGCAACGACAGTGCGCACTTCAACCAGCCGAACGATGTGATTGTTGGTCCTGATGGCAGTATCTACGTGTCTGACGGCCACAACGCTCAAGGTATGACGACTAACGCAGCGATTGCCGAGGGCAAAGCCAACGGCGAAACCTCGCGCATCATGAAGTTCGCGCCGGATGGCACGTTCATCAAGCAGTGGGGCGAGATCGGTGTGCGTCACGGCGAGTTCCGTACTCCGCACGCGATGGAGTTCGATTCACGCGGCCGTCTCTGGGTAGCCGACCGTGGTAACCACCGCCTTGAGATCTTTGACCAGGACGGCAACTACCTTGAGTCGCGCTATGCCTTCAGTCGTATCAGCGGCATCTTCATCACTGAAGACGACATGCTGTATGCGATCGACTCCGAGTCCAGCCCGACCGGTCATCCAGGCTGGCGCAATGGTGTTCGCATTGGCCACATCGACAGCGATGTCGTCACTGCGATGATTCCACCCTTCGAGCGTGAAGACCGTGTATACCAAGGTACTGCCGGTGAAGGCGTTGCTGTGGATGCAGACGGTACAGTGTTTGCTGCTGAAGGCCCGAACTCGCTGAGCCAGGCGGGTGGGGCGTATACGAAGTACTCGAAGTAATCAGTCAGCGCGCCTGTTCGCAGGTGGTTGGATAAAAGGAAAGGGGCCGCGATGGCCCCTTTTTTATTCTCAGTGTCCCGTCCTGAATAGAGTTGACACGTTCCAATCCTTATTTTGGGAGAACGTG